>JBFMDM010000016.1:0-25346 GCA_040753835.1 Planctomycetota bacterium
TCGCGCTTTTCGTAGGTGGTATAGCGGCGTTTGCAGGAAAGACATTTTCGGCGGCGGCGAATCACATAACCGTCGTCAGATGAACGGGAGTTAATCACCTGGTCGTTATCCTGCTTGCAATAAGGGCATTTCATAGTAATTGCGTAAATGGATTAAGCAGATTAAACGGATATTCTGATTAATTCACTTCAGTCGTTTCTTTTGGGATTATAGCAGAAAACAGGATAAATTTCAACTAATTATATTGATAAATTTGTAAAATCTGTGTAATCTGTGGCTATGAAAGATATAATCTGGACTCCTTCAGGCGATTATCTCGCCAAGAGCAATATCTCCCGCTTTATGCAGAAACATTCCATCAAGGATTATAATGAACTGGTTGGATGTTCAACCGGCGATATAGAATGGTTCTGGGATGAGGCATTAAAAGACCTTGGTGTGGAGTGGTTCAAGCCGTATACAAAGGTGCTGGATGCTTCAAAGGGGTTCCCTTGGGCGAAATGGTTTATCAACGGCAAGATAAATATTGTTCATAATTGCATTGACAGGTATATTAGCAATCCGCAATCCGCAATTCGCAATGCGTTCATATGGGAGGGCGATGACGGCGCAATTAGGAATATTTCTTATGCCGAGTTGAACAAGATGGTTTGCCAGGCGGCCAATGCCCTGAAGTCATTGGGGATTAAGAAGGGCGACACAGTAGGCATCTATATGCCGATGATACCGGAGATAGTGGCGGCGTTTTTCGGCTGCCTTAAGATAGGCGCAGTGGTGATTCCCATATTCTCCGGATTCGGGTCAACGGCGTTATCAACCCGTTTGGCCGACGCCAAGGCAAAGGTGATATTCACCGCAGACGGCGGCTTGAGGCGCGGCAAGCAGGTTCTGCTCAAGAAGGAAGTGGATATAGCGGCAAAAGATATTCCTTCATTGAAGAATATTATAGTGGTTAAGCGGCTGGGATTGTCTGCCCCCGCACATAACCTTCAATCAGGGCAACCCAAAGCAGAGGTTATGAGCGGGGCAAGTACTCCGATGACCAAAGGCCGGGACTATTTCTGGGATGAATTGTTAGATAAGCAATCGGCCGAGTGCCAGACCGAGGTGCTTGAGGCAGAGGATATTTCCATTATTATTTATACTTCAGGCACTACGGGAAAGCCCAAGGGCACGGTGCATACGCACGCGGGGTGTCTTGCCCAGATGGCCAAGGAACTGGGTTATTATTTTGACGTAAAGAAGGATGATGTATTCTTCTGGTTCACGGACATCGGCTGGATGATGGGCCCGTGGGAGATGATAGGGGTTACGTTCTTCGGCGCGACCTTTGTGATTTACGAAGGGGCGCCTGATTTCCCCAAGCCGGACCGGCTCTGGGATATTATTGAAAGGCATAAGATAAATTCGCTGGGCATCTCGCCGACCGCCATCAGATTATTGATTACCTACGGCGACGTGTGGTTGGCCAGGCATAATCTTTCGTCCCTGCGTATGCTCGGGTCAACCGGCGAGCCCTGGGATGCTGATTCGTACACCTGGTTCTTTGAAAAGGTGGGCGGCAAGCGGTGCCCGATTATAAATATTTCAGGCGGGACAGAGATAGTAGGCTGTTTATTATCGCCTTTGCCGATAACGGAGTTGAAGCCCTGCACCTTGCGCGGGCCGGGTTTAGGGATGGATATAGATGTCTTTGACGATGCGGGCCGGCCGATTCGGGGCGGCATCGGGCATCTGGTTTGCAAGAAGCCAGCGCCTTCTATGACCAAGGGATTCCTGAACGACCCACAAAGGTATCTGGATACGTATTTTTCCAAATGGCCGGATGTTTGGTATCACGGCGACTGGGCCAAGGTGGATGAGGACGGGTTCTGGTTCCTTTTCGGCCGGAGCGATGATACGATAAAGGTGGCGGGCAAGCGGACCGGACCGGCTGAGATAGAGGCGGCGCTGATTGAGCATAACGCAGTGGCCGAGGCCGCAGCCGTCGGTGTGCCGCATGATATAAAGGGCGAGACCGTGGTCTGTTTTGTGGTATTAAACCCGGGTGTCGTATCTTCAGAGGCCTTGAGGGAAGAACTCAAGGCACAGGTGGTAAAGCATCTTGGCAAGACCCTTAAGCCGGAGGAATTGAAGTTTGTCAAGGCATTGCCCAAGACGCGTTCAGCTAAAATAGTCCGGGGTGTGATTAAGCGTAAATATCTGGGCGAGCCGTTGGGTGATATCTCGTCTGTGGAAAACCAGGATACCATAGAAGAAATAAGCCGTGCAGTGTAAGCAGGGAATAAGGATTATGGAGTCAGACAGTAAAGGTAATATTCTCAGCAGCAGCGTTCTGGTCCTGAATAAATTCTACACGGCCTTGCGGGTGATTACAGCCCGGCGTGCCTTTGTTTTTCTGGCCAAAAATTCCGCCGAGGTGGTCCACAAGAACAACGGCCGGTTTGATAACTACCGGTTTGAACACTGGATTGAGGAATCCAGGAACAACGGCCGGGAATTCACTGATTATATCCATACGCCAAACGTGCAGATAATGGTGCCGCGTGTGATACGGCTTATGGAATACGGCAAATTGCCCCGGCGGGAATTAAAGTTTAACCGCAAGAACATAATGATGCGCGATAATTACCAGTGCCAGTATTGCGGAGTGAAGCGCAGCCCCGATGCCCATCGGGGCGGCAAGAAATACGCCCTGGGTTTGATGACAATTGACCACGTGGTGCCGCGTTCCCGTGGAGGGACAACCGAATGGACCAATGTGGTTACCTGCTGCAATAAATGCAATACCAGGAAAGGCGGACGCCTGCCGCAGGAGGCCGGGATGAATTTGATAGCCAAGCCGCAGGCGCCGAAATTCAGCCAGAGCATTTTCAGGTTGCTCAACGACAGGAAATACACCCTCTGGAAAGAATTTGTCAAGGATGCGTCTGAAATAGGGTAGACAAAGGAGAGCCAGGATATGAAACAAATATTGATTTGTTCGCTGGTGTTATTGACGGTTCTGGCACTGGTTGCTTCAGGTTGGGCGGAGAGTAAAGACGGCTGGGTGGCAGAATTAATCAAGCGTCTGGATTCAGATAAGGAATCATTGCGCAGTTCCGCGGCCTATACGTTGGGCGAGATGGAAGCCAAGGAGGCCATACCGGAATTAAAGCGGCTTTTGATAGATAAGGAATGGACCGTGCGCCAGGCCGCGGTTGACGCCCTGAGGAAACTTGAGGCAAAAGACCTGGCGGCCGATATAATGCGGTTATTAAAAGACAAGAGCGGCGATGTGCGCGAGTCAGCCGCGGCGGCAATGGCCGAATTCCGCGCCAGAGAAGCGGTTTCGGCGCTGGTGAAAATCATCAACGACGATGAGGATGACACGGTCCGTAATGCGGCCATCTATACCGTGGGCAAAATAGGCGCAAGGGAGGCCATTCCGGATTTGACCGCGCTGGTGAAGAAGAACAACTGGGCTATCCGTATTTCGGCAACCCTGGCGCTGGCCGAACTTGAGGCAAAAGAATCAGTTCCCGAACTGGTTAAGATGCTCAGCGATACTGACAAAGCGGTATGCAGTTACGCGGCATGCACCCTGGGGCTGCTCGGCGCCTGGGATGCAATCCCGAGATTAAAAGAATTGGTGAATGATAAGGATAAAACCCTGGTGAACTCGGCGGCTTATGCCCTGATGGAGATGGGTGATAAAGGGGCGATTTCACTGATGCTAAAAGAGGACAACTGGTGGAATTATGAACTGGTCAGAGAAACGATAGAGAGGGTTGACTCCAAAGAGTCAATCCCGGAATTGGTTAAACTGCTGGAAAGCAAACAGGAAATAGTCCGCGGTTATGCGGCCTTTTTCCTGGGCGAGTTGGGCGCCAAAGAGGCGATTCCTGAACTCACCAAACTGCTCAAGGACAGCGAGAAATACCCTCGCTCAACCGCGGCAATTGCATTGGCAAAACTGGGGCACCGCGATGTCATTCCTGAATTGGTGAAACTCCTGAAGCATAAGGATAGGAACCTGAATATCTCGGCAGCCGTGGCGCTCGGCGAACTTGAGGCCAAGGAGGCAATGCCTGAACTGAAGAAACTGCTGAAAGATAAAGACGCTTCTGTGCGCGGCGTGGCTATCGCATTGCTGGGGGAATTTGGCGACCGGGAGATGATACCGGACCTTAAGAAATGGCTTAACAAGGAAACCGGCTATGCCAAGAGCGCGGTTGTTTCGGTTCTGGCGGAATTTGACGCCAGGGAGACAATTCCGGATATTATCAAGTTGCTGAATGACAAGGACGGAAACGTTTCCAACGAGGCGGCATCGGCACTGGGCAAATTAGGCGCCAAGGAGGCAATCCCCGAGTTGATGAAACAATTTAACGTGCCAACAATGACTAGAGCCGCCGTTATCGCGCTTGGAGACCTCGGAGCCAAGGAAATAATTCCCGACCTGAAGCGGATGCTGAAAGAAAGTGATAACAACGAACTGCGCCAGGCCGCATCGTATGCGCTTGGTGAAATGGAGGCAAAAGAGGTTATTCCAGAATTGATGAGATTGCTGAAGGACGATAAATGGCTGGTGCGCCGCCTGATTATAAATTCGCAGGAAGAAACAGGTAACAGGGCGCCTTTTGAGGAATCAGTCAGGATAACCAGGGCCCAGTGTTATGAAGTCCGTAAGTCCGCGGCCTATGCACTGGCAAAATTGGGCGTCAAGGAAGCCGTACCGGAACTGATTAAACTCCTTAAATGCCGGAATAAGGAAGCACGCGGATGGGCGGCGATTGCTCTGGTGGAACTGGGAGAAAAGGATAAAGTGCCTCAGGAGGTAATCAGAGATATAAAAGCCCTTAACAGCATAACCAATGACGATAGGAAACGGGCCATAAAAGCCCTGAAGGAATTGGGATGTAAATAATGAGGAGCATCATTAGATTGTTTGGGATGTGTTTGTTGCTTTTGCTGGCGATGAATACCGGCCGCATTTGCCTGCCAACCGCAAATGGGTTAGATAACCCTATTGGGTTTACTTTCTTGGATAAGGATGTAGAGATAAAACGTCTTAAAGAGGCGCTGGATGAAAAAGACCTGGCGACCAAACTCTGGGCAATCCGCCGGCTCGGGAAGCATCCACAGTCCGTAAGCGGCCCGATTCTTCTGGAACAATTTAACAAACCGATGTCCGAGGATACCTTAACGTTAAGGTGCGCGATAATATACTGTTTCAGCCAGATGGAATACCAGGAGGCCATTCCCCAATTACTCCAGGTTATTAAGATGGATTTGAGCAAATACGGCTGGACTCCGCCGGAGTTGTTCAGGGATGAACTGAAGGAATTACGGGAACACGGGAATGTAAAAAAGGAAAAGGACGGCAGTTCCCCGATACCTGATTCAACCGCGCCGACCCTGAAGGAACGGTTGGTAAACACAAGAAAGAAGATGTTGGAAAGTTACAATCAGAAACTCAACTGGGGTCTGCTTCATCTTCGGACTATGCAGTTTCTCGGAAAATTCAAGGTCAAGGAGTCGAGCGAGGATATTTACCGGTTGGTCACGGCCAAGGAGACACCGGTGGCATATCTGGCGGTTGATACGTTAAAACTGATTAACGACCAGAAAATCATTGAATTATTGACCAAAGATTCAATTATTTACTGGCAGCCGCACCTTCGCGAGAGGGTTATTTATACAATGACGGAATTGGCAACGCCTTATCGCAAGGCAGATGAATGCAAAGGAACCGAATGGCTGAAGAAGAGTTTATTCAGGTTGGTTGCCGAAGAGGTGAACCGGCCCGGACAATCCAATGATTGCCTGATAAAAGCGTTGAACATTATGGATATGTTAGGCGAGCCAAACTGCCGGATATATGATTTTGCCTCCGAGAATAACCTGATGAAGGAGTTTACCGGCCTGACAAACCTGCTCAAGGCGAATGACCCTGAGATAATGTTTTATGACCATGACCTTTTGATTAAGTTTATCAAGGATGAGATGTTGATGAAGGCAATGTACAGCATATTCAGCGATGTCTTAAAGCCGTTGCCAATGCTGATTACCACAACGCCGTCGGCAGCACCGGAATCCGCGCCTAAGCCGGAGATGAAACCTGAAACACCTGCTCCGGCCCAGGAAGAAAAACCGAAATAAAAGCGACATAAAAAAGCCGTTGGATTGTATATTTATACAGAAGAGGTGCGATAGATTATGGGATTAAAAGGTGACTTGTCCACATTGGCATTAACCGAGGTTTTTCAGTTAATTACCAATTCCGGCAAAGAGGGCACTTTGGTGGTCAATGATGATAAAAGCCGTAAGGAGATATATTTTGCCAAGGACGGCATCCGGCTTCTGTCAACGGGCGAGCGAAAGGGGTTGCCATTAGGCGAGTTGCTGGTTAAAAAGAGGATTATCACCCCGACCCAGCTTTCTCAGGCGCTGACAACCCAGAAAACGGCCAATATCAAACTCGGCGAGGTGCTCTGTCATCTGGGGTTCATCAAGCAGGACGAACTTGAGAGAATAGTTCACGGGCAGATTGAGGACGAAATCTACGATATTTTCAGATGGCCGAGTGCCAAGTTTGAATTCATAGAAGGTCCGCCGCCCACCGAGCCGCTGATGTCGGACCAGAATCCGATAGCAATTCTGATGCTGGATATCAATGCACTCATTGGCAAAATTCATAAGCGTAACGAGGATTGGGAGAAAGTAAAGGATTTATTTGGGAATCAGAACTCTGTGTTCAAGTTGGTTGATGACTGCGAAGAGAAACTGGCGGAGATTCGCCTGCCCGAGGATGAAAGATTGGTTTTCCGGGTAGTGAGCGGATTCAAGACGCTGCACGATATTGTGGAAGAGTCGCCGCTGGACGCCTTTGAGACCTATAAGGCGGTCCACGGGCTCAAAGAGAGGCAGATTATCAAGGAGATTAGTCCGGAAGAAATCAAAAACTACGCCAAACAACTTCTTAAGGAGAAAAAGTTTGAGCAGGCATTGCTTTTCTACCAACAGGCATGGAAATCTAACCCTTCTGACTGGGTGGCATTGGAGAATATTGCCGAAATGCTGGAAAAATTGGAACGTCCGAGCGAGGCCGGACAGAAATATAAGGAGTTGGCCAAACTGCTTGCCGGCAAAAACGATACGAATCTTGCGGCAGTGGCGTATAAAAAGGCGCTTTCACTCCTGCCGGCCGACGAAGATGTTCACACGCAGTTATTTAATTTATGGGTGTTGCAAGGCCAGGCCTCGGAAGCCGCAACGGTCGGTAAGGAATTGATAAAAATACATGCCAAATCCAAAAAGATGGGCGAGGTTTTGTCGCTTTCACAGAAGATTGTCGGACTGACTAAGGCGGATATTGACCTGCGGGCGTATCTTGCCGCGGCTTATTTCCAGATGGGCGAGTATAACAAGTCCAAGGAGGAAATTGATAAGGCCATAAAGGAACTGCCTTCGCAGAAGACGGACGCAGTTATCAGGGCGTATGAGAAAATACTGAGCGTTGAGCCGCGCCATTCTGAGGCCCGTTGCCGGCTGGATACGTTGCGTAAAATACAGCAGGAGCAGAGAAGAAAGCGCAGGCGCTTAATTGTTGTCATATCCGCGGTTTCAATGGTTATTCTTGGGAGTGGCATCTTTGCCTTGAGGGATTACCTGACCTATACGAAGTTTTTGCTGGTTAAGAAAGAAGCGGACCCAATCAAGGAGAAGGGCGAATACGAATCGGCGCTTATCAGGTACCGCACCTTCCCGCATCCGCTTACCATATATACCAAGTCAGCGGTGCAGAAGGAGATTGACGACATATTACGGCTGACCCGTAACAAGGACGATAAGATAATTGCGGCTATAAGCGCCGACTTGACGCATATTAAGGAATCGTATCGCAAATCTTTGGACTCAAGGGATACGAGCAACAATTTTGACGAGGCGCTAAAGGTTATGAAAGAATCGGAACTCAAGACGATGGAAGCAATGAAAGGAATTGAGCAGAAGGTTGCCTCAATGGGCGGCAGGCCGGATATCGCAGAGAGCCAGGCAAAGAATTACGGACAGTTCCTTGATGAATTGAAGAAAAATATCAGCGAGGCCGAAAAATATCTCAAGCAGGCAGGCGATTTATACGCGGCTATCCAGGAATTGGACAAGGCAAACCGTTTGGATGAAGCCGCCAAAGCCATCAGGCAACTTCTCAATAGTTATCCGCGTTCCAGTATTGCCAAGACGGTTAAGGTTCCGGTAAAGGTGGAATCAACGCCTTCTGAAGCGGAAGTGGCCATCAACGGAGCCAGGCAGGGCCGAACGCCCTTAAAGGTTTACCTGCCGGTCAAAGAGTCGGTTACAATAGCCGTAACTAAAAAGGGTTTCAGCAGATTTTCCAAGGAGGTTAAATCATACGAGCAGTCATATTTAATGGTTTCCCTGGAGAAAACGGCCAAATGGACGCTGGACACCGGAGCGCCGATAGAAACCAATCCGCTCCTGGCCGGGGATACGATTTACGTAACCACCAGAGACGGCTACCTTAAGGCGGTTGATGCCGAAACCGGAAAACTGAAATGGTCTTTCAGGACTGACAATTCCACAGAGGTTTATTCGTCGCCTATGATGACCAATAACCAGGTTGTATTCGGCGCAAATGACAATAACTTCTATGCAGTGCGCTCTAACGCTGCTGTGAAGATATACCGGGTTGAAACGAACAGTCCGGTCAGGGCTTCCGCATTCTTTTCTCCGGACGGTAAGATTGTCCTGATAGGCAGCACGGATAAAAACCTTTACGCCATAGACGAAAACGGTACGGTTCTCTGGAAATACAATGCCGGCGCCAGGATAGTAAACGCAGGCGTGGTGGACAAGCAGGTCGTATATATTACTTCGGATGATGGTATGCTTCACGCCTCAAACCTGGCTGACGGCGAGAAAATCTGGAGTTTATCGCTGGGCGGAAAACTGAATTCGCCGGTTATCAGCGGAAATATGCTTTATACGGGCGGGACCAATAATACGGTTTATGCCGTGAACCTGTCAACAAGAAAGGTCCAATGGACTTACCGGTTAAAGCAGGAAATAGCCGCGCCATTTAATATAAGCGGAGATATTCTACTGGTTCCCTGCCTGGATGGCATTCTATACGCCCTTGACATAACCACCCAAAAGCCGGTATGGCAGTTTGAGACAAAGGGACCGCTGGGCGGCGGTGTCGTAATATCCAGAAAAGACGGAATCGTGTATTTCGGGAGCGAGGATTCTCATCTTTATGCGATAACGGTTAACGAGGGCAAGGAATTATGGCGATACAAGACAAAAAGCAGGATTCGGTCAATGCCGTCCGTGTGGAATAACACGATTTATATAACCGGCGACAACGGCTATCTGTATGCGGTGGAAAAATAGATAAATATTCATTATTCTTGACTCTTATAACGGCTGAAACTATAATGAAACAGATAAATCTCAACGAAAGGAGAAAATATGAGGAAACTAAAAGGCAATTGGACGGACATCTTTAACGGCTTTTCGGTGGCCCTGGACATCAAGAAGATGTTTGTCGGTTTTATCGGGTTGTTTTGCACCATGGTTATTGTAGGACTTGTGCCGGTTCTTATTGGCCAGCATCTTAATCCGGCTCTTAAGGGCATAACTGACCCCTGCGAACTTCATAAGAGCGCAAAAGAGGCCATAATGGCCGGCACGCCCTGGAAGATTTATACCCTTTTCGCCGGGTTATATCTGGCTTTGATACTGGTCTGGTCTTATCTGGGCGGCATTATCAGCCGGATTGCCGCAGTAAATATCACCAAGGATGAAGGGCTTGGCTTGGGCAAGGCGATTTCATTCGCCAATAAGAAATATATATCGCTGTTCTCGCCGTTTATCCTGTCCATTCTTGGATTCCTGTTCTTCCTGGTTTGCAATCTGCTCGGCGGCCTGGTCGGCCGGATTCCCTATGTCGGCGAACTGCTGGTGGCGTTATTGCTGCCTATGGCAATAATCTCCGGCTTTATAATGGTTTTTATCTTTATCGGCTATGTCTTCAGCGCCAGGTTCTTTATTGCCACCATTGCAGTGGAGTCATCGGACGCCTTTGATGCTGTCAGCCGCAGTTTCCAGTATCTCTATGCCGAACCCTGGCGTTATATCTGGTATGTGCTGACCGCCAAGGTTTATGGCATAGTAACCACTGCCTTTGTCTGGATTTTCGGATGGATGATGATTGCCGTTTCACTGGGAACGGTTAAATTGGGGATGGGGATGAAATTGCAGGACATCCTGGCTATGACAGGATTATTCAACTGCTGGCCGATGCCTGCATCTGCGCCTGTTACTTACCAGATTGCGGCCTATATCATAACCTTTTGGCTGGTGCTTCTCGTTGGAATGCTTCTGGCCTATGTTGTTTCGTATATCTTCTCGGCGCATACCATCATATACCTGTTGATGCGCAAGAAGGTTGACGATATTGAGATGACCGAACTCTATGAAGAGGAGCCGGCTGGCGAGTCGGCCGCGGCGCCCGAAGCGCCCAAGACGGAAAACCCGGCAACCCCGTCGTCAACGTAGTTTAATAGTTTATCTTGAGAAGGCAGAGTCCTGCGGCCGGCGCCGTGGGACCTGCCTTTTTTCTTTCCTGCGAGTTGAGAATCTCCTTGATATATTCCGGCCTAATCTTTCCCTGGGCGGCCAATAACAATGTTCCTACAATGGTGCGCACCATATTATACAAAAATCCGTTGCCCTTGATATCCACGTAAATATAATCACCCTTTTTGGTTATCCGGATGGAATATATCCTCCTGACGCAGTTTTCTTTGGCAGACGATTTGGTCGCAAAGGCACGGAAATTATGCTCGCCGACTAAATAACGAGCGGTCTTTCTCATTCTGGCCAGCGAGATTCGGTAGGGCACAAAACAATAGAAATTCCGGTCCAAGGCAGACGGGATAGGGGAGTTTAATATGGCATAGCGGTATAACTTGCTTCTGGTATTGAACCTGGAATTGAATGTTTTATCCACCTCTTTTGCCGAGCGGATGACAATGTCGTCAGGCAGGTTGGAATTAAGCGCCCGCACGAATTGATTTGGCGTCATCCTTGATTTGGTGAGGAAGTTGGCTATTTGTCCTTTGGCATGGACGCCGCTGTCGGTCCGGCTGGCGCCATAGAGCGTGACCTTATGCTTGACAATCACGGTCAACGCCTTGGTTATCGTTTCCTGGACGGTTATGTCGCCTTTCTGCGTCTGCCAGCCGCAGTAATTCGTGCCGTCGTATTCTATGGTTAGTTTGATATTGTGCAGTTTAGCCACAGGTTACTTCTCTAATGATTTAATCAGGTTCAATAGTTCTGAATAGGGATGTATAGGGGCTTCGTCTTTTATCGTCTTCTCTTTAGTGGTGCCATTTAATGTTTCTTTACGGATAATCAGTAACCTGTTCTCACACCTACACCCTTTGTCATATATTTCATAAATTATATCAGGGGTATCATTTATCGATTTCAGATACACTCGGAATTTGTACATCAGATAGGGCGGTTTTGTCGCCGTTGAAAAGGGTTCATACTTGATATTCTCTTCGGCTACGATTATTTTCTTGTCTAACTTGACAGCGTCAATAGTCAAGATTGATATCTTAAAGTTAGCGTTCTTTAGGGCAGGTTCCCTGATTTTGTTTCGTAGTTCCTCGCCCTTTTTATAATCTTGCTTGGCGTGGCAACATTGAATCAGCGGTTCATAAGCCCGCCAGAAGGTCACATCTGTCTTAAGAATATTTTCTAATTCCGTGATGGCATTGTCATACATACCGCGGCTTTTGTAGATGAGCGCCTTGCCCAGCATCGCATCAAGGTAGTCGCTCTTGACCTCCAGTATATTGTCCCAGATTTTCATCGCCTCGGTGATATTGTCTGTCTCATAATGTACCAAAGCCATTTGGTGCAGGACATCCAGCGAGTCGGGCCTGAGTTTTGACGCCATCTCCAGGTATTGGAGCGCTTCCTTGTATTTCTTGGCATCCAGATAATATTGGCCGAACCCGAAATAGACCCAGAAGCGCAGTTCTGGACTGGGCGTTTTGGCCTCCAGTTCCAGCACCCGCTTGAATGAGTCCTCCAGTTCTTTTCCCTCTGTCAGCCGCCCATAAAGGTAATAAAGAACCGGATTCTGAGGCGCGGCGTTGAGTTTCAGGAGATATTCCTCTTTCAGGTCATTCAGCCCGCCCAATTGGCGCATAAAGTTTTGGTATGACCGGTGTAGTTCTATGTCATTCGGATTATCCGCCAATTTCTGGCGGTATTCGGCTGTCTTTTTCTGATTGGCTTCCTGCTCGGGTGTTAGGGGGCTTTTGTCCGGCTCGCCGGCGGTCTGGGCATATAGGCCGGCCGCGACAGTTATTACAACCAATGCAATGCCGACATTCTTTATCATGCTATCCTCCTTATAATCTGGGGAATCTGTGTAAACTTGTAGTGAGCGTAGCGAATCTATCTGTGGTTTACCTCCATCCCGCTATTTTATGCATTTGCGGGATAATTTTAACATCGGCCAGTTCTTTAGTAAATATATTGTGTATCCTAATAATTTGGGTCAGCAACGGGGTTCTTATGCTTTTTCTTACTGCCGAAACGGGTTGCAGAATCAGCGGAATATTCCTGTTGACTCTGGCAATGATTCCTGCCGCTTTCCGGCAATCGCTAATATTGGTATTATCGGTTACGACAACCTTTATATAAGTATTCCTGCGGTTGGCCAGGTTCAGAAATCGCCTGGTCTTCGCCCATATTTTGCCGTAGCCATTGATATCAGACGGTGTCTTGATATCCATAGAAATAATGTCCACCAGATTTATTACTTTATTCAGTTGTTCAGGCAGGGTGCCGTTGGTTTCAAGCATAACCGGAATTCTCAGCCGCCTCAAGGGGCGCAGGAACGATTTTAGGAATGCGCTATGCACCAGCGGCTCTCCGCCGGTCAGGACAATGGCGTGGTAATGCGAAAACCGCGCAGCCAGCCGTTTTATGGCGTTCAATAAATAATCGCCATCAACCGGATTCGGGCATTTGCGGAATGTATTGCCAAACGGCCTGGTTTCTATCCGCCCGTATTTTGGGATTGTCAGTCCTTCAGGGGTATCGCAATACGAGCATCTGATGTTGCATCCGGCAAGACGGATAAAGAGATGCGGCCGGCCCAGATGCAATCCTTCGCCCTGGATTGAGGAGAAGACCGAGACGATAGGGGATTCAGCCATAGGGTTGTATTATATTAAAAGCGGCGGGTCAATTCAAATAATAAGGGGCGTCCCGATGTAACATCAGAACGCCCCTTTTATGTTGTCCGGGTAATGTTTAATCCTTGTCCTTTGGTTTATCCTTGTTTTCCTTATTGGTATCGCCCTGACCCTTGCCCTGTCCGGCGCTGTCGCGGCCTTCGCCCTTGCCGCCGTCACGCACGCCTTCATTGCCTTTATCTTTCTTGTCTTTGGGAGGATATGGATAGGGCTGGATTCTCGGCTGGTCGTTCTCCTTGTCCTTATTGCGGAGTTTCGGGTTGCAGATGGGGCAGGTTCTGGGATTATGAGGCGGCCTCAAGCGTGAGTCCTTTCTGTCGTTGCCCTGTCCTGAGTTGCCGTCGCCCGGCCGGTCAACCTTGCCGCTGTTGGCATCGTCGCGATTATCGCCCCTGCGTTTGTTATTAGCAGGCGGAGTGAATGAACCGTCGCCCTGTGACGAGGGTCTTAATCTCTCATTGCCTTCTCTCCTGGGCGGCAGTTTCCTGTCGTTGCCCTGTCCTGAATTGCCGTCTCCGGGCCGGTCTGCCTTTCCGCTCTTATTGTCATCGCGGTTATCTCCGGTGCCCCATTTGCGTCTGGGCGGATATTTGTTATCGCGCCTGTCCTCACGGCGGTCGCGGACATCCTCGCGGCGGTCTTTGACATCCTCGCGCCTGTCACGGACGTCTTCTTTTCTGTCGCGGGCATCCTCTTTCCGGTCACGGCGGTCCTCAATTTTATCCCACTTTCCGCCGTCGGTCTTGCGGTCGCGCCTGTCTTCGGCGCGGTCACGGGCGTCCTCGCGGCGGTCCGCTATGTCTTCCTTCCTGTCCCGGACATCTTCCTTACGGTCGCGCCTGTCTTCGGCGCGGTCACGGACATCCTCGCGGCGGTCCGCGCCCCATTTCCTTTTAGGAGCAGAAGGGGTTCCGATGCCGCTTGAATTGTCCTGTCCCTTGCCCTGTCCCACGCCATCGCGCCCTTCGCCCTGGCCGCGGTCGCGGACTCCGGGATTATCCTTCTTATCGCCGGTTTGCGGCTGCCTCTTGGGCGGTTCCTTTTTGGGAGGCATCGGAGGCAGGTGGCGCCTGCAAATCGGGCAGTTTCTCGGGTCATGCTTGGGCGGTTTTACGCCCGGTCTTTTGTCATTACCCTGTCCGGAGTTGCCGTCGCCCGGACGGTCGGCCTTGCCGCTCCTGGCATCGTCGCGATTGTCGCCCCTGCGGTTCTTGGGCGCATTCTTGTCGTCGCCCTGTCCGGAATTGCCGTCGCCCGGACGGTCGGCCTTGCCGCTCCTGGCATCATCGCGGTTATCGCCCTTGCGGTTGTTATTGGAAGGGGCATTCTTGCCCGGGGTTCCCTTATTACCGACCTTGGGGCCGTTGCTTCTTGCACCGGCATTGCCTGATGCCTTGGCCGGTTCGGCATTCAGCGAGGCGACCAAACTGACTAACAACATTGCAGCCAGCAAGCAGCCCATTGCCTTTCTTATTTTCTGCCACATATCCCTTGCTCCTTTCTTACTCGCTGTTAGCGACGAAGGAGCGTTACAGCGAGTTAGACCCGCCTATGGCGGGTCGTTATTATTTATTCCCGCCATAGGCGGGTGTCCGCCGGAGGCGGATCCGCCTCGGGCTGGATAAGAGGCAGTAACGCCCAAAGGTATAACTGCCTCTAACATTATCTATTCCCTCCTGCCTTGGGCGGAGGGTTGGTTTTATTTGGTTGCGGAGGCGCACCGGAGTCCCGATTATTTCGGGGCTGTCTTTTCGGGCCTTGCTTGGGAGTTCCGTTATTATTGCCGCCTTGTTTGTTATTATCGGGCTTTCTGGCGTTATCCTGGTTCTTCTTCCTTTGTTCCTCGCAGATTTTCTTCAACTGCTCGCGTCTCTGCTCGGGCGGTAGTTTCTTGAGTTCCTCAACCTTTTCTTTTCCTATCTTATTCTCAAGGTCCTGCTCCAGGAGTTTCTTTATTTCTTTCCGGCGCTCCTCTGAAGGCAGGTTCTTCAGTTCCTTCCTCTTTTCCTCAGGCAGTTGCTTGACCACGTCTATGGTATGCTGGACTATCTGGCGCTTGGCCTGGTTCATATTCTGGACCTTATTGAACAGTTCCTTGCGCTTTTCCGGGTCCATATTCCTGAGATGTTCTTTTAGCGCCTCGCGCTTCTCAGGCGGCATCTGCTGTAACTTGTGGTGCGCCTGCAGCAGTCGTTCCTTATCCTCAGGGCTCATCTTCTGGAATTTCCTGAAGGCGGTCTTGGCCTTTTCCTTCTGCTCCGGCGACATCTTTTCCCACTGTTCCTTCCGGCGCTCAATCATCATCTTGCGGAAGCGCCGCCTTTCACCGGATAAACTGTCGTTTTCTTTATTATCCGCTTTGTCTTTGGCGCTGTCGCCCTTGGCTGTATCCTGTGAAGCGGTAGGTGCATTACTTCCTTGCTCCTTGGCCGGCTCATTATCTTGTGCTGAAATAACCAGCGTATTAGCGGTTAATAACAGCGCTATAAGACCAGTCAAAAATCTGTTCATCATTATTCTCCGTTCAGGTCCGCATCCATAATCTCGGGCATTGCTACGACCAGTTCATAGTCCTGGACGATGTCCGCCAACTGAGCGGTTTCCATATCCTCCAGCAGGTCTATGTTGGCGATGATTTCGGTATCGTTATTTGAGCCGTTGAATGGGTTGACCAGCCAGACCAGTGCAGCGACCATAACCACGGCCGCCGATGCCAGCAGCCCGACCCGTCGCCAACTCAGATGGAAATGATGGGCTCTTTCCATCTCCGTTAGTTTCCGTCTGAATCCGGCCTGGAGATTGGCGTCTGCCGGGGCAACCGTGTAGGCATCAAGCAGTGTTTCCAACTGTTCCAGCGCCTTTAACTCGTTTTTGCAGGCCGGACAGGCATTAAGATGCGACGCTATCAGTGACTTTAATTCCCCTGACACCTCGCCCTTGCGAAATGCCTCCAGTTCGTTAACAACTTCATTGCATTTTATCATATTATTAGCGTCCTTCTTTCGCTTATATAAACACAGGGGGAGCGGGAAAGTTACGGAGAATTTTAAGAATTTTATCCGTATTGGGATATTATTCTGTGAACACCGCAGTAACCGCGACAGCGAAATCTGTGGTTGATTACAGCCCCATTCCCTGGCTAATTTTGAAGTCCGAAAGGTCCTTGTTACCGAAGCGGTCTATAGTCAGGCCTTCTATATTAATGGTAGGCGGCTGGTTTAACGCTATCTCAGCCACCAGTTTACCAAGCATACCGGCGCGCATAAAGCCGTAGCCGTTATCGCCGGTGGCCAAGATAAAATTATCCATTTGCGGGATGCGCCCGATAATGGGCATTCGGTCCGGAGTGGCCGTGACCAGCCCGGCCCAACTGTTGGCAACGCCCGCATCAGCCATCCCTGGTATCAGATAGGAAATCTTTTGGGCGATTTCCTCCAGGAAGGCGCTGTCCGCCTTCTGCCTGAACTGGTCCGGATTTTCCTCATTATTGGTTGTGCCGTCCCCGGCCAGGAGCAGTCCGCCGGTCTCGGAGTGGAAATAGACGTTGCGGTTCATATCATAGACCGCAATGATGTCCTTGGGCAAGGGACGAGAGGGCTTCAAGACCGCAATCTGGGTGCGATAGGGCTTTAGGGGCAGTTTCAGCCCGAGCAGTTCGCCGACCTTCTTTGCCCAGCAGCCGGCCGCATTGATTACTATGGGCGTGAAAAATACTCCCTCAGGTGATTGGACCTCAAAGGTATTACCGGTTTTGCGGATAGCCGTAACCTGCGCCATTTCATATAGATTGACGCCGTTTCGGCGCGATTCCTTGGCAAAGCCGTTGACA
The DNA here is from genome assembly GCA_040753835.1 of Planctomycetota bacterium. Taxonomy (GTDB): domain Bacteria; phylum Planctomycetota; class MHYJ01; order JACQXL01; family JACQXL01; genus JACRIK01. Next base: position 17,119 of record JBFMDM010000016.1, read on the forward strand.
ATCTGGAACGGGTCAAGATAGCCGTCATCAGGAGTGTATAATCCCGATGGGAAATTAGCCAGGTGCATCCAGTGGCCGAGGTATTCTTTGACCCCCTTGCGGTCCAGCAGTTCGGACTTGATATGGTATTTATCCAGCAGTATCTTGGAATCGCGCAGGTATTTCTCTTCCTCTGCAGTGGTGGCCAGGTAAATCAGGCCGCTCTGGTGGAACTTTATATCCTTATTTTGTCTTATGAGTTCGTGGTAGATTTCCATAGACCTCTGGACCAGTTGCACGTCGCTCTCATTGGCCCACTGGAGAATGGTCAGCCCGGCCGCCTTGCTGGACGAGCCGCTGCCCAGGAGATTTTTCTCCAGCAGGACGACATTTTTAACACCGGCCTGGGATAAGTGGTAGGCGATACTGGTGCCGATGCCGCCGCCGCCGATAATGACTACTTCTGCAGTACGATTCATTCAGGAATTATACCACGGAGACGCGGAGACACGAAGAATTTAGTAGCAAGATTTAGTTGATTTTTGGCTGTTTAAATGTTATCCTCTACGAATTACGAATTTCCGAATTACGAATAAATTTGATTCGTAATTCGCCGATTCGCTTCCCACTGGGACCTTGTGGGTCGCGGTTACTGCGGTGTTCGTTATTAGTAGGGGTATATGATGTCAGATTTTATATGGCTAAACGGCGAATACATCAAACGCCAGGATGCAAGGATTAATTTATACGAAAGCGGACTGCTCTACGGCTACGGGGTCTTTGAGACCATAATGATAAACAAGAGCCGGGCATTCCAGTTGACCGCGCATTACGACCGGCTCAAGGATTCGGCAAAGCATATCCGGATGCCGGTCCATATCAGCCAGAAGTCGCTGGACAAGGTCATCAGCCGCCTAGCCCAGATAAACAATCTGGAAAAGGGCTACGTCCGTATGGTGGTCTCGTCCTCCGAAGAGCCGATGAAGGCGATGAGGTTTTCATCCTCGGCCGAGCCTGCCCGACCGGACGGTCGTTCGGGCGGGGAGCAGAAGAAGGACTTGGACGAGACCGGAACATTCCAGAGCTCAATGATACTGGTGGAGACAGGGCCGATTTCGCCGGACTATGAGAAGTTCCGGCACAACGGCGTGAATGTCATTCTCTATCCGCACCGGCGCAGCGCGGACACGGCATATTACCGGCACAAGACCCTGGCATATATGGAAAACCTCATCACCCGCCGGTGGGCATTCAAGCACAAGGCACTGGAGGCAATCTTCACCAATACGGACGGCAATATAATGGAAGGCACGCGCAGTTCCTTCTTCATCGTCAAGGACCACAAGGTTTTTACGCCGGCCATTGATTCCAACATCCTCTCGGGCGTAACCCGGGGCATCGCAATGGCGCTCTGCACCAAAAACGCCATCAAGGTGCGCGAGAAACTTCTCACCAAAGAGGACATCTTCACGGCGGACGAGGCATTTCTGACCAGCACGTTGATGGAGGTAATGCCGGTCGTCGGATGCAAGTTCGTCAGGAAGGACACCGCCCATTTGGGCGAGCCTCGCCCTTGTGGGCGGGACGAGATTGACACCAAGTCAATCAGGGACGGCAAGGTCGGCCCGGTCACCCGGGTATTGCAGACCAGTTTCCGTGACCTGTTGGAGATGGCGTAGGGGATATATATGCAATCAACAGGCAGACAATGGAGGCATCCGGGCGGAAAACTGCTTACCTTAGGCGCGGATAAACTCACTGATGCGGAATTATTGGCAATCCTGATTGGCGCTGGGATTAAGGGAAAACCCGCAGAGACAATCGCCGCTGAATTGTTTGATAATCACGGTTCATTTAAGGGTTTGTCCTGTCTCCCCTTTGAGGCCATTCACAAGATAAAAGGTCTAAAGAAGGTCAAGACCATTCGTATTGCGGCCGCATTTGAGATTGCCAGACGGATTGCTGGATTCATACCAAAGGAGCACACCCAGATTAGAGGTTTTAATCTGCCTACACTGCCTAAAATCTCCAATATGCTGTTTCCACCGGAATACCGCTTATTGCCCAACGTCTCTGAGCAGTTTGAGTTGGAGTTTGCATTTTATGAGAGCAAGTTGCTCGGCAAAAAGGATATTATTAAGCGAGGCGGATTCTTTGAGAGCGTCAATGGCGACCCGACTAATCATTATATTATCTGCTCCAATAACAGTTCACTTATTTGGGAAGGTCGCTCTGAATTAACCAGGTCGTATTTCAAGGAAGGCAATTTCTCTACCGGCTATGCCACGCACGGTCTTTTTCCATATCGCGGTAAATTTCATCCTCAATTAGTTAAAGGCATTATAAACCTCATCGGGATAAAAGAAGGCGAGACCGTCCTTGACCCGATGTGCGGCAGTGGCACATTAAATGTTGAAGCCACCTTAATGGGAATCAATTCCATTGGCGTTGATAAGAATCCCTTCGGTGTATTTATGAGCCGGGTTAAATATGAGTCGCTTAAAGCCACTGATAGCATACTGAAAGATGTCTCTGATAATGCCAAGAACATCTATCGCAAACTAAATAATCGTAAGCGTATACCTGATAATCTATCCGGTAAACTTGATATTGACAAAGGAATAACCTTATTGGCTTATTTGGATGCAATGGGCTATGCTCGGAGATGCGCCAAGACCATAGATGTCCTTTTCCCCAAGGTTCTGAATAGATACATCGGACAGATAAAGGCGTTCATTGATGCCCGCAATAAGTTGGATTTAGAGATAGGCAAGGCGCGATTTGAATACGGCGATGCCAGGGACTTATCATTTATAAAAGGTAATTCTATTGATGGAATAATCACCTCTCCGCCTTATTCATTTGCCATTGACTATGCGGACAATGACCGTCCGCAATTGGAATATCTTGGTTATAGTCCCAACTAATTTGTAATAAGATTTCCTTGACACTGACTACAAAAAGTATACAATTGACTACAAAATAGATACGAATATCTTATGCTCAAAGAACTGTTTTCGTCTAAGGCGCGAGTTGAGGTGTTGAAGATATTTCTTCTAAATCCTGATAAAATGTTCTACCAGCGGGGAATTGCTTCACAGTCCAACCTGCCGATTAGGGCGGTCCAGCGCGAAGTCAGCCGACTTCATAAAATGGGACTGCTGGAAAAGTCAATAAGTGGCAACCGTATCTATTATAGTGTCAATAAGGATTGTCCGATTTATCCTGACCTGAAGTCAATTATCCTGAAATCAACAGGCATTGCAAGTTTACTAAAACAGTATATTAGTTCCCGTCATCACGATGATATTAAAATCGCGTTCATTTACGGGTCATACGCCAGGAATAAAGAAGATATCAATAGCGATATAGACCTTGCTATTATCGGCAATATAAATGGACGTAAGGTTTCCGGCCTTCTGGCCGGTGTTAAAAATGAGGTAAAACGCGAGATAAATTATGTTATCTATCCAGAATCGGAATTCAGAGAAAAGGTATCAGCGGGAACCCATTTCCTGACCAGTATCTTAAAAGAACCAAAGATTTTTCTGATAGGAAATACCGATGACCTTAAAAGAATTGCTAAACGATGATAAACTAAGGGCGCATAAGACATCAGCCCAAGAATTAGCGGACATACTGAAGGTGACCGAACGCGACCTGGCTGATGCGGCGATTCCGGTTCTTTCAACTGACCGCCGATTTACCATTGCCTATAATGCTATTTTGCAGTTATCCACTATGGTGCTATATGCCAAGGGATATAAAACACACGGTGCGGGACATCATTTTACCACTTTTGAGACGTTGAAACTTATTCTGCCCCCGGAATACAATGAACTTATAAATTACTTTGATTCCTGTCGTGGCAAACGCAACATCAGTGATTATGACCGGGCCGGAGTTGTCTCTAAACAGGAGTCCGATGAAATACTTACCGAAGCAATAGCGTTTAAGAAAAATATATTAAATTGGTTAAGAACTAATTACCCAAGGTTATACCCAATGAGCAATATCAAACCGAAGGAGTGAATTAAATAGGACTGACACGCGTCACGGTGCTACTATAGAAGAGATGGGGGCAGGGCTAACTTGTTCCGTCGAGACATTCCGGGGCTGTAGGATTGAGTTGGTTAAGCGCACTTCAGGTTTTAATGGTTTGTCAACCAATAAAAATGGTGAGGTTCGCAAAATTGAGGTTAAGACAATGGAACGTTCGGACGATTGGATTGCGATAAACGGATTAACCGCAATAGATAAATTATTCTTTGAGCGAGATTATTGGCTGTATTTTGTCATAGTGCCAGAAAATATTGTTGTTATGACGCGAGCATTGCCTTTCATCCGCCTGCAGTTAGAACTTGGGAATAAAATAGATTTTATTGATGAATTAGGCGATTGGATGAAATTAACCAGACACATTACAAAAGATTCTAGAATGAAATTTCTTCCTCGTATAAATATCAAGTTTTCTATGCCTATTAGGAAACTTGTTGAGCATTTAATTAAGAAGCCAACGGATAAAACTTGGCATAAATCCGTAATAGAGATTTGGCAAAATAAGAGTAACTGGAAAAGATTATTTTTTGCTCCGGAAGAAGAATAGGGAGGAAATGATAATGAAAAAAGTTAGATGTCCAAAATGTGGAAATGATAATAAATTTACGGAATGGGTGCTTATCCATCGATATAATCACTTCGTCCAGCAGAAAGATGGTAAGGTTATCAAGGGTTTTGTTAAAGAAAAACAGGATGATGAATACGATTCAGTAATTACCTGCGAGATATGTAATAATAAATTGTCCTGGGATAGTTATCATCAATTCTTGGACAACTATACCGAAACGCCCGCCGGAGCAGTTATTTAGGATTACCACTATTCCACCATTGGATTGTTTGGGATGCGATGGGTACGCCTTTGGGTAAGACGTTGTTGCCTAACCATTATGGTATTCTCTACTACGCATAGAAAAGACGATGTTCCCGAACGACTGGCGGCTTTATTACCAGAAGGATAAGCATATCCAGTGCAAGACCGAATTAGAGGCAAGGTATTTAAAAGCCCCTAACAAAAAGAACCGGAACCACAGATTTCACCGATTACACGGATTTCAGCCAGAGGCTGATCCGCCTTCGGCGGAAAATCTGCGAAATCTGTGTAATCTGCGGAGTCGCAACGGAGTCCCGATTATTTCGGGGTGGTTGCTATCCGTGTTTATCTGCGTCTGTGGTTTCATTATGTTAGACGCTCTAAGTATCTGGTTGAAGCACGGACTAACCACGATTGAAATACCCGAAGACCAAAAATACCTGTCTGAAATTGTGCCGATACTGGAGGAGGCGGAGAAAAACGTTTATGATGTTGCCGACGAGAGGTTATCCGGCTACAGGGAAGAGACACAGCGGAAGATTATTGGCGGCGTCTTCCTGAATCTCCGCGAAGACCCGGTTGAATACCAGGCCACCACCAAATCCAAAGGCAAGAAATAGGGCAAAATCATATGTTGTACATTCCTTTTCCCAACCCGCGTCATTTCTGTCCCAATAGGGTACAGCCCGTGAATCCGGCTGGTACTACCCGCTGGATTGGCTGGTACTACCCGCTGGATTGGCTGGGACTACCCCCTGGATTGGCAGATACTACCCCATAGATTGGCAGGGACTACCCCTTGGATTGGCTGATACTACCCCCTGGATTGTCAGGTACTATCCCCTGAATTGGCAGATACTACCCTTTGGATTGATTGCTACTACCCGCTGGATTGACTGATACTACCCCCTAAATTGGTAGGTACTCCCCCCTAGATTGGCAGATACTACCCCTTGGATTGGTAGATACTACCCGTTAAACCAAGGGGTACTACCCCCTACCCTATCCTCCCCCTCCCCCACCACTTTTTTAGAGCGGTATTTTTTGACATAACTTTAAGTAAAATATTATGTTACGGGAAAAATATGGATAAAAATCGTTCCAAATCACATATCAGGGTTTTTATTCCTGCAGTTAATGAGTACCCTCGGGAAAAGGCAGAGAATTGGGCTAAAAAGTATGAGCAGGGATTGAGGCATACCCTGGCGCAACAGCGCAAGGCAGTTCCCAACCAGAAGGCGTTCTTTGAGAAGATTGCCCGGCCTATTCTGGAGGGGTCCAAATACTGGGTTAGCCCTGAGGTTAGCGGCGTCATAAGCCAGAAAGGACGAACAGGTAAGGAGATTTATGAGCGGATGGAGGCCAAATTATTCAGCCGCAAGACGGCCTGGAAATATTTCAGGAATACGAATCTGGCGTATAAAACCAGGGATGGGATAGAGGCAAAGAAAATCAAGGACTGGCTTCCTTATGCCGCGGCGTATTATGCGATAGAGATGACCTTCGGCGCCTGGCGGTATTTAGGCTCAATTAATGATACTGGCGAAGGCGCATTTGTTTTGGCAAGCGAGTGGCTGACCGGCCGGATGGACTGCCTGAATTTCTTCAGGGACCAGGACGAGCGACTGCAGGGACATCCAGTTCTGATAACCGCGCCGGAGAGGGCCTCGGAATTCCGGCGCGGCCTGCGCAATAAACTGGCCCGGGCCGTGATGATTCTGGACATCTTCAATTGTTCTGCGAATGCGGTCAGTGAGCAGAACGACCAGATTAACGAATTCGTCAACGGCTTTATCCGGACTGAGATTATGCCGTTTAAGACCGATGGCAACTCCCATATCAATTTCACGGTCCTGCCTGAGACCGCAAGGTTGCGCGACTGCCGGGAATTAAGGGAACTCCGCTACCGGCTTTGCAGGCATTTTCTGGACGAGACCGTATCTAACAAGCAACTTGTTCCTCCGCTATATGAAAACCGGATAATCCCGTCTCTGGTTCATACCCTTATCGGCCATCCGGATTATCCGGTCTGCGTGGATATGTATTTGGATATAAAAGTGGCGCCCCGTTAGAAAGACCCGTAATGAGTTTGTCAGGGAATTTATTACTCTTACCTTTAGTCTGGAACTTTCTAACGGGGTGGCGGGTAATTATTAGAGCGTAAATCTTGCAATTGTTGACAATATAATGTATGCTGCAAAATTCCAATATACCTAACGGTACTTTTATTTGTATAGTATTTATTAGTGGTGACAACGGGATTGAACGGACAAATCTAATCTGGTAAATCAGTTGAATCCTGCGGAGCCGCAGAGGAGTCCCGATAATTTCGGGGTCGTCTAACGAATTATGACCAAGATTTTTGCGACTGTGCCCGAGGTGCTCAAGGACCTTAAGCAGGGAAAGATGATAGTCCTGGTTGACGACGAGGACCGGGAGAACGAGGGCGATTTGATGATGCTGGCCGAGAAGGTCACCCCGGATGCCGTCAACTTTATGGCTAAATACGGCCGGGGCTTAATCTGCCTGACCCTGACCGATGAGAAGGCGGATAAACTGAACCTGCCTTTGATGGTGCGCGATAATACCTCCAAGTTTGAGACGGCCTTTACGGTTTCCATTGACGCCAAACACGGCATTGCCACCGGTATTTCGGCCTACGACCGGGCCAAGACCATCCTGGACGCCATCAAGGATAACGCCAGTGAGGATGATTTTGTCCGGCCGGGACATATATTCCCTCTGCGCGCCAAGGAGGGCGGAGTGCTGGTACGCGCCGGACAGACCGAGGGCTCGGTTGACCTGGCCAAACTGGCCGGGGCCAAGCCCATCGGCGTGATTTGCGAGATTATGAACGACGACGGCACGATGTCGCGCCTGCCACAATTAATAGAGTTCTGCAAGGAGCATAAACTTAAAATTGCCAGCATCGCGGAGATTATCAATTACCGCCGGACCAATGAGAAACTGATAACGAATATCACCACGGCAAAACTGCCGACCAGATACGGCGATTTTAAACTGCGGCTGTACCGGTCACAGGTGGATGAATACCTGCATATGGCCCTGTGCTTGGGAGATATCGGCACAGGCAAGGTCCACAAAGAGCCGGTCCTGGTCCGGGTGCATTCGGAGTGTCTTACCGGGGATATCTTCGGCTCTATGCGCTGCGACTGCGGAGAGCAGTTGCATAAGGCCATGCAGATTATCGCCAAAGAGGGCAAGGGCGTGGTGCTGTATATGCGGCAGGAAGGCCGGGGCATCGGGCTGGAGAACAAACTCAAGGCATACGCTTTGCAGGACGGCGGGCTGGATACGGTGGAGGCCAATACCAAACTGGGCTTTCCGGCTGATTTGCGCGATTACGGAATCGGAGCGC
>JBFMDM010000017.1:0-20839 GCA_040753835.1 Planctomycetota bacterium
CTTTCCAGATTACCTAATTGCCTAAAACCTACGCCGTTATTGTCGGTTGTTGATTTAGCAGAGAATTATACAACCGACTATACTGGGCTGTATAATCACTGGCAAATCAACAGCCCAGTACCAAAGCGCTGAATTGCCTCTTTATCTCCTCTTTCCATCTGCGGTTATCCGGTCCGGCCAGTGATGGGTCCTTATTCATTATTTCACTGGCATCCGCTTGGGTCAGTTTCAGGAGTCCGAAATCAGTAGCCAGATTGGCGACCCTGAATTCAGGCAGTCCGCTCTGGCGTGTGCCCAGGAACTCGCCCGGGCCGCGAATACGCAAATCCTCCTCGGCTATTCTGAATCCGTCCGATGTCTCTTCCATTATCTTCAGCCGCTGTTCGGATTCAGGCGTGGTAAAATCACCGAAAAGCAGGCAGTATGATTTATGCGCGCCGCGGCCGATTCTCCCGCGCAACTGGTGCAACTGGGCCAGGCCGTAACGTTCCGCATGCTCTATCACCATCACCGAGGCATTGGGCACGTCTATTCCGACCTCTATCACCACGGTGGAAACCAGGATATGGGTCTTGCCGGCCCGGAAATCAGCCATTATCTTTTCCTTGCGGGAGTCCTTCATATCGCCGTGCAACAGGGCTATGTTGTATTCAGGAAAAACCTTTTCCTTGAGGTATTTGGACATTGTGGTGGCGGACTTGAGATTGACCTTGTATAACTGTCTTTGCGCGGTCTTGGTGTCAACGTCTTCAATATCCTCAATCAGGGGATATACAAAATAGACCTGCCGGCCTTCGCGGATTTTGTCCCTGATGAATCCGAATGCGTCCGGTATCTTTGAAGAAGGGCGCAAGACCGTCCGGACCGGTTGGCGTCCGGGCGGGAATTCGTCAATCGTGGAGATGTCCAGGTCTCCGAAGGCGGTCAGTGCCAGAGTTCGCGGAATCGGCGTGGCTGTCATAATCAGGGTATGTGGATTTTCTCCCTTATCGCGCAGGTCAGAACGTTGCATCACCCCGAACTTGTGCTGTTCGTCAATCACCAAAAGGCCCAGTTTCTGGAACGCCACATCCTTTTGGATTAGGGCGTGCGTGCCGATGACAAGATTAATCTGTCCTGTAGCGATATCCTCGCGCATCTTTTTCCTGTCTGCCGTGCTTAGCCCGCTTTTAAGCAGCGCTATGTGCACCTGTGAATTGGCCAACAGATGCGAGATATTCCTGAAATGCTGTTCAGCCAGGATTTCAGTCGGCGCCATAAACGCCGCCTGCAGTCCGTTGCCGATGGCCGCCAATATGGCGTAGATGGCGACAATGGTCTTGCCAGAGCCCACATCGCCCTGCAGAAGACGGTTCATCGGGTAGTCGCTGACTTGTCCTGAGCGCTCGGTGCGAAGGATGATGTCCTGCCTGATTTCGGCAATCACCTTTTCCTGCGCTTTGGTCAGGGTAAAAGGAATACGTTTGCGGATGCGCTCCTCCAATTGCTCTGATATACGGATGGGGTATTTCACCGCGGTCTTCTTGATGGCCTGGCGTCTCAGGCCCAGGGCCAGTTGGAAGAGCAATAATTCATCATAGACCAGACGTTGGCGCGCCTTTGCCATACTTTCAGGCGAATCCGGATAATGAATCTGCCTGATTGCCTCCTGCAAGCCAAGCAAATTATGCTTGGTTTTGAGACCTGCATCTAAGTTATCGGTGATTAATGACAGGTAATTATCTATGCAATACCGGATTATGCGCCTAAGGAACTTCTGGGTAAGGCCTTCGGTCAGGGGATAACAGGGGATAATGCCCTGGGAATTCACCGGCGCAGCGCCTTCAGGTGAGACGAATTCATACTCCGGCGAGGACAACTGTGGATACTTATAGAACTTGATTTTGCCTGAGAGAATAACCTCCTGACCCTTGGAGAATACCGTGGCCAGAAAGGGCTGGTTAAACCAGGTGGCGGAAATATGTCCGGTCGGGTCGGACAGGACAATCTCAAATATCTGGGAATGCTTAAATTTGGTCCTATGGAGGCGCACGGCCGTAACCGTGCCCTTGACCGTCACCTCTTCATCCGGCCTAATAAGCGCCAAGGATTCCTTGATGGTCTTAATCTGCGAGCGGTCTAAATATTTGCGCGGGATATAGGACAGGAGGTCAGAGACGGTGTTGACGCCGAGGCGCTGGAAAAGTTTGAGCCGTTGCGGCCCCACGCCCTTGAGATACTGGACCGAGTCGGTCAAAGAAAGCATCGGCTTATTATAGCGCCTTATTTTGGCAGGGCAAAGGAAAGAATCCAGAATCAGATTATGGTTTACCCATCAGCGCCGTATTATCCATCAGGATATCCGGGTCTATTTGCGTGGCCGGGGTCTTTTTCTGGATGAGCGACCAGATGGCGCCGAGATTCCGGAATTCGCCGATTGCCTCAAACCCGACCAACGTGATATTGGTCTTGTTGTCATTCTTGGTGTCGTGATGTATGAATATCCGCCTCAAGCAGTTTTCGTTGCGATAGGTGTATGAGCCGGCGCAATAGGGCGGTTTAGTGTTCTTGTTCCCATCACTCACCCGGCCCATTGAGACGACCGGCAGGCCTTCCAGGTTCAGGACGTTGATGCTGGATGAGCCCGGATAATGCGTCTCCTTGCCTATCATATTCAACCCCGCGACCTTGCCTTGTTCTATGGCATTGCTCCAGATGGCCGAGATGGTCGGCTCGCCCGTGATATAGTCCGCGGTTTCGGCCACGTCTCCGGCCGCATAAATATCAGGTGTATTGGTCTTCATCTGGTCGTTGACCACAACGCCTTTGTTGAGCGTAATTCCACTCTCTTTGAGGAAATCAATATTGGGCCGGACGCCCACCGAGACAATGACCATATCCACAGGGATATTCCTGCCGTTGTGCAGGACTACGGATTTAACCCTGGTTTTGCCCTTGATTTCGGTAACGGCCGAGGATAATTTGAATTCTATTTCCTGTTCGCCATTAACCGCAGGGATGGCATTAATCTTTTCCTGGGCGATACGGGCAAAATTGTCGTCCAGGACCTTGGCCAGAATCCGGTCAAGCATCTCAATGACGACTACATTGATACCCTGTTTGCGCAGGGCCAGGGCGGTTTCTATGCCGGTGAATCCGGCGCCGATAATCGCCACCTTCTTGCCCAATTTTGCGATTTTCTCCTTCCGGATATAATCCTTGATTCTGCGGGTGTTCTTGAGGGTGTCCACAAAGAATACGCCGGTCTTGTCTATGCCCGGAACAGGCGGTTTAATCGGCACAGAGCCGGTGGCGATGAGGAGTTTGTCGTAAAAGAATGTCTTGCCGTTCTTGAGGGCGACTGATTTCTTGGCGGTGTCTATCCGGCAGACCGGGCTGCCCCAGGAGGTGTGGACCTTGTTCTTCTTGTAGAAATTGGGTTCAAGACGGCTGAGGCGCTTGTAGGGAATAGAATCCGAAATCACATAAGGCAACGCGCAGGGCGAATAGGCCAGTTCCCGTTCGGATGAAATCAGGGTGAGATGGATGTCCTTGTCCGGCACTGATTGCCGGATGGCCTGGATGGCCGAGATGCCGGCCGCGCCGCTGCCGATGACGACAATTTTCATTTTAGAATATTAGTCACTAAGACACAAAGGCACTAAGAAATTTCTTTACCTGCGCGCACTGCGTGTGCTCGGATTCACGCTTCGCTTAGTTCGTGTCTTGCCGCCTCTGGCGAGCCTCCCGCCTTAGGCGAGGTTCGCCCTGCGGGGCGACGCCTGCGGGCGGGGTGCCTTCGTGGCTATAGTTATTGCATTATGACGATAGACCGCAGTGATTCGCCCTTGCGCAGGGTGTCAAAAGCGTCGTTGATTTTATCCAGCGGGAATTTATGGGTCACGAGCGGCGCGACCTTGACCTTGCCGATGCGGGCCATCTCTATCAGCCGCGGGTAATCAACGGGCCGGCAGCCGAGCGAGCCCACGACCTCCATCTCAAAGAACATCATCTTGGCGGCCGAGAGCGTAAAATCCTTGTCCGTATAGCCGACGATGCAGAGCCGGCCGCCTTTACGCAGGGAATTATAGGCCGCGGTCATCGTGGCCGGATTGCCGATGGCCTCAAAGGCGATGTCCACGCCGCCGTTGGTCATTTTGCGGATGTCCTTGGTGACGTCCTGGGTCTTGGATGAATTCAGGGCATAGGCCGCGCCGAACTGTCTGGCCCAGTCAAGTTTCTTTTCAACGATATCAACGGCAATGACCGTGGCGCCGGATGCGGCGCATAACTGGACGACGTTGATACCCACTCCGCCGCAGCCGAAGACGGCCACGGTGTCACCGGGGCGGACTTGTCCGCGGTTCTTGACCGCATGATAGGGCGTTGAAATGGCGTCGGCGATGATGCAACCCTCTTCCAGCGGAATCTCGGCCGGCAGAATGAAGACGTCCTTGGCCGGCGCCTTGACGAACTCGGCATAGCCGCCTTCAATATGGTTGCCGAACATCACCATTGTTTTGCAGATGTTCTCGCGCCCGGTCCGGCAGAATTCGCAGGTGCCGCAGGTGAGGACGGCGGGTAATAGCACGCGGTCGTTGACCTTGAGGTTCTTGACATTTGCGCCGGCCTCGGCGACTGTGCCTGAGATTTCGTGTCCGAGCACAAAGGGTGGTTTCTTGAAGGTCGGCACGCCGTGGTCAATGTAGTGCAGGTCGGTGTGGCAGACGCCGCAGGCCGCGACCTTTATCAGGACCTCGTCCGGGCTGATTTGCGGCCTGGGGTAATCCTCAATCTTCAAGGGCTGTTTCGGCCCGTAAAATACAGCGGCTTTCATAACAACACACATTCGCTTTGCTCAGTGCAAGCAGATTCCGCAGATTAACACGGATTACACAGATTAGAGGATGGTGTAATCGGCGGCTATTTCTTTTTATCTGCCTTGGGCGCCTCGGCCTTGGCAACTGGTTTAGCGCCGGCGGCAGGAGCCGCGGTTTTAGCAGCCGCGCCAGTAGGAGCGGCCTTGCCAGCGGCAGCGGCAGGCGCAGCGGCCGCGCCTTCAGCCGGAGCGCCTTCAGCCGCGGCTTCTTCCTTCTTGGCCTTGGGTTTGGCCTTGAGCATTATATTGCGTAATTTGGGCAATGCAAAAATGGATATCTCATCTTCCGGCTTGCCGTCCGTTAAGAGACGCTCCAGGCGCTCGCTTTTCTTCAGGACGTTGCGGTGCCTCTTAAGTTTTCCGATTACTGCTAAACTTCTATGGATTGACATTTCTACTTTACCTCCACTGCATCTGCGTTCTTAAAAGCGTAGTGTAGTTGCTTAAGTTTCGGCAGGTCTTTTTTGGCCTCTTCAAGTGAGGCGTATTTCCCTTTATAGATTGAGGTGCAGGATGCGCTTTCAATCTTTTCATTCTTGGTAAAGACGCCGCTGACGCCTTTATCGTTGAGGAATTTGAGCCGGCTCTGGACCAGGTTCTGGCCTTCGGTGTTGTTTTTGTAATAAATCAGACGGATAGACCAGGTGCGTCCGGTTGCTGCCGGCGGAGCCGGCGGTGTTTCGGGTTGCTGTGCGGAAGACGGCGGGGTGGTCCTGCTTCCCGCTGGTGCTTTCCCCGGAGGCAGTGACCAGAGCAGGTAAATGATGACGGCGATGGCGGCGACAATTCCGCCGATAACGATGATTTTGGTGTAATTGAGCGGGATTTTTTCATCCATTATTTTCTGGCGCACGGGCTTGGGTTTCTGGAATACGCCGGTTGGTTCCTTGGGTTTAAGGGTCGGAAAAGGTATCTTGAGTTTCGGATACGGTTTCAGCCCGCTGGACGATGGGGCGGTAAAGGGAATCGGCCTGTCCTGCGATGATTCTGAATCGGAAGCCGCCGTTACCGTGGCGCTGGTGGCCTGTTCGTCCTTTTCCTGGCTGGGTAACTTGCCCAGTTTGGACTTGTTGCTTTTCAGGAGTTCATAGAGTTCAGGTTTATCCTTACTCATAAACATAATATTCCCCCTTATTAAGGGGGAATATTATAATAATTATTATTCCCTGTCAATAATAAGCAGGAATTTATTATTTTTTACTTGACCCCGCACATAATATTTGTGTAAGATGCAGGGCAGTTAAGTAGATGCAACAATTATTTCTATTCACTGGATGCGAATAATAATGCTTATGTGCTGGGCACATACTTTAGGTTATATAAATAGTTGTTATCTCAAAGCAGGTGTTGGCTCGGATATTATATAGTAAATCTGCAACTTTGGGAAGACAGGCGGGTATAATATTTTGAGAATATGATTACCTCAAAAACCGTGTCAAGGCGTACGTTGCATATCGCCCTGTTTGCCCTTATCGGGCTTATCAGCATTGTTACCTATGGCTGGCAGTGCGGCGAACTTGGCGTTAAGGAATATACGCTGTATCCTTCCAGTTGGACCAGCGGAAGCAGCGTCTATACCGGAGCCATCACCGGCACATATACCGGCACATTAACCGCCGCGGTCAATCCTGCCGGTGTCTATACCTCGGTTTATTTTGAGTGGGGTTCGGTTTACGGCTGGAGCGTCACCGCGCTCAGGCCGGTCGGCAATGGTACTAATGATGTCACGGTTACCGAGACCGTAACGAGTTTGCTGCCCAATACAACTTATACTTACCGTCTGGCAATTTTGAGGGAAGGCGATGTAGCGCCGACCTATACCCAGAACCAGTCGTTTACCACAGCCGGGCGGCCGACCTGCACGACCGACACGGCCAGCAATATCTCGTCCATTTCCTCAACACTGAACGCCAGGGTCAATCCCAACGGCCTGGCCACGACCGTCTATTTCCAGTGGGGCTTGAGCAGTTCCTACGGCTACACCACGCCCAATCAAGACATCGGAAGCGGCACGGTCAACGTTTATGTATCGGCCAATATCACCGGTCTTAACCCGAATGTCACCTATTTCTTCAGGGTGGTCGGGATTAATTCCGAAGGCACGGTCTATGGCGAGAACCGCTCGTTCAATTCAGGCCCGCCCGCGCCGATTGCCACGACCGGAGCGGCCTCAAGCGTCTATTATAATTCCGCTATTCTCAACGGCTTGGTTAATCCCAACGGCCAAGAGACCACCATCAATTTCCAGTGGGGACCGGTTAGCACCTACGGCAATACCACGGCCTCGCAGATTATTCCGGCCAGCAATAATAATGTGAGCGTCAGCGCCAACCTGACCGGGCTGTCTCCTAATACCACCTATTATTTCCGGCTGACCGCCCGGAACCCGGCCGGGGACAGTGTTGGTTCTCAAGCGTCCTTTACCACTCCGCCTCCTCCGCCCAGCGCCACGACCAATCCGGTTGTTACGATTACTTACAATTCTGTGGTCTTAAGCGCCACGGTCAATCCCAACGGCCTGGCCACCACGGCATATTTCCAGTGGGGTACAACCATTGCCTACGGCAGTTCCACCTCAATACAATCATTGGGGAGCGGCATCAGCAGTGTGACGGTTACTGCCACCCTGACCGGACTGGTCGGAAATACCACATATAATTACCGTGTTGTGGCAACCAATTCCAGCGGCCCAACCAACGGCTTAAACCAGTCGTTCACGACCTTGGTGCCGCCGCCGACCGCGACTACCAATCCGGCCAGCAGTGTAACCACCGCCACAGCCACCCTGAATGCCCAGGTTAATCCCAATGGCGGGGCGACCACTGTTTATTTCCTGTGGGGGACAAGTCCATCCCTCTCTGATAGCAGTTCTACTACCCCTACAACTATCGGCAGTGGCAGCAGTCCGGTGAATATCATCCAGACCATAACCGGCCTTACTTCAAGCACGACTTATTACTTCAGAGTTGTGGCAATTAACGGCACCGGGACATCACAAGGGATAATCAGGAATTTTACGACCTCTACCCAGCCGCCTACGGCGATTACTCTGCCGCCCACCGGTGTAACCACTTCCACATTTACGTTTAACGCCTCGGTTAATCCCAACGGCGTAGCCACAACGGTCTATTTCCAATGGGGGACCACGCCTTCTTATAACTATGGCAATACCTCATCGCAAAGCGCAGGAAACGGAAGGAGTTTTGTCCCGATTTCGCTTGGATTCACGGGAGCCACGCCGGGTGCTACTTATTACTACCGGGTTGTGGCATATAATGGAGGCGGATATTCCTATGGATTGCAGCAGTCATTCACTACGCCTCTGCCCGGAGCGCCGACGGTTATTACCCAAGCGGCCACCAATATCGGACGCACTACAGCGGTCTTGAACGCACTGGTCAATTCCAACGGGCAGAATACCACGGTCTATTTCCAGTATGGAACTACGTCTACCTATTCGCCCACGACCTGGTACACCCAGTCCCCGCCTTTTAACAATGGCGACGGTACCGGGGATTGGATTATTTCCACCAACGGGGAATTGCTTCCTGTGCCTGCTCCGGGCACCACTTACTACTTCAGGGCTTATGCGACCAATGCCTCAGGAACCACTTATGGCGGTATTCTTTCCTTCACGACCCTACCATAAGCGCTACGAATTACGAATCTCCGAATTACGAATCCGCCTTCGGCTGGATAATTCGTAGTGGCTTAAACAACGGCGAGCATCTTCTGGATTGACTTCAATGCCAGACGTGCAATCTCTTCCTGGACTGTTACTTGATAAATCATATCCTCCAGCGACCAGAGTATCTTTTCCAGCGTGTTCAACTTCATATTTGGACAGTCGGCCAAATCCGATGCGGCAATAAAGGTCTTATCAGGACTTTCTTTCTTCAGCCGGTGGAGCAAGCCGATTTCGGTGCCGATTATAAATGTCTTAGCATTTGATTCACGGCAGTATTTGAGTATGCCGCTGGTTGAGGCGACCTTGTCGGCCATATCCACCACTTCGGTGGTGCATTCAGGATGCACCACCACCAGCGCATCCGGATGGAGTTCCTTTTTCTTACTGATGTCTTCGGGCAGAATCCGGCGGTGGGTCGGGCAATATCCGCGCCAGAGAATCATATCCCGCCCGGTTTGTGTTTTGACATAATTGCCAAGATGCTGGTCCGGGACAAACAGAATCTGTTTATCTTTGGGGATGCTGGCCACGACCTTGACCGCATTGGATGAAGTGCAGCAGTAGTCGCTCTCGGCCTTGACCGCCGCGGTGCTGTTGACATAGGTAACGACAACCGCGCCTGCCTGCCGCGCTCCGCTTGGCGCAGGCAGGTCCGGATGCTGTTTCTTCAGTTCGCGCAGTTCCCGGACCGTGAGCATATTGGCCATCGGACAGCCAGCGTGTGGGTCGGGCATCAGCACGGTCTTATCCGGGCAGAGTATGGCCGCGGTCTCGGCCATAAAATGCACGCCGCAGAATACGATTACCCTGGCGTCTGTCTTGGCCGCGGTCTGGGACAGGCCCAAAGAGTCGCCCACGAAGTCGGCAATGTCCTGAACCTCGTCCCGCTGGTAGTTGTGCGCCAGGATAACGGCCTTGCGCTCTTTCTTCAGCCGCTCAATCTCCGGGATAATTTCTTTCATACAGCCATTATTTTACCAATTATCTTTGATTGTTCAACTAAATCAGTGTAAACTTGTCCTGTAAGGATCTGCGTCTATGTATAAGGTATTCAACAAGCATCTGAACGAAAAATATTACTTCACCCGTATTGGAGCGTTGCCGGTCTTTATTATTCCCAAAAAAAGTATTAACGAGAAGGTGGCGCTCCTGGCCGTCAACTACGGCTCCATAGATAATTCGTGGCAGGATAACGGCAATCCTTTGACAGTCCCCGAAGGCATTGCCCATTTCCTTGAGCACCAGCAGTTCAAAAAGGCAGACGGCGACACCAGCATTGAATTCGCCCGTTTCGGCGCCTCTTACAACGCCTCAACCGGTAACAGATCCACCACCTACTACTTTCAGAGCAGTGAGAATTTCCTGGAGAATCTTGATGTTCTCTTTAAGGTGGTCTTTACCTCGTATTTTGACGGGCCGAACGTGGCCAAAGAAAAATCCATCATTGAGCAGGAACTCCGGATGTATAACGATATGCCGGGTTTCAAGGTCTATGACAACCTGATGTCCAACCTCTATAAATACCATCCGGTCAGGATTTCCATCGGCGGGACAGTGGAGAGCGTCCGGACCATTACCCCGGAACTGCTGGCCCAGTGTTACCGGACATTCTACCAGCCGTCCAATATGGTTTTGGTTATCTGCGGCGACCTGGAGAAAGATGTAGAGCGTATTATTGCGCACATCAGGGAGAGCCAATACCTACACCACCATCCTACTGGGATGGAGGTAACCCGCAATATGCCGGTTGAGCCGCCTGAGATAAACAAACCGTCCTCCGAGGAAAATATGTCCGCCTCCACCTCGTCACTTTTAATCGGCTACAAAGAGACCCGGACCGGCCTTGAAGGCATCTCGCTTCTGAGGCAGAATATCATCAGCGATATGCTCCTGGACCTGCTCTTCGGAAAGAGTTCCAAACTATATACCAAACTCTACGAGGAAAAACTGATTGACGACCGGTTCGGCTGCGGCTACAGTTCGCACAAGACATTCGGATTCACGATTATCTCGGCCGAGACCGAGCAACCGGAGAAACTGTATCAGCGGATAATGGATGAATTAAGAAGACCTGCTGTTGGCAAACTCTGCGGCAACCGGGAACTCCGGCAGGAGCAGAGCAAACTGATGGGCAAATTCATCTGGGCCTTCAACTCGCCGATGGCCATTGCCTCGCTCTTTGCCGGATATTACTTCAACAAGGTGCTCAGCCAAAATCCGGGCGAAGAGGTCTATGAGATGTCCGGGCTGATAAAGAAGATAACTTTGGCCGACATCCAAAATCGGCTCAAGGAACATCTCAATCCCAAATACCACGCTATATCATTAGTTAGGCCATTGGGGAATACGATTTAAGAGGATATTTTTCAGATTCCACTTGATTTTACACACTTGGCGGACTAAATGCTTTCTTTCGTTTCCCGGCCATTATTTGCCCCAATTCCATCGGACATTTTTCTTACCCTTAGCCGATTGGAGTGGCTCTTTTAGTCCTGCGGAGTAAGACCATTACCGCAACCAAATGACAGGGGACTGGAACCGGCTCTATACCAGTGGTGGGGGCATACCCCTCGGGGGGTAGTGGGGGGTGTCCGATTTTCGGACAGTTATATCACTATAACCTCTGGCGGAAGTAATTCGCCATTTGGCGGAAAGAATCCGTCCAAGGGCGGAAAGAATCCGTCCAAGGGCGGAAAGAATCCGTCCAGGGGCGGAAAGATTCCGTCCAGGGGCGGAAAGATTCCGTCCAGGGGCGGAAAGAATTAGTCCAAGGACGGAAAGAATCCGTCCAAAGGCGGAAAGATTCCGTCCAAGGACGGAAAGAGTTCGCCCAAGGACGAAAAGATTCCGCCCCAATAGCATTTATTTGCATAACCGTTTTAGATTCATTGCGTTATAGTAAAAAACTGGTGTAATCTGTGGTTTATTCCAACGTAACTTCCTCGTTTTTGGAGGGCAGGTAGGCGGGTAAGCCGAGTTGTTTTAGTTCGGCCAGAAACGGCTCGGCCTGGTCCAGGTCGCCGTGCACGATGAATATCCTCTTTTTGGGAGCGCATTGCCTGATGAATTCCAGCAGTTCGTCCTTGTCCGCGTGGGCGCTGAAGGAGTTGAGTTTCACCACCTCGGCGCGCAGGCGGTATTCCTCGCCGAATATCTTTACGGTCGGCTGGCGCTCCACTATCTTCTTGCCCAGGGTGTTCTCGGCCATATAGCCGATGACCAGCACCGTGTTGTTGGGGTTTTCTATGTTGTTCTTGAGATGGTGCAGAATCCGGCCGGCCTCGCACATCCCTGAGGCCGAGATAATCACCATCGGCTGTTTGTCCGCATTGAGCATCCTGGATTCGTCCGTGGAGCGGATGTATTTGATGCGGCTGAAGCCAAACGGGTCCTTTTGCCGGCGCATCAGGTCCTGGGTCTTTTCGTCCAGATATCTGATATTCTGCTGGAAGGCAAACGTAATGTCCGTGGCCAAGGGGCTGTCCACATAGATGGGTATCATCGGAATCACGGCTTTGGTAACGAGTTCGTTGATAAAATAGACCACCTCCTGGGTGCGCTCAAAGGCGAATGAGGGAATGATGACCCGTCCGCCCCGCTTGATGGTTTTGTTAATCACCTCGGCTAACTTGTTCTTGGCGGTTTCAATCGGGTCGTGCAGGCGGTTGCCATAGGTGCTTTCTATAATCAGGTAGTCAATGTCTTTGGGCACGACCGGGTTCTTCAAGAGCGGCAGGTTCTTGCGTCCCAGGTCAACCGCATAGGCCAGGCGGATGCCGTTCATCTGCACGACCGGGATAGCCGAGCCGAGCACGTGGCCTGATTCGTAGAAGGTGCAGTTGACTTCAGGCGCTATTTTTACCGGTTCCTCATAATAGACCCCGCGGAAATATTCCAGGGATTTATATGCGTCCTCCTTGGTGTATAACGGCTTGACCGGTGGCAGTCCCTTGCGCAGGTTGATTTTGTTGACAAACCTGATGTCTTCCTCCTGGATGTGGCCGCTGTCCGGCAACATCAGGTTGCAGAGGTCAACCGTGGCCGAGGTGGCGTGGATGGCGGCTCTCATTCCGTGTTTGACCAGGTTGGGGATGTTGCCGCTGTGGTCAATATGGGCGTGAGAGAGGATGAGCGCATTTATCTCATTGGGCGGGAAGACGAAATAGTTGTTGATGTCGTAGAAATCCCTGCGCCGGCCCTGGAACAGGCCGCAGTCAATCAGAATCCGGCTTCCGTTGGTTTTAATCAGGTGCATTGAGCCGGTCACGGTCCGGGCGCCGCCGCAGAATCTCAGTTTTATCATAGCGTCTTCTTCAGCCGGGTGATGAAATCATCAGTGAACCTTTGGACCTTCATATCCCTGTTAACCAGCGCGACCTTGGTCTTGCCCGTAACCAGCGGTTTTCCGCCAGAGGCGCCGCCATTAGGGCGAGCCTCGCCTTCGGGCGGGGATCCGCCTTCGGCTGATTCCCCGCCTTTTCTACGTATTTTGTAGCCGAATATTATTGAAGCGCCGGAGATTTCCTCAACAAAGGTCTCAACCGTGATGATATCTCCGTATCGCGCCGGGGCAAGGAAGGATAGTTCGGCATACGTGATGACGAAGGTCAGCCCCTGGGCGACCATATCCTTTGGGTCGGCCCCGCGCAGGCGCATATATTCGGTCCGGCCCCGCTCAAAGTATTTCAGGTAATTGGCGTGATAAACCACGCCGCCTGAATCCGTGTCGTCGTAATAAATCCTGATTTCCATTCAACGCTCCATTCTACCCCGCACATAAAACAGCGGGAAACAACCAACCGCGTATATACGAGCGGATGCGTAATTTTATGTAACAACATTATCACAACTTATGTGCGGGGTCTACTTGATGTATCCGATATAATCCAACTGCCTGTATTGCTCCTTGTAATCAATGCCGTAGCCGACCACGAATTTGTTGGGCACGGTAAAGCCGGGGTAATCTATCTTTATTGGCGCCTGGCGTCGTGACGGCTTGTCCAGAAGGGCGCAGATTTTGACGCTCCGGGCCTTGGCGCGCCTCAGCCGGTCCACCAGGAATCCGGTGGTCAGTCCGGTGTCAATAATGTCGTCAACAATGATAATGTCCTTGCCTTTTCCTCCAGAGGCGGATCCGCCTTTGGCGGAGACCAGGCATTCTATGTCCATCACGACTCTTATCCGGCCGGATGATTTGGTGTCATTGCCGTAGGACGAGAGGCGGATAAAGTCGCACTCCACCGGGATAGTTAGATTGCGCAAGAGGTCGGCCATAAAGACAAAGGCGCCGTTGAGGATGCAAATCATCAGGGGTTGCTTGCCCCGGTAATCACGCGATATCCGCCCGGCTAATTCTTTCACCTTGCTCTTAATGCGCGAAGCGGAAATCAGAACGGGTATCTTCACCCCGTTAGAAGCGTTCAGTAACGAGG
Organism: Planctomycetota bacterium; assembly: GCA_040753835.1. Taxonomy (GTDB): domain Bacteria; phylum Planctomycetota; class MHYJ01; order JACQXL01; family JACQXL01; genus JACRIK01. The sequence continues at coordinate 13,979 of JBFMDM010000017.1, forward strand.
ATTCGGGGCCATTTAAGATACTGTTTCCGCAATCTGGTTCGCTCCGCTCCAGTGGGTGCTCACGGTCGCTGCGGCGTTCGCTTCTAACTGGGTTCATAATAGTTATTTCTCTGTCAGGTAGGCGCAATGCAGTTTCTGCAATGCGGCTTCTTCAACCTGCCGAATCCATTCGCACGATGTCTTCAGTTTCCGGGCAACACGCCTCAGGGACAAAGGCGGCTTGTTATGGTCCAGCCCGTAGCGCATGCTTAATATCTGCGCCTCTTTCTCGCTGATAGTGGAAAGCAGTTTCTTGATTAGTTTCTTGTCCGAATCGTCCAGGAGGTTGATATCTACCGGCTGTGTGTCCTCATCCGGGATATACCTGAATTCGCCCGAGACCATGCCCGGGAATACGTTCGTCTTCTTGGAATAGTCCGAGCGCAGGAACCGTTTCAGAATCCTGAGAAAATACGGGGATGGGTTCAATTCGCTGATAATTTCATCGTAATACGGTTGGCGCCCGAGTTTCTGGGCCAATTTCAAACTGATTTTCTTCCAGCGGCTGAGGACGTCAATCAGCGAGGCGGACAGGCGGATGCTGTAAGCCGAACTCCTGATGGCGCGCCTGATGTAACTCATTATCCACCACTGGGCGTAGGTGGTGAAGCGATACCCCCTTTTGGGGTCAAACTTGTCCACCGCATGCATCAGGCCCAGATTGCCTTCCTCTATAAGGTCCTGGAATGGCAGTCCTTTGTAAAGGAACGAGGCGGCGATTTTCACCACCAGTTTCAGGTTGGCGGAAACGAGTTTATTCTTGGCGCGTTTGTTGCCGGACTGGGCCAGGACGGCCAATTCTTTTTCCTGCTTGGCCGTTAGAAGCGGCGCCTTCTCCAACTGCGACAGGTAAGTCAGAAGCCCGATTTCCTGTTTCATACGTTTGTGAGTAGCCAGTAGACAATGGCCAGCCCGCCTGACCGGACGGGTAGGTAGTCAGTATTTCTTGCTGTTTACTGGCTACCGGCTACTTTTCTGGCTGAAGAATTCCTTCATCTTTTCCACCACATATTCCTGCATCTGGTCGGTTAACTCCGGATACATCGGCAAGGAAAGCGCCTCCAAAGCCGCCTTTTCGGACTCGGGCAAATCGCCTTTCTTGTAGCCAAGATAGGCAAAACACTCCTGCAGATGCAGGGGCAGCGGGTAATATATCTCAGCGCCGATGTTATTTGCTTTAAGGAAATCTCGCAGTTTATCGCGCCTTCCATCCGTTATTCTGATGGTGTACTGATGATAAATATGGTTGCGGTTCTCCTTGACTATTGGCGTGGAGAGATATTTTAATAATTCGGCATCCTTAAGGAGTTTGGTGTAAAGATTGGCTCTCTTCAGCCGTTCGGCGTTCCACTGGTCAAGGTGTTTCAGTTTCACACTCAGAACCGCGGCCTGCATTGCATCCAGCCGGCTGTTTATGCCGATATGCTGGTGATAATAGCGGTTTTCAGCGCCGTGCACCCGTAAGACCTTGATTAATTTGGCCAGCGTTTCGTCCTCGGTCGTAATCAGTCCGGCATCGCCCCAGGCGCCCAGGTTTTTGGTCGGATAAAACGAATAACAGCCCATTAGCCCCAATGTGCCGGTCTTATGGCCGTTATATTCGGAACCGAGGGATTGTGCCGCATCCTCTATGACCGGGATATTGTATTCATTGCCGATTGCCAGAATCTCTGCCATATCGCAGGCCTGTCCGTAGAGATGCACCGGCATAATGGCTTTGACCTTTTTGGCGGATTTGGCCAGATACGAACGAATCCCTTGTGGGCTGATGTTATAGGTAACCGGGTCAATATCCGTGAAGACCGGCCTGGCGCCCAGACGGGCAATCGCGCCGCCTGTGGCAAAGAAGGTAAAAGGCGAGGTGATGACCTCGTCTCCTGCCTTGACCTTGAGCGCCATCAGGGTAATCAGCAGGGCATCAGAGCCCGAGGCAATAGCAATGGCGTATCTGGTTTTGAGATATCCGGCCAATTCGGCCTCTAATTTATCCACGGTCGGGCCGAGCACAAAATGCTGGGAATTGATTACCTCTGACAAGGCAGAATCCATCTCCTGTTTGATGGCTTGATACTGGGTTTTCAGGTCTAAAGGAGGCACTTGCATATAACCCTTTCTTGTTATTAAGTTATTTATAAGATAAATAAACCTAAAACAAGAAAAAAAAGGTATTTTGTAGTCGGCTATTGATTTAACGGGCACTTATACAGCCGACTATACTGGGCTGTATAATCACTGAGAAATCAACAGTCCAGTGTTGCTTTCAGAGATAATATATAATTTTTCTGCAAATATTTGACTTCAGCATCAAAATATCCTATACAAAATAGTTCGTGTATTTTTGTCTCCGATGGTATATCGGGGATATGTAAGAATAGCCCGCCTGCGTCCCGCTGGGACTACGGTGAGGTCTCCGCCAGAGGCGGATCCGCCTTTGGCTGGATAAGAGCCAGTCCTCCGGAGGCGAATCCGCCTTTGGCGGATAAGTCGCTTTGCTCCAACTGGCTCTAAGAAAAGGTTATAGTTATGTCGCGTTTAGGAAAGAAACCGGTGCCGATTCCGGACGGGGTAAAGGTTTCCGTTAACGGCAATATTGTCAAGGCCGAAGGCCCAAAGGGCACGTTGGAATTCAAGGCGCCGGCCAATATGAAGGTCAAGGTTGACGAGGCAAAGAAGGTGGTTGTCGTGGAAGGGACCTATACCACGCCTCAGGATAATATCAACCACGGCACGGCCCGGAGCCATATTAATAATATGCTCATCGGCGTGCATCACGGCTATGAGGAAAAGATGGAAATCATCGGCACGGGCTATAAGGCCGTAATGGACGGCAAGAACCTGGCTATCAGTTTGGGTTATTCCCATCCGATTAAGGTGGATGTTCCGGCCGGAGTCGCCGTAACCATACCCAACCCGAACCTGTTGGTGATAAACGGCGCCAACAAGCAGGTAATCGGCGCCTTTGCCGCCAAAATCAAGGCAATCAAGCCCTCAGAGCCCTATAATCTCAAGGGCATCAAATACGCGGACGAGGTGATTAAGCGCAAGACCGGCAAGACCTTTGTGTCCGGAACCGCATAGAGACGGGATGAATTATGAATATTGTTGAACAGAAATTAGCCAGGCGCCAGAGAAGGCACAAGCATATCAGGAAGAACGTAATCGGAACGGCCGAGCAGCCGCGTTTGAGCGTCTGCCGGACCCTAAAACATATCCGGGCGCAGGTAGTAGACGACCTTAAGGGGTTGACCTTATGCGCGGTGTCCACCCAGTCGCCCGATTTAAAGAAGAGCATTAAAAGCGGCGGCAATATTGCTTCTGCCAGGGAAGTGGGCAAGAAACTGGCTGAACTGGCTTTGGGCAAGGGCATCAAGCAGGTGGTCTTTGACAGGGGTTGTTTCCCTTATCACGGGCGCATTAAGGCCCTGGCTGAAGAAGCCAGAAAGGCGGGATTAAAGTTTTAGGTAAGACCCAGTGGGGTCTATCCCGATGTGACATCGGGGAAGAGAGGAAAAAGTAAATTGGAAAATACGAATAGACGACAGACAGTACCTGGTAAAGACAAAGCCGAGGGCGGCATAGAAGAGATTGTCATCAAAATCAGGCGCGTTTCCAAGACCGTCAAGGGCGGCAAGCGGTTCAGTTTTGCGGCCCTGGTGGCCGTGGGCGACCGCAAAGGCCAGGTCGGGTTCGGCAAGGGCAATGCCAACGAGGTTCCCTTTGCCGTTGAAAAGGCCGTCAAGGACGCCAAGAAAAACCTGGTGCACGTGTCGATGAAGGATACCACACTGCCACACCGGGTCTGGGGCAAATACGGGGCCACCGAGGTGATTATCAGGCCGGCCTGCCGCGGTACCGGTATCATTGCCGGCTCGTCCGTCCGCGCCATCCTGGAACTGGCCGGTATCAGGGATATACTCGCCAAGGTAATGGGCAGCACCAATCCGACCAATGTCGTCAAGGCCACGGTAAATGCGCTGAAGTCAATCAGAACATACCAGGAAAGAAGAGAGTTATTAAAAACCATCCCGGCAGGGCGGGAGCACATTGAGAATTAAAAACTATGAATCTTACCCAATTACATCAGTCAGTCAGGCGATACCACAAGCGCGCCAAGCGGCGCGGCTGCGGAGACAGTTGCGGCCACGGCGGCACTTCAGGCCGGGGCGGCAAGGGCCAGTCAGCCCGGAGCGGCTATAAGCGCAGGGGGTATTTTGAAGGCGGACAAATGCCTCTGGTCCGGAAGACCCCCAAGCGCGGATTCAATAATACGCGGTTCAGTGAAACGGTTGCCGTCGTCAATCTTAGGGATTTGGAGAAGTTTGAGCCGAACGCAACGGTTAATGTGAATGCGCTCGTGGAAAAGGGAATCTTAAAGGGCGCCTTTGACAAGGTAAAGGTCCTGGGCAATGGCGAACTGACCAAGCAGGGCCTGGCTGTGGAAGCCCATTATTTCAGCGAATCTGCAAAGAAGAAGATAGAAGCAAAAGGCGGTAAAATTATTCCATGCAAAGAATAAAAGAGGTTATTACCAATATCTTTATGGTGCCGGAGTTGAGGCGCCGGATTCTTTTTACCTTTGCGCTCTTGATTGTCTTCCGGCTGGGATATTTTATCACCATTCCGGGCATTGATAAAGAGGCGATAAAGAATTTGATGAGGGATATGGCGGAAGGGGCCGGCCGGCTTTACGGCTTCGTCAGTTTATTTTCAGGCGGTTCGGTTGACAACCTTTCAATATTCTCTCTTGGGATAATGCCCTATATTACCGCATCAATCATCTTCTCGCTCCTGGTAAAGGTAATCCCGCAACTGGAGGCGCTTAGCAAGGAAGGCCCTTCGGGCTACCGTAAGATAAGCCAGTATACCCGCCTGGCCACACTGCCGATTTGCCTGTTCTGGGCGTTTTGGGCGTATATGTGGCTGTCATCATTGGATATAAAAGGCCAGCCGGTGGTATTAAGCCCGGGTTTCCTGGCGTTCGGCCTGACGGCAATGCTTTCGCTGAGCGCGGGCGCTTTGTTCGTGATGTGGCTGGGCGAGCAGATTACGGAATTCGGCATCGGCAACGGCGCTTCGCTCATCATTATGACCGGCATCATCTCCCGGATGCCTACGGCAGTCGGCAATATGATAAACGACGATTCCATCGGCGCAGACCGTCCGGTTCTGATTATCCTGATATATATCGCGGTTATTATAGCGGTTGTGTATATGACCCAGGCGCAGAGGCGGATTCCGGTCCAGTATTCCAAGCATATCAGAGGTCGGCAGATGTTCGGCGGGCAGAGGCATTTCCTGCCCTTGCGCATCAACCAGGCAGGCGTGATGCCGGTCATCTTTGCCTCAACACTGATGGCCTTTCCGGATATGCTCGGACGGGTATTTAAGTCGGATTTCCTGGTAAATTTATTCAGCCGTGGCGAGGCCGGGTTCTGGTACAGTTTATTGTATGTCGGGCTCATATTTTTCTTTACTTATTTCTGGACCGCGCTATATTTTAGGCCGGTGGAGATGGCCGAGAACCTCAAGGAATGGGGCAGTTTCGTTCCCGGCATCAGGCCCGGCTATGATACGGCCATATATCTGGAGAAGATAATGAACCGGATTGCCATCGTGGGCGCGGCGTTTCTGGCGATGATTGCACTGTTGCCCAATATGGCTTCCTATGCTCTGGGGGTTGACCGTTATGTTACCTCATTCCTGGGCGGCACCGGAATTCTGATTGTCGTGGGCGTGGGACTTGATTTGATGCAGAAGATAGAGTCGCAATTATTGGTGCGGGAATATGACGGCTTCCTCAAGAAGGGTAGGATAAGGGGGAGGAGGTAAAATGATAATAATATTTTTGGGTGCGCCCGGCTCCGGCAAAGGGACACAGGCATCGGTGTTGGCCCAGCATCTTAAGATACCTTTTATCTCCACAGGCGATATGCTCCGCAAGGAGGTTGGCAACTCGTCCGTTCTCGGGCTCAAGGCCAAGACGATTATGGAGCAGGGCGGGCTGGTGCCGGACAGCGACGTGATTAGTATGATAAAAGAGCGGGTTACGCAAAAGGACTGCGTGAACGGCTTTGTGATGGACGGATTTCCCCGCAACAACGTCCAGGCCAAGGCGCTGGACCGGGCGATGATGGAAATCAACAAGGAAGTTAACAAGGTGGTTTACCTGGAAATCCCGCAGGATGTGGCGATAGACCGGATTTCGGGCCGGCGCGTCTGCCGGCGTTGCCGGGCCAATTACCACATTAAATACTCTCCGCCTAAAGCCGCTGATAAGTGCGATACCTGCGGCGGCGAATTATACCAGCGCGACGATGACAAGCAGGAAACCGTGATAAAACGCTACCAGATATATCTTGAGCAGACCAAAGGATTGGTGGATTATTACCAGGACCGGCTGATAAGCATCAACGGCAACCTTCAGATTAATGCGATTGAGCAGAATATCAGGGAGAAACTGAAAGTCCCTGTGGCTTAAATGATAAAGTGTAAATCGCCTCGCGAGATAGAGTTAATCCGCCAGGCAGGTGCGATTGTCGCCGGGGCACTGAGTACGGCCGCGGCGCTCGCCAAACCGGGTATTACCACCAAATCGCTGGACGAGGCGGTGGTAAAATACATCCAGGAAAAAGGAGGCAAGGCGGCTTTCAAGGGATACCGCGGTTATCCGGCCAATATCTGCGTTTCGGTGAACGAAGAGGTCGTGCACGGCATCCCGGACAAGCGCATTCTCAAGGCGGGCGATATTGTCAGCGTTGATATCGGGGTCGGATATCAGGGCTATTATGCCGATGCGGCGCTGACTGTACCGGTTGTTAAGAT
>JBFMDM010000017.1:20849-25336 GCA_040753835.1 Planctomycetota bacterium
ATTGAAGCGACCAGGAAGTCGTTGGACCTGGCCGTAAGCAGGATAAGGGCGGGTATAAGGTTATCCGAGATATCCGCAACCATCCAGGACTTTGTGGAAGCAAACGGCTTCTCGGTTGTTCGCGACTTGGTCGGCCACGGTATCGGTTCTTCGCTCCACGAAGACCCGCAGATACCGAACTATGTGGATAAGGCCGCCACAAGTCCGGAAAACGATATTATATTAAAGGAAGGAATGGTGCTGGCAATAGAGCCGATGGTGAACCAGGGCGCTTACGAAGTGGAAACCCTGGCCAACGGCTGGACGGTGGTTACCAAGGACCGTAAACTCTCGGCTCATTTTGAACATACGGTTTTGGTTACGAATGATAAAGGAGAGGTTTTGACTTTCATTAATTAACTATGGCTAAAGAAGAAGCGATTAAAACAGAAGGGATTGTCTTGGAGGCGCTGCCCAATGCGATGTTCAAGGTGGAACTGAAAAACAAGCATATTATCCTGGCCCATGTGGCCGGGAGATTAAGGATGCATTTTATCAAAATCCTTGCCGGCGACAGGGTCCAGGTGGAGATTTCCCCCTATGACCTGTCTAAGGGAAGGATTGTTTATAGAGGATAGAGTTATGAAGGTTCGTCCATCAGTAAGGCGGATTTGCGAGAATTGCCAGATAGTCCGGAGGAAAAGGGTCATCCGGGTTATCTGTTCAAACCCCAGGCATAAACAAAGACAGGGAAAGTAATTCCGTTAGAGGAACGAGTTAAAGGAGATTTAATCTATGGCGCGTATTGCTGGAGTGGAGTTGCCTCCGAATAAGAGAATTGAAGTAGGCCTCTCTTACATTTACGGGATTGGTATGTCCAACACAAAAGAGATATTAAAAGAAACCGGCATTGACGGTAATATCAGGGTCAAAAACCTGACCGAGGACCAAATTAGCCGTCTTAATGTGGCTATTGACAAGCACTATACGGTTGAAGGCGCGTTAAGGCGTCAGATTGCACAGAATATCCAACGGCTCAGGGATATTAGTTCTTATCGCGGACTGCGGCATCGCAAGGGCCTGCCGGTCCGTGGTCAGCGCACCCGTTCCAATGCCCGGACCCGCAAAGGACCTCGCAAGACCGTGGCCGGCAAGAAGATGTCGCTGGAAAAGACGTAATATGAACGCATCCCGCCATTGGCGGGGTCTAAGTCGCTGTCCGCCAGAGGCGGATCCGCCTTCGGCGGATAATTCTCTGTGGGTCTAACAGCGACTAAGAGGAGAAAATATGGGAACACAGAAAGCAAAGGTAATGGAGGGAGAACCAGCGGCCGGCAAGCCGCAAAAGGAGAAACAGGCAGGAGCGCCTGCTCCAAAGCCGGCAAAGAAGAAAATAAAGCGGACCGTAACCAAGGCCGTGGCGCACATTAAATCAACCTTCAATAATACCATTATCACCATTACGGACGAGCAGGGCAATGTCCTGTGCACGGCCTCAGGCGGGACCATCGGATTCAAGGGCTCGCGCAAGAGCACGCCCTTTGCCGCCCAGAAGGCCGCGGTGAGTATGGTTGACAAACTCCGCAAATACGGGGTCAGGGAAGTGGAAATCCGGGTTAAGGGGCCGGGCGCCGGGCGCGAATCTGCCATCAGGGCGCTCCAGGCCGAAGGCCTGTCCGTTACTTCCATTGAGGATGTAACGCCTCTGCCACATAACGGCTGCCGTCCGAGAAAGAAGAGAAGGGTGTAAACAAAGAGTATGGCAAAGATTTTAGAATCAAAGTGTAAACTCTGCCGCCGGGAAAAGGTGAAACTGTTCCTGAAGGGCAAAAGGTGCGAAACCGTCCGCTGCGCCGTGGAAAAGCGGCCCCAGCCGCCCGGACAGCACGGGACAAAAAAGAAACGCGGACGACTCACCGATTACGGTCTGCATCTCAGGGAAAAACAGAAGATTAAAAGGATGTACGGCGTAAGCGAGCGGCAGTTCAAGCGGTACTTCCAGAAGGCAATGAACCAGACCGGTAATACCGGCGAGAATCTTCTCGTTCTTCTGGAGACCCGGCTGGATAACGTGCTTTATAGCGCCGGATGGGCCACCTCGCGTAACCAGGCCAGGCAGTTTATCTACCACGGGCACATCCTGGTCAATAATAAGAGGGTGAATGTTCCGTCCTTTAACATAAAGGCCGGCGATGTAATCGCGCCCAACAAACATGAATTAAGCCAGAAACTGGTCGTTACCTGGAAAGAGATTGCCAAGAAGGAACAGATTCCCACCTGGCTCAAGCGCAAGGATGACGTTCATCATATAGAAATTATCCAGTTGCCGAAACGTGAGGATATGGCAATCCCGATTAACGAACAGTTGGTTGTAGAATTTGCTTCAAGATAAGCCCCATTGGGGCAGACAGGAGGACTATAAAATGAGAGTAAGATGGCGAGAGTTTGAAATGCCCGCGCGGGTAACCATGGACGAGAAAACCGGCACGCCGACCTACGGCCAGTTTGTTATTGAGCCGTTTGAGCACGGCTTTGCCCACACCATCGGCAACGGGCTTAGGCGCATACTTCTGAGTTCCATTGAGGGTGCGGCGCCGGTCTGCGTCAAGATTAAGGGCGTGGAACACGAGTTCTCCACAATGGACGGCGTCAAGGAAGATGTGGTTGAGATTATCCTGAACCTGAAGAAACTTGTGGTCCAGATGGATTCCAACGAACCCAAGAAATTATATTTGGAGGTGGACCGCCAGGGCGCAGTCACGGCCGCTGATTTCAAGCCCGACCCGACCGTCCAGATTATCAATACCGACCTACATATCGCCACCCTGGTTAAGGAGCGCGATTTTATCCTGGAACTGACCGTCAAGAAGGGACGCGGTTATGTCACGGCCGAAGAGCATCTCACCTCGGACGAGGAGCACGAAATCGGGATGATACTGATGGATTCGCTCTTCTCTCCGGTCACCCGGGTCAGTTACCGGGTGGAGAATACCCGGGTCGGCAAGCGCACCGATTACGAGCGCCTGATTCTTGAGATATTCACCAAGGGCTCTATCAGCCCGGAAATGGCCCTGGTTGAGGCGGCTAAGATATACCGCAAACACCTTAATCCCTTTGTCCAGTATTATGACGTTGGCAGGGAGATGCAGGTTGACGACCGCAAGGAGCAGGATACGATTAAAAAGGGGGAATACGTTGCCAAACTCCACCAGAAACTCGCCCTGCCCATTACGGAACTTGACCTGTCCACCCGGGCTTCAAGATGCCTGGTTAAACTGAAGGTCCAGACCATCAAAGACCTGGTTTCATACAGCGAGATGGATATGCTCAAGATACCCAATTTCGGCAAGACCTCGCTCAAAGAGGTCAAGAAGAAACTGGCCGAGATGATGGGGCTGACCCTGGGTATGGACCTGAGCGAGGTTACCGCAGAGAAAGAGTAAATTATGAGACACGGAAAGAAATGGCGCAAATTAGGCCGCAAAGACAGCCACTATAAACTGATGGGGCGCAACCTGATGGCCGCGCTCTTCCAGTACGAGCGGATTACCACCACTGAGGAAAAGGCCAAGGAATTCAGGCCCCAAGCCGAGAAACTCATTACCCTGGCCAGGGACCCGTCGCTCCATCACTACCGCCTGGTCCTCTCGCGCTTACAGCACGAGGACGTGGTGCATAAACTATTCAAGGAAATCGGGCCGCGTTTCAAGGACCGGCCCGGCGGCTACACCCGCATCATCAAACTGGGTGGCTCGCGCCTGGAAAAGATGAAGAACCCCGGACGCTTTGCCTATAACCGACTGGGCGACAATGCCAAGCGGGTCATCTGGGAACTGGTCGTCAGGGCCGAGCCGGCCAAGCCGGATAAGAAAAAGGGCGACAAGACAGAAAAACCAGTTAAAGCCGGAGAACTCAAGAAGCCCGAAAAGGCCGCCAAGCCAGAGAAGAAAACCAAAAAGGCAGTGACCACGGCGGCGAAGTAAGGTAACTTTTGCTTGCACTGAGCGACGCGAACGTGTAACCTTTGTAACTATTGTCCGCCAAAGGCGGATCCCCGCCCGAAGGCGAGGCTCGCCCTAATGGCGGCGCCTCTGGTGGATAACATTTGTAACCCATTGTAACCTCTTTACAAATGCCCGACTGTATCTTCTGCAAGATAGTTGCCGGCACCATCCCCTCCACTAAACTCTTTGAGGATGACTCTGCCATTGCCATCCTGGACATAAATCCCATCACCTTCGGCCATTCGCTTTATATCGCCAAGGAGCATTATGCCACTTTATTGGACGTGCATGAGGGCAAGTTAGCCGGCATTGTCAAGAACCTGCAAAAGGTGGTTTCGGCGCTCCTCAAGGCAACCGGCTGCGAGGGCTTTAACATCATCCAGAACAACCAGCGCTGCGCCGGCCAACTCGTCCCGCACCTGCATTTCCACCTTGTCCCGCGCCGGCCCGGCGACCCCATCCACTTCAACGGGCAGATTGGGACATATCAGAAGGAGCCATCCC
>JBFMDM010000018.1:0-24676 GCA_040753835.1 Planctomycetota bacterium
TGACCGCGCCCATAACCACCACGGTCTGGGAGGTCGGCCAGGCGGGCCAGTTCACCTGGGAAAGCGCTGGCTCAATCGGTAACGTGGTGCTGGAATACCGCAACGGTTCAGGCAGTTGGGTGGAAATCGTAACCACTCCGTGCAACTCAGCCGGTTCGTATTCCTATACCTGGCCGTCCGTGGCAGATGTGATAACCACCACGGCAAGGGTGCGAATCAGGCCGGTGAATATCGTCTATGCGGATATCCAGACATCACCGGAGTTCAGCATAAAGACCCGATTAGCAGTAGATAAACCGGTCCTGAACGACGACTATATCGTTTATAATCCGCCGTATCAGGCGTCAACCTATCCCATCAGTTGGACCTATAGCGGCAGTGTCAGCCAGGTGCAGTTGCAGTATAAGTCAGGGGCCGGCGCCTGGACGCCCATCGCCACGGTCTCGGCCGGTTCAGGCGGCAAGGGCATCTATAACTGGCCGGTGCCCAATGCCATCAACGGCAGTGTCTATGTCAGGGTGCTTGATGCGGACAGCGGGCATCCGGCATCGGTCTCGCCCGATTCATCCCAGTTCAGGATAAAGGGCAAACTGATAGTTGATGCGCCGGCTACGAACGACGTATGGGCTTACCAGGATAACCGGACCATCTCCTGGACGGCCGTGGGTTCAACAGGGAATGTCAAGGTGGAATATTCAACGGATGACGGCGCAACCTGGAAGACGCCGGCCATAAACGATTCAGCGGCCACGGTTTCCGGGACGAATAACAGCGCCTCCTGGAGCGTACCGGATGTGGTCTCGTCCACTTGCCGGGTGCGGGTGTCAACCACGGACGGCTGGCAGAACGTCTCGGCTGTCAGCGGCCAGTTTAAGATAAAGGGCAAGTTACAGATCGGCTATCCCGCGGGCGGTGAGGTATTTACAGTGGAGAACAATCCGACCATAACCGGAACGAAATCCACGGCCGTAACCAAGATAAAGATAGATGTTTGGTATGATTATGACGGAAGTTGGACGCCATTAGTGGATGATTATAATGTGGGCGCCGGCACGACCTGGAGTTATCCGGGATGGACCGTTGCGGACAAGATATCGCCCAATACCACCACGCCGTCTGCCAAGATACGGATAACGGACAAGACCGTTTGGCCGGCCGTTGCCCTGGAATCAGTGGCGGATAACCTGAAGATAAAGGGTTCAATCAGCGTGGTTGAAGGCAGTTCATCGCCTCTGGAGTATGCCGAATGGCTGGTGGGCAGCAGTCAGAATATCACTTGGACGGCCAAGGGCACGGTTTCCCCTGTGCATATTTATTATTCGCCTAACGGGGTAACCTGGACCAGGATAGCCGATAGTTTTGTCGGCTTTACGCCGGGTAGCGGCAATAAGAGTTGGCCCTGGAATCCGGTCCGGGATGAGGTCAGCGGCGAGGGTTATACCGGCAGAATCAGGGTGACCGCATCCGAGGACGAGCAGGCGGTTTCCGGCACCTCGCTGGGATTCAAGTTGAGAGGACAACTGACCCTTAATAAGCCGCCCGATGTAATAGGCGAGATATTCAGGGTAGGGCAGACCAAGAATATCCAGTGGAGTTCAAGTGCCGCCTCCATAGGCACGGTAAAGTTGGAGTATATTAAAGACGGCAGTCCCTATCTGATAACCACTACCGCATCGGTTCAGGGCGCGGGCAACAGTTATCCCTGGGTAATACCCAATGCCGGTATGTCTGATAACCCCGTTATGGTGCGGGTCACAGATGCATCAGATAGCACCGTGGTGTCAACCGGCAATAACTTCTACATAAAACCAGAGTTAAGTGTCTCCTCGCCCGGCGGCGCGAGCGGCGAGGTCTATACCGTAGGCCAGACCATACCCATCACCTGGACCTGCGCCGGCACCCAGCCGGCCACGGTCAATATCTTCTATGACAAAAACGATAATAACTGGGTGCAGATATATGCTAACCACAGTAATGCGACCGGGACCAATACGGCCTCGCCGGCCTGGACGATTACGGACAGCGCCCTGGCGCCCGCGGTCCGTCTCAGGGTCAGGCATCCGAGCGATGCAGCGGTTTCAGGTACATCAACTTATACCTTCAAGGTAAAGGGCGATTTCACCAATATCCGGTTAGACCCGGACCCGGGTGCGGACGGCGCCAGGGTCGGACAGAACTATGCCATCAAGTGGGACAAGGTCGGCCCGGTTGCACAGGTCTATCTCAGGTATTCCAATGATGATTTTAATCTGGTTAACAAACCCATTACCCCAGGGGCTGTCGCCAATAGCGGCAATTATGCCTGGACCATACCGGACGACATCGGCCTGAGTTGGAAGGTCCGGGTGATAGATGCCAGCGACTCGGCTGTATCCAACACAATGTCTGCCGGGTTCAAGATAAGGGGTAATTTTATTATTAATGCGTTAACCGGGCCCTGGAGGGTGGATGAGAGTTGGCCGGTCAGTTGGACCACTAACGGCAATATCTCGCTTATTGCCATTGACTACAGCAAAGACGGTTCTGCCTGGACCCAGTTGATGACCAAGGATGACAATAATCCCAATGGCACAACCTTGGTTAATGTTACAGTGCCTGATGCGATAACCTCCACATTCCGCCTGCGTCTACGGGACAGGAATGATTCCACGGTATGGAATCCCTCCAACCAGATTGCCGTCAAGGGTAATTTCCTGGTTACCCAGCCCAGCGCATTAAATATCTGGAGGGTAGGCGAGAATAACGAAATTAAGTGGGAAACCACCGGCTCAATCAGCCAGGTCCGCCTGGATTATTCGGTCATCAGCGGCACGGATAACTATCCTTATGCAATAACTGACAGCACCCCGGCTACCTATTCGGTCAAGGCGGGCAATGTCTGTTACGGCAGTTATATCTGGAACAACCTGCCAAATATCGTGGGCGATTATGTCCGTGTAAGAGTAAAGACCGTTGATACGGACTGGCAGAATATTGACGACGACAGCGTCAACTTCAAGGTGCGCGGCAAATTAGCCGTGACCTATCCCAATGACAGCGGCATTACCCTGACCGTGGGCACCAAGATTACCATCACCTGGAACACCACCGGCACGGTCAATAACGTGGAATTGAGATACTCTACGGACGGCGGTTTGAGTTATCCGAACCTGATTGCCACAGGCATTGCCAATACAGGCAAATACCCGGCAGACGGCAGCGGCTGGACCGTACCGAATAATATTGATAAGGAATGCAGGATTAGGGTGGAGTCGCTGGACCATCTAACAGACGACCCGGATGTAAACGGTGAGAGCGCCAATAACTTCACCATCCGCGGCGGCCTGAATATCACCCAGCCGACCTCGTCCGATGTCTGGTCGGTCGGCCAGACCAAGACCATTATCTGGGACGTGATTGGCTCGGTAAATAATGTGATTGTAGAATACCGCAAGCCCAACGGTGTCTGGGCCACCGAAGACCCGATTGCGACCATTGACTGCACCACGCCTACCCAATACAGCGTCAACTGGATAGTGGATGATGCCATCTCTGCCACTGCCAAGGTGCGTATCAGGCCGGTACTTGATAGGGCAGATATTGCCGAGTCACAACCCTTCAAGATTAAGGGTTTCGTGGCAGTAACCAAGCCGAATACACCGGCTGAAATCCTCAGGGTAGAGGATTTATATACCATTAAATGGGCTATCTCAGGCACGATGAATACCGTTAAACTGGAATGGTCCACCAACGGCGACCTGGGACCCTGGAACTATATTAATACGGTTAGTGCCGGGGTTTTAGGCGGCGAATATAACTGGACCGTCTCTGATACCATCTCCAGCAATGTCAAGATTCGGGTCTCGGACAGCGACGTTCCTGAAGCAACCGGCGTCTCACCTCAGGTCTTGATTAAAGGTAAACTGACACTGGTTGAGCCGAAAGGCAGCGAATCATATCTGCCGATGATTATCGGAAGCACCTACGGCATTACCTGGACCACCCAGGGGTCAATCAGTAATGTCGCCATAGAATATACTACCGACTATACCCCAACCGGGGTTACGGTATGGAATAATATCACAAATACTGTTTCTGTTAAGGGTAGTAATCGTTATGATTGGACATTGCCTCTGGCGACACAGACCACCAGTAATGCCCGTGTCCGGGTGCGCAATATCGCTGATATGAGTGATATTTATCCTGATTTGATGAGCACCTCCTCCTTCCGTATCAGGGGTGTATTAGAGGTAACCGCGCCCATCAGCGGCACGGTCTTCCTGGTCGGCCAGAACGTTCCCATCTCCTGGACTAAGTCCGTCGGTATCACGCAGGTCAAGTTGGAATGGTATGATGTGACAGGCGGTGGCATCTGGAAGGACATCGGCACACCGCCCATAGATGCAGGCGGCGCCCAGACCTACGGCAGTTATCTCACCTGGAACGCGCCTGACTGCATCTCAGGCGATGTCAGGGTAAGAATCTCCGACTGGGCAGATGGAAGCACCATAGACGAGAGCGATAAATTCCGTATCAAGGGTAGCCTTATCCTGGCTTTCCCAAGTGACAGCGGAATACAGTTGGTCCGTGGCACTTATCCGACCATCAGTTGGACGATGGCCGCCGGCACTATTCCTTGGATTAACCTTTATTATGATGTAACGAGTGCCTTTACCGCACCGGTAGCCATCAATACCGGGGCAGACCGTCCTTATCCCGGTGGCGGCAGCAGGACCTATAGTAACTGGGAAGTCCCGGATAATATCCAATCCCAGGTTTGGATTAAGATAACCGATGCCAATTACGAATCTGGCACCTGGGATATCAGTAACAACCCGTTTATGATAAAGGGCGATATTCAGAATGTCCAGATAGACGCCCCGGGCGGCACCTGTGTCTTCGGCGAGAAACGCACTATCACCTGGACCGCCATAGGCACCATACCCCAGGTAGAATTAAGATGCACACTTAATAACGGCGCCGATGGTTATCCGTATGTTATTACGAATTCCGCACCTTCGGGTGTTGGCAACCGGACTTATGAGTGGACGGTAGGCGATACCCTTCCGCCGCTGCCCGGCACTTCATCTCAGGTGCGTCTAAAGGTCTCTGACGCCCGGGCTGAATTCAAGCCCTATGTCTCCAACTATTCAGGCCAGTTCAAGATTCGGGGTGATATTACCTCGGTCGGCTCACCCAACAACGGCGATATCTGGCTGGTCGGCGTGACGAAGGATATCACTTGGACCGCCACCGCACCGCCCATCATCAATTTCGTCAAGATACAATACTCGGTTGATACTCCCAATCACCTTATCTGGGACGATATCGTGGCATCAACCGCAAACGACGGCGTATTTGAATGGACCATACCAAACACGGTTAAACTTTCCGGCAATGCCCGGATAAGGATAAGCGATGCCGCTGACGTCAGCGAGACCAAGCGCGACTCAACCGGCGAATTCCGCATCAGGGACCGCTTTGATCTTACCTCGCCTAATGGTCCCTCAATCTATACCTGCGGACAGACCAATCAGCCCATTACCTGGACCTCGGTCTCAACAGAAGGGAAGTTGATTAATGTCAAATTGGAATGGTCAAGGGATGATTTTAACACTGATATATGGACCGTTCCCGGTGCTGATAATATCCCGAATAACGGCAGTTTCCTCTGGACGATTCCGGCGAATGTGATAAACGGAAATGTAAAGGTTCGGGTGTATAGTTTAACAGACCCGCCCAGCGGCCTTGATGCAGGTGCCTCGGCAAAATCGTCCATCGCCTTCAAGATAAGAGGGGCTCTTGAGATAACCAATCCCAACGGCAACATCAACTGGTATGTGGGCGACCCCAAGACCATCCAGTGGAATACCACGGGCCCGATTGAGACGGTCAAGGTGGAATACTCCCTGACTGATGGCGAGCCGTATCTGTATACCATTACTACTTCCCGGCCGGCCGGTGTCGGCTCCGGCTCCTGCCCCTGGACTGTTCAGGACCACTATACGGATAAGTTCAGAGTCAAGATAACAGATGTTTCGTCATATACCGCTACAGACAGTGCCCTGATTGTCTATAACGAGTCGGCGCCTTATACCACCACCGCACCCAATAAGATTAGGAGTAAGATAAACTTAGACACCTGGTGGGATGGCGGTAAGACCCTGGTCGTGGACAGCACCTATAATATTACCTGGACCTCTACCGGCACGATTCCAAATGTGCTGGTAGAATACACTTCCAACCCGCCGACCTATACGACTCTGGCCGTGGTGGATTGCTCTGCCGGTCCCGGCACTTATAACTGGCCCTGGACAATCCCTGATAATATCTCCAACAACGTCAAGGTCAGGGTCTCTGATACGAGGGATTCCAACGTGCAGGATGTCTCTATAAGCAACAATTATATCAAGGGCTCGCTTATCATCGGCAACCCCATAGGCAATGAGATATGGACTATCGGCAGTTCCTATAATATTACCTGGACCACGCACGGCACCATCAATAAGGTTAATATCTACTATTCGCCTAACGGCGACTTTATCGGCAACCAGAAGATTATTCATGAGAATTATACCAATACCAACAACAGGTCATGGCAGATTCCGCCGGATGATGTAACTTATAACTATGGTGCCAAAATCAGGGTCGTCAATGTGGCTGACGCCGCGGTACTGGGCGAGTCCAATGGCTTTAAGATTCGCGGTGCCTTCACCTTTGACCGGCCAAAGACAGGCACAGAGGTCTGGCAGGTTAATACCAATGAAACCATCAGTTGGACCACCACCGGTGTTGTCAAGTTGGGCCAACTTGACAAGATAGACCTCTTGTATTCCACGGATAACTTCGTATCTGATATCAATTTTATCCCGACCGGCGTTACCAATACGGATAATACCGGTTCACGACTCTGGGGTATTCCCAATACCGTGGTCTCTGATAATGTCCAGATTCGTATTCGTGATACCAGAGACCCTGAGGTGGTTTCCAAGACATCTCCGGCCTTTAAGGTTCTGGCTAAACTGCAAGTGACCAATCCTCTTTCCACCACCACCTGGACGGTTGGTGAGACCTACCAGATTAAGTGGCGTTGCTGGGGCGAGGTACCCACAGTTGCGATTAAGTATTCGTCAGACCCGTTGCATCCGCCCGCCAGTTGGAAGACCATTACGACCACGGCTAATTCGCCGCCCTATGACGGCTCGGATGAAAAAATATATAACTGGACTATACCGGTAAGTATGCCGCCTGAAGACATCACTGACAACGTGATTATCAGGGTAGAAGATACCCGCTATCCTGGGGTGGTTCTGGGCGATTCGCCGGAGTTTAGAATCAAGGGCGCACTCCGCCTGACCGCGCCGGTCGGCGGCGATAGTTGGGAAATAGATGCCTTGATTACCAATGACACCCCGCGCAATATCACCTGGGCCGTCACCTCCACCAAGATTACCAGCGGCAATGTCAATCTCTATTACTCCAAAACCAACTTCACCACTAATGAGGGTGAAGGACTGGGTATGGGCATCAAGGTCAACGGCGCGGCAATCCCGGCCGCAGCCGGCTCTTACCTCTGGTATGTCGGCTGGTTTAACGGCAATAACATCTATCGCTCGGACTCTGTCGGAACCGGAGTCCGCATTAAGATTGTCAGCACCGTGGATAATACCGTGGAATATAAGACCAACGGGTTTAATGTGACAGCATACCTCAAGGTTACCCAGCCCAGTGTATCCGCTGACTGGACCGTGAAGGCAGGACAGACGATTGTGTGGACGTCGTTAGGCGAAATCAGTAATGTCGTCATAGAATATGATAACTATGGGACCTTTATGGGAACTGAGCATTGGATTGCGACCGTGCCTAACACCGGCTCTTATGGTCCATTCAATGTGCCGGATGACATCACCGCCTCGCGTTCCAGAACTATGAAGATAAGGGTCAGAACGCCGGACGGCTCGGCACAGGATATCACCGGCACCAGTTACAAAATCAAGGGCGCTATTACCAATGTCTATCCCAATACCGCAGGTCAGACCTTCTTTGTCGGCACACCACAGACCATCTCCTGGACCACTACAGGCAATATCACCTATGTCAGGGTGAGTTATTCCACTGATGACGGGGCAAACTGGACGACTTTTAGTAACGGCAATAATGTGGTCAATAACCCGAATGGTAATACTGCCCTGGTCGTTACCATACCTGATGCGATTACCACCACGGCCAGAATCAAGGTGGAAGACCTTAAGGCCTGGGGTCTGGAAGGCGAGATTACCACGCCCGACCCGCAGGTCTTTGGCATTTCCCAGACGTTCAATATTATGGGCGCCATAGAGGTCCTCAGACCCACGGACAATATCCACCAGGGGCAGTTTGCCTGGGTCGTCAATAGTTACGAGCCGATTCAGTGGCAGATGAAAGGAACAATCCCGCAGGTAACCATAGAACTTGAGGGGGCAGGCGGGCAGGTAATCAGCGATACCTTTACCACGACCGGCACCGGCACCTCTTGGACTCAATACAGTTATAACTGGCAGGTCCTTAATAAGATATCAACTCCCAATGCCTCCTGGAAAATCAAGATATATGATAAGCGGACGGGCTATGTTGACCTCGGGGCTTATGATAATTCCAATAATCCCTTTGAGATTAGGGGCGGACTGAGTGTTACTTCTCCGGTGGGCGGCGAGTCCTGGATTGTCTCCAATAAATACCCCATCACCTGGACCACCAACGGCACCGTTGACTGGGTGCGGCTGGTATATTCCAAGGATGATTTTGCCACGACTAAGTCAATGGCAGGCGTGCTTGGTGATTCAACTCTGGTCCAGAATACCACCGGCGGTTATGAATGGACTATACCTGATGATGTTACAAACAGTTTCAATGTCAAAGTCAGGGTCTATGACAACCGTGACACGCGCACCCCGCCCTGGGCGAAGGGCGATTCCAATGCCCTGAAGATAAGGGGCGAATTCACCGTGACCGCACCGGTGGCAGATGATGCCTGGAAGACCCATCACGCCACTTACCAGCCCAATCCATATAATATTACCTGGGGCAGGAAAGGGGCTGGTACACTGACCCTGGTTAATCTCAGGTATTCCAAGAATAACTTCACGACAGATGAGGGTTATGGCCTTGGTCTGGGTAAGCCGATAGCCACGGCTGTTGCCAATAGTGGCACCTACCCCTGGCAGGTGCCGGATGATATCGCCATTACCTCAACGGTCAGGGTCAGGGTGATTGACACTAATGACAGCACGATTTCCGATACCTCGGGCGCTTTCAAGATACGGGGCTCGTTCGTGGTCAACCAGCCCGCACCCGCAGGCGGCGAGGAATGGAAGGTCTTTGACTCACTTTATCAGACCAATACCTATGAGATTAGATGGGATACCGCAGGCAGTATAGGGCTTGTTAATATCCAGTATTCCACCGGCTCCGGCTGGGCTAATATTGACACCAACTACGGTAACACCGGCAACGGCTCCACCACCAAGGCCTGGCAGGTGCCTGATGACATCTCAAGCAATGTCCTGGTCAGAATCGTGGATGCCAATGACACCACGGTCTATAGGGACTCAGGCAACGACGGGGCAAATAAGTTCAGGATTCGCGGCGACTTCTATATCCATACACCTGTCCTGAATAACCAACTGAATGTCTATGATGTACTCTATAATCCTCAGACAAGTCCTATTACCTGGACCTGCATCGGCACCATCCCGCAGGTGAAGATTGACTACTACAGCCCGAACTACAAAGACGGTCTCTGGTGGCATACGATTGAGAATGTCTGGGCCACGACCCGGACCGGGTTCTATAACTGGCGTGTGGATAATGATATAACCTCTGGCACCTCAACCTATGGCGCTAAAATCCGCCTGACAGATATCAGCCATTCACCACAGATATCCAAGGAATCAGACGGCTTTATGATTCGGGCAAAGTTCAATATCACCAGCCCCGTAGCAAACGATGCCTGGATTGTTTATGACTCCAATGAGTATCCTAATAGTTATACGATTAGTTGGACCACGGCCGGCACCGTGAATAGCGTCATCATAGAATACCTCAAGGGCGGGATTCCCAATAACTGGTTCCCTATCCCCGGCGCCGCACAGACAGATAACTACCCCAATTTGGGTAACAAGACCTGGCAGGTGCCAAACGATATTACTGCCGACTTCTCCACCAAGATTAGGGTGATAGATAACCGTGATACGGTCCGTGATGTGTCAAAGGATAACGAGTCAGGCGGCTTCAAGGTCCGCGGCAAGTTCACCATCAAACAGCCCAACGGCTCAGAACAATGGGATGTCAGCGACTCCAAAACCATCTCCTGGACCTACTGCGGCACCATCCCCAATGTCAAATTAGAATATAGCCAGAACGGTCTCTGGACCGATACCCTGCCCATCATTGATGCGGTCTCCAACACCGGCACCTATAACTGGACTATCCCTGACAAGATTACGCCGGCAACATCCACGGTCAAGGTCCGTGTCTCAGACACCCGCGACTCCACGGTCTATGATGTCTCTGATAACGGATTCAAGATACGCGGCAAGTTCAAGGTTACCTATCCTGATGCCGCAGAGTTGCAGTTGGATGTCGGAACGCCTTACACCATCACCTGGACCACGGACGGCACTGTGCCTGATGTTAAATTGGAATACTCCATAGATAACTTTGTTTCAGCCATCACATCCATTACGGCCTCTACGGCCGGAGTCCCGCTGGGCGGAAATCTCCGCGGCTATGTCTGGACCGTGCCGGATGACATCACCTCGCCTGACTTTAAGGTCCGGGTCAGGGTCTCTGATGTGCGCGACTACGACGCCAAAGACGATTCGGACAATCCCTTCAAGATTCGCGCCAGGTTCATGGTCGCCTCGCCTAATGCCGCTGATACCTGGACCAGGGGCGAGAGCCGGCCGATTTCCTGGACCAATACCGGCTATGTTCCCAATGTCAAGATAGAATACTCCACTGATAACTTCGCCTCGGCCATCACAACCGTTATGCCGACCTTGGCCAACGGGAGCGGTTCAGGCGCCACCTATGACTGGACCGTTCCGGACGACATCACCTCGCCGGACTTCAAGGTCAAGGTTCGTATCTCCGATACCCGCGACTATGACGCCAGGGACGATTCGGATAACGCGATTAAGATAAAAGGCAACTTTATCGTAGGAACCCCCAATGGGTCCGAGCAACTTAAGGTGGGCGAGAGTTATACCATCACCTGGACCACCATCGGTACCATTCCCAATGTTAAACTGGAATACTTCTACAACAGCACATGGACTACTATAGCGCCGTCCGTTGCCAATATCGGTTCTTACAACTGGCTGGTGCCTGACCAGATAACTCTGCCGCCTTCGGACTACACCGTCTCGGTCAGGGTATCCGATACCCGCGACCCGTCCGTAACACTGGATACATCTGACAATCCGTTCAAGATTAAGGCCGATATTACCGTGGTTTCGCCCAATGGCGATGAGGAGTTCTTGGTTGACACCGACTACCCGATTACCTGGACCGTGGTTGGAACCGTGCCTAATGTCCGGCTGGAATATGAGATAGACCGCAATACGGACAGTGTCATTGACCCGCTGACAGAGGTCGTAACCATTGCCACACTGGCCAATATCAGCGGGACGAATCTATACACCTGGCGTGTGCCGGACGATATATCTCCGGGCAAGGTCGTCAAGGTTAAGGTCGTGGATACCCGGGACGACAATTCCTTAGATAAGTCCGACTCCGGCTTCAGAATCAAGGGCTGGTTTGATATCACCTCGCCGGTCATAAACGACGTCTATACGGTCGGACAGCAACAGCCCATTACTTGGACCACCTTCGGCACAATGCCTACGGCAAAACTGGAATACTCGCTGGATAATTTTACAGGTGTTATCACCACCATTGACGGCGCTATCAGCAATTTTGTCGGCGCCAATGTGTATATGTGGACCGTGCCTGACGACATCACCCAGGATGACCGGGTCAGGGTCAGGGTAACTACTGTAGAGCCGAATGACCCGGCCATTTCAGACACCTCGGTCGGTTTCAAGATTAAGGCCGATATCCGGGTCATCGCGCCGGACGGAGGCGAAAGATGGATTTCCAACCAGACCGAGACCATATCTTGGGCGGTTACCGGCACGGTCCCGGCCGTGACTATCTATTACTCTGTTTCCCCGACATTTGAGGAAGGGATACAACTGGTTATCAGCGATACCGCCAATACCGGCTCTTATCTGTGGCAGATACCTGACCGGGGCGGACTGAAAGACAAGAGCAGGGTCAGGGTCTGCGACAGCCGAGACCTGACGGTCTATGGCCAGAGTCCGGACTTCTTCAGGATTGACTACTACTATATCACCTTTAACGTCCTGGATGCGGTGACCCGCGAGCCGATGAGGACAATGACCTATCAGGACCCGACCCGCAGTTTGACCATCTACCCGGTAAGTTCGGGCATTGTCGTCCCGTATCCCTACAGCACCAACCACAACTCCATATTCACCAAGATGGGATATATAGACACCGGCGTGGACAACTGGGATGCGGACAACGACAAGGTCTTTACCATCTCAATGGAGGGGTCGGTCGTCCATTCCTGGCAGATACCGGTTGATATGAAATATGACCCGGCCAGCAACACCCTATTTGCCACCTCCTGGTTTATGAAGGATGGCCTAATGGTGCCTGTATTTAGCGCAAATACGGGCGAGAAACTCCTGACCAATCTCCGCATTGACATCTATGACGAGGATGCAAACCTAATCAAGACGCTGGAATCCGACAATCCCAATAACGACGGCGTGTTTACCATCACTTGGCTTGATACCAACCTGCAGGAGAACACCACCTACTGGGCCAAGGCCGAGATAACATATTCAGGCGCGCCTTATAAATCAGCCCTGACCTATAATATCAATATCCCGAAGAAACTCCAGGCCATCCAGCAGTCCACAGCCGGACTGTCCACCCAGATGACAGAGGTGCTTGATAACACCAGCCAGGCAGTGACCGATACTACCCAGATAAAATCAGACACCGAATCCATCCGCCGGCAGGTCGGCGCATTGGGCCTGGTCCCTGAAATGGCCGAACAACTGGCTGCGGTCAGCGAGAACCTGTCTGAAAATATGGGCGACCTCGTGAGTATGTTCGACGAATCGGTGCAAACGGTTGCCGAGAGAGGCATCCTGAGCGAGATTCTCACCCGTTATACCGTGGTCAAGTCGGGCGATACCGTGCCGGTCAGGTACCGCGTGTCCGGCAAGGGCCTTACGCCGGTCATAGATGTCTATGACAACAAGAGCAACGCCAAGGTTACGGGCGCCTGGATGACCGAATTGCCCACACCGGCCAATGCCGAGGGCGGCATCTATGAATACAAACTCACCTTCCAGACCGGCTGGGGACTGGGCGAATTCACCGTCATCTGCTCCGAATCATCCACCCGGGCGATGGATAGTATGGTGGTTACGGTTATCGCCACCTCGCTGGAGGATATTGGCAGCGCCTCGTCCCTGATGTTCTCGGCGGCCACCAAGAGCCAGGACCTCAAGTCCACGTTGGACGCTATGAACAGCCAACTTATTTCCATCGGCTCATCGGTCAGCGCCATACCCAAGACCACGGCCGAGGGCAAGATTGATTC
This sequence comes from Planctomycetota bacterium, assembly GCA_040753835.1. Taxonomy (GTDB): domain Bacteria; phylum Planctomycetota; class MHYJ01; order JACQXL01; family JACQXL01; genus JACRIK01. The sequence goes on from JBFMDM010000018.1 coordinate 13,664, forward strand.
CGCGCTGCTCAGCCAGATTAATGACAATGTTAACTCGGTGGTCAAGAAACTCAAGGAATTCGGCGGCTCGCAGGGCTATAACTTTGACACCATAGTCGGGACCCTGACCACGGTCCAGGAAGGCAGTATCAAGGAGGTGCTTAACAAACTGGCCAAGATGGATGCCCTGCAGAGAATCAGCCAACAACTCCTGGAGCGCACGGCCCAGAAATATGCCATTGCGGTCTCTTATGAATGGGGCTCCATCAAAATCAAGATAATCGTGGTCAATAAGGACCAGTCGAGCCAGAGGGTGCCGCTCAAGTCCTATCTGCCCCAGGAACTCAAGCCCGAGGATGTCCTGGAAAAGAGCGACGATGACCTGGAGGTCAAGTATGACCCGGAAAAGCAACTCTGCTTTGCCGGATTCCCGACCACTCCGACCGATAAATCGCCGCTCCTTAACCCGGGCGAGATGAGGGAATTTGAGATTACGGTTCGGGACGTCTGGGTCATCCCGGAGGAAGGCGAGGATGGAATGATGAAAAAGGAGCAGGAGACCGGCGACCTCTACAAGAAATTGAAGCAGGGCACGCCGGCCTATCTGAGAGGCACCGAATTGGTCAAGAAGATAGACGAGACACTGACCGACATCCGCCTCCGCCAGAAATCCAAGAACCAGATACCGGTGGAAAGATACATCCAGAATTTCCGCGACAACAAGGAAAAGATGGTAATGGTTAATAGTTATATAAACGCCTTAAAGCAACTGGCCTCTCCGGAACTGGCCGGAAGCGACCCCTTAAGTTTAACCGGACTGGGCAACCTGCTTGCCGGACAGAAAAAAGGCGCGGGCGGCGAGGGCGACAAGACACTCGGCATCACGGCCGAAAAGTCCTGGCTGGTTATCCTGATTGTCGTGGCGTTCCTCGGACTCCTGTCGGTCGTCTTCTTCTTCATCTGGCAGTCGCACCTGAAGAAATCCAGGGTCTCGCCTGAACTGGCTGAGATTAATCCTGAATCCGTCCAAATGCCCGAGGTGGGCAGGTCGGGTGAGGAGCAGAAATAGGGTGATTAATACAGGGTGTTCCAAAAGTGTCATTGCGAGGAGCGGAGCGACGAAGCAATCTCATATTCTCCGCATAAAATATAGATTGCCACGCTCCCTTCGGTTGCTCGCAATGATAGAATGTGACTTTTTGGACATCCTGAATAATAAATGACTAAGAGCGCCTAACAAAATGAGCCAGGCCCGATAAATCGGGCAACTACATAGTCATTGTAGTTGCTCAATTTATTGAGCATTTAGGCCATTAAACAGTGGGTTTATCTACTAAATGCTCATTTTGTTGGGCGCTCTAAACCATAATGTCCAATGTCTAATGAATGCCTTAATGCCTGAATACCTAATTCGTTATTAGGAATTAGTCATTCCTCATTGATTATCCTATGCCCTATCCGCATAAATTTATCAAACTCACACTGGAAGAGAAAAAACAGATAAAGATTAAGTTGAAGAAACTTGAAGTACTGGGAAAATCCGGGAAACGGAAAAGATTAATAGCGCTCTGCCTGTCTGATAAAGGAGAGACCTTCAGGTTTATTAGTTGGTATCTTAATGTTTCTTATCGCACCGTAAAAAGATGGATATCTGACTACCGGGAAAACGGGTTGTTATCGCATTAAATCACACATTTGTCCCCCTTCATTTAATTGTTATTTTATCAGTAAATGACTTAACCCATTGAAAATAAACACGATACCATTTTAGAAGGTAGGAGGGCGGGGGTAGGGTAGGGGGACGGGGGTATAGCCCGTATACGATGACCGCATAGCGGATATGCGATGACCGCATACCGGATATACGATGACCGCATGCCGGATATACGATGACCGCATATCGGATATACGATAACCGTATATATGCTATGGGGGCGGCTTTTTTAAGATTTTTCTTGCTTCAGCGCCTGAAAACAGATATTTTCATCCCAAGAAGAGACATTTATGCCCAAAAACAAGTGCCTGGACCCGTTTTGCTGTCATCATCACGACGAAGCGCCGCAAAAGGGGCGGTTCAGGTGGATATTAAACGAACTCCTGCACCACCTGCCTTTTTCGGTCTTGAGCGCCATAGCCGGAATAGGGCTTATGGCCGCCCTGACTATGGCCGACAAGGTCCATCATCTGGTCAATGTCTTCCACCTTTTCCACCCGACCCATCTGCTCCTAAGCGCCATTGCCACCACCGCAATGTTTAGGCGCCTGTCATATAATAGACGCTTGGAGTTTACCCCGCACCTATCCCGCAGGATTGGTGCGGGGCTTTACGCCGTTCTGGTCGGCTTTACCGGCAGCGTTGTCCTGTGCTCTTTAAGCGACATTGTCCTGCCGTACCTGTGCGGAACGCTCTTCGGCGGTAATATGGACTGGCACTTTTGCCTGACCGAGCACACAATGCTCGTCCTGCCTTTTGTATTCATCGGAATCCTGCTCGGATTCTGGAGTGGGGTCTATATCCGTTACAGCACTTTTCTCTCGCATTCCGGGCACGTGCTGGTCAGCGCTATATCCACGCTTTTATATCTTATCGCCTTCGGGATGTCCGACTGGATGTCTTATATCGGGATTGTCCTGTTGATTACGGTATTCTCGGTCCTGGTTCCCTGTTGCCTGAGCGATATTGTGTATCCGATGATGTTCATAAGGAATAATAAGTAAGCGGATTGAGCGGATAAAGCCGATTAAGCAGAAAATCTGCTTAATTCGCCAAACCTGCCCGACGGCAGGCGGGTCGGCTGAATCCGTTTACTAAAATTATTATGCTATTTTCTGAATTCCTCAAACAGATAAAATCCTGCCCGGCCAAGGATATGCCGCCCCTTTACATCTTCACCGGCCCGGCCAAACAGGTCTCGGAACTCAAGGAAAAAGGGTTAAGGATACTTTCACATAGATTAACCGGCCTTGAACTCACCGACCACGTTAGAAGCGAACGCCTTAAAGATAACCAAACTACCGGGAGTTCTGAATCCAGAGCATCTAACGTTTCTAACGGGGCTGAGCCGCCCAGACGTTTTGATATGGCTAATTTCAGCGAACCGGAGTTCTGGACCGAACTCTACGCCGTGCCGTTCCTGAACCAGCCGCGCCTGGCGCTCCTGAACATAGCAGATAAGAATGACTTTATTAACAAGATGGAAAAACCCTTGTCCGACTATCTCGCGGGCCGGACCTTCTTCACCCGTCTGGCGATATTCGTTGATAAACTGGAATCAGTCGCGGCTTCGCTCATCCGCCTCCTTAACACGAAGGGCTGGGTGATTGAATGCGAGCCGGTTTCAGAGGAACGGCTTCCAGGCTGGATTGCCTCCCAGTTGGGCGTTTACGGCAAGAAGATTTCACCGTCCGCGGCCCGGCTCCTGGTCGAAAAATCCGGCGGCGACCTGGCTCGTATAGACGAGACGTTGAAGAAACTTGTCCTTTTCCACAGGAACGAGTCGGTAATTTCTGACGAATCAATCCGCGATTTTGTTGACACGGAAAGGGATTTTGATATAAATGAACTGACCAATGCCATTGTCAGCCGCCAGACGGCCCTGGCGCTTAAAATCGCGGACCGGTTGTTGCAGAAAGGGGAGCCGGTCAACAAGATTCTCGGGTTCCTGCGCACCGGGTTGGCTTATGACGCCAGACGCCGGAATGACAAGACACTGCTCCTGTCGCGCTATAATAAACTGCTGGTCGCGGACATGGCCATAAAGACCGGCCGTCTGCCCGAAGAACTGGCCCTGCAGACGCTGGTAGTGAAATTGATTAGAGCCAGTTAGACCCCCGCTTGGGCGGGGTAAACTTTGGTCGTTATCCCTACGGGAGGCCGTAGGCTCCGACCGCAGGGAGTCCCGTCAGGGACTGGCTCTTATTAGTCGCAGTTTGAACGCAGTGAGTTATCCGCCGAAGGCGGACCCGCCTCCGGCGGGCTGGCTCTTATCCCGATAGTTTTTATCGGGAGCAGGTAATTAATTTATGGTAGGATTTTGTATCCATTGCGGGGCAAGCATGCCCAATGAATTCGTGGTTGTCAACGGCGAAGTATTGCCGAGTCCCTATGTCCGGTGTTCCTATTGCGGCAAGATGGCCGGCATCAGGGATAAGATGGAAGACGACCATACCTGGCTGGAATTGCTGGAAAAGACCGGCGAGGTGATTGTCAAGGACGGGAAGATAGCGCATTCCTGATTTGGGCTGCAAAAAGCTCCGCTACTTCTTCCTCGCACAAAACTTGCATCCGTGATACTATGTTTTAATCTCTCCTTAGATTTCACTGATTACCCAGATATTATTTAATCAATGAAATCTGTGTAATCTGTGGTTACGAAGTTTTCTTGGATGAGTATTGATTAAGCGCTCTTGGGAACTTGGCAATCAATTCGGAGAGGCCGCGGGCCAGCCGCGTGGTCGGCGACTTGAATGCGCCGGCCAATGCGGAAAGCAACACCTCGCGTGAAGGTAACTGGGCCAGTTTCTTCACCTCTCCGACGCTGATGGCTTTTCCTTCGGCATAGCCGCCTTTTATCGCCGGAAGTTTGTTCTTGGCCGTCCAACTGACCAGCCGCTTGGCCGTGCCGATGCTGTCCACATCGTTGGAATAGACCAGGGCAACGGGCGCGTCCATAAACGGGCTGAACCGGTCAAACTGGATGCCCTTCTGCGTGGCGACTTTCTTGAGCAGGGTGTTCTTCACCACATTGACCTTTATCTTGCTTTCCTTGAGGAAGGAGCGGAATTTGTTCAGTTCGCTCGCCTTCATCCCGCGGTAATCAACGAGAAAGCAGTGGTCAATGGAATCATATCTGCCTGATAATTCTTTTACTACCCTGGTCTTCAGTTTCTTGGACATAACTTTTCCTTTATTTAAACTTTATGGCCAGGCCCGGTCCCATAGAGGAAGTTAATGTGATATTCCTGATAAAGTCGCCCTTGATGCCGGGCGGCCGGTGCGATTTAATATGTTCAATGGCCGTATTGATATTGACCTCCAGGTCCGCGGGCTGGAAGGAGACCCTGCCCACCGGCATATGGATATTGCCGTCCGCGTCGGTCCGGTATTCGGTCTTGCCCGCCTTGAATTCCTTCACCGCCACGTTGATTTCATCGGTTACGGTTCCGGTTTTGGGCGAAGGCATCTTGCCCATTGGCCCGAGCACCTTGCCGAGTTTGCTGACCTGCTTCATCAGGTTGGGCGGCGCGATGGCCACGTCAAAATCGGTCCAGCCGCCTTCTATTTTCTTCATCAGGTCGTCAAGCCCGACCTCGTCCGCGCCGGCCGAGCGTGCCTCTTCGGCCTCCTTGCCGGCCGCAAAGACAATCACTTTCTTGGTCTTGCCGATGCCCTTGGGAAAACTCAAGGAACCGCGCATCGCCTGCTCGCTTTTCTTTGTGTCAATGCCCAGCCGGATGGCTAGTTCCACGGTTGCGTCAAACTTCACCGGCGGCAATGCCTTGAGCGTGCTTACCGCCTCCGGTATCGTGTATGATTTTTTCTTTTCCTCTGTTTTTTGACCTGCCTTGCCGGCCGGCTGTTCTTTAGCGCCGGTTAGTTGGCTTAATATCTTGCGGTATCTTTTGCTTCTTGTCTTCATTATACAACCTCAATTCCCATATTCCGGGCCGTGCCCTCTATTATTTTTGCCGCCTTGTCCAACTCAGCGGTGTTCAGGTCCTTGAGTTTGGTCTTGGCTATTTCCAGCATCTGCTGTTTTGTAACCTTGCCGACCTTGACCTTATTGGGTTCGCCCGAACCCTGGGCCAGCCCGGCCGCCTTCTTGAGCAATACCGAGGCCGGCGGCGTCTTCATTATGAAGTCAAAGGTGCGGTCCTTGTAAATGGTTATCACCACTGGCGTAACAATGCCCTGGGCGTTCTTGGTCAGGGCGTTAAAGCGCGTGACAAACTCTCCGATATTGACGCCGTGCTGGCCCAGGGCCGGACCGACCGGCGGGGCAGGGGTGGCCTGGCCGCCCGGACATTGTAATTTTACTATCGCTTTTACTTCTTTTGCCATAGGGTTACTCTCCTTGTCGTTGTCACCAAAGATTCTTCAGTATAGTAATTTTTACTTACGTGTAAAGAATTTACGGTATAAAACTGATATTCGGGGTTAATTTAAGGGTAAAGGCCGCCAGCAGTTTTGAGGCGTTTTCCAAATCGGATAAGGCAATAACCTCTATGGGCGTATGCATATAACGGTTCGGCACGCTGACCAGTCCGGCCGCAACGCCGCTCTTGTTCAACTGGATGGCGTTGGCGTCCGTGCCGGTTGCGCCAGGCGCGGCCTCAATCTGGCAGGAGATTTTGCCGCCCTTGGCCGCGCTCACCAACGTATCAAAGACCATCGGGTTGATATTCGGCCCGCGGGAGATGACCGGGCCTGAGCCCAGTTTTATATCGCCGATTCGCTTGGGATTGGAATCCGGATGGTCGGTCGCAAAGGTGACGTCAACCGCAATGCCAACGTCCGGGCTGATGCCGTAGGTGCTGGTCCTGGCGCCCCGGATGCCGATTTCCTCCTGGACCGTGGAAACACCGAATACCGCGGCCTTGGGCCGTTTTTTGGAGAGCAGCCGCAGCGTCTCAGCCACCACAAAGGCGCCCATCTTGTCGTCAAACCCGCGCGAGACGATGAGGTCGTTCTTGAGATTCTCAAACCCGACCGCAAAGGTTATCGGGTCGCCGATGCTGATTATCTTTTCCACCTCGGCCTTGTTCTTTGCCCCGATGTCAAGCCAGAGGGAATAAATCTTGGGACTGCCGGCTGACTTGCGCTCATCTTCCTCCATCAGGTGTATGGCTTTTTTGCCGACCACGCCCAGGACCGGGCCTTTTTTGGCGTGGATATGGAACCTCTGGCCCGGCAGGATGCCGGTGTCAATGCCGCCGATGGCGCCGAAATAGATATACCCTTTGTCGTCAATATAGCGCACCATCAGTCCGATTTCATCGCAGTGGCCGCTGAACATCAGGCGCGGTTTGCCCTTGGGATTTATCACCGCAATGGCGTTGCCGTGCACGTCTTTCTTTACCTCGTCAACAAATGGACGGACATATTTGCACCAGACGTCCTGGGCCGGCTGCTCGTAGCCGGACGGGCTCGGTGAATTGACCAGTTCCTTGAGGAAATTCAGCGATTTTGATTCCATATCGGTCGTCTTTCTATAATTAAATTGATTCAATCTGCCAGTAGCCCAGTTCCACCGAGGTCGGGCGGTTGAACACGATGATATTGACCTTGACCATTCCTTTTGACGGGATAATCTCGTCCACCACACCTTCAAATGTCTCAAACGGGCCTTCCTTGATTTTGACGTTCTCGCCTTTCTTGAACTTGATTTTTATGTCCGCCTCTGCGCCGGACGAGGTTGTGGCGTCGCCCAGCAGGATTTGCTCTATTTCCGGAGCCCTTACCGGAGTCGGCTTGCGGTCGCCCAGGAAATTTGTCACGCCCGGCGTCTCCTTGACGAACAGCCAGACCTGTTCGTTCATATCCTCGGTTTCCACGAAGACATAGCCGGGATACTTCTTGCGCTCCACCACCTTTTTCTGCTTGCCCCGGATTTCCGTAATCCGCTCCTTGGGCACCAGCACCTTGGAAATTACGGATTCCATCCCCTTGGATTTAATCCGCTCCTCAAGCGCATTCATGGTGAATTCCTCCTTGTTTGTCGGAGTTATGACAACATACCAATTCTTAGCCACAGGCAACCTCTTTCTATAATTTTACTGTTATTTACGGCCCCGAACCTGTTACGGGGCGCTATTTGCCGCGGGTGATATGATTTACTGGAGATAGACCAGTTTCATAATCTGCGTGAGAATCATATCCACAATAAATATAAACAAGCCAATCACCACCACCGAGATAATAACGGCGACCGATGACCCCCAGTATTCATTCCGGGGCGGCCAGGAGACCTTCTTGAGTTCAAACTCGGTTTCTATCAGGAAGTCGGCCGATTTGCTTGTATTGACAACAAAACGGTTGATGAGAATGACGATAATGGCGAATGCCAGCGCGGAGATGATTGTGCCCACTGTGATATTCAACTCAAAGAACGGGATGGTATACGGGGCGTCGCTGCCCATCAGTTGCTGGACCGTATAGCCCCAGAATGTCTTTTGGGGCGGGACTTTGGTGATATCTTCAGGAGATATGGCATAAAACAGCGAGACGCATCCGAACAGGGCAAAGAGCGAGGCCAATGCCCAGGTGACAAATCGGATTATCAGTCCTTCTCTTTCCTTGTAAGTAATCGGTTTCATTTTTATCTCATCAGGGATATTATAGAGTGTCCGTTGATTTTATACGGACATCTATAGTCGGCTGTATACAATCAACAGCCGCACTATTCTCCGACCGTTTCCTGGCAGGGGGAAACAGGTCTGGAGGGACTCGAACCCCCAACATCCGGTTTTGGAGACCGGCGCTCTACCAATTGGAGCTACAGACCTATAGCGCGCCAATTATTTCTTTTTCTCTTTATGGGGCGTATGAGCCCGGCAAATACGACAGAACTTCTTCAACTCAAGTTTTGCCTGCTTCTTCGTATTCTTGCTGGTGCGGTAATATCTGTTGCCGCACTTTGTGCACTCAAGAAAAATCCATTCCCTCATTTTATCAGCGCCAATCTTTTACTGGGCTGTTGATTTATCAGTAATTATACAGCCCAGTATAGTCGTCTGTATAACTTTCGTTAAATCAACAAACGACTACAATGTTTTATAATACAAACACTGCCGCACCGCGGAAATCTTTCACGGGATACTTTGCAAGAAAAGCCCCGTTGTGGCAGCATTGGAACAAGATAGCGGAATACTTATGCGTGCAAGCCGTTGGCACAACATAACTTATTGCAGAACCTTGGTAACCACACCGGCGCCAACCGTCTTGCCGCCTTCACGGATGGCAAAACGTTGCTTCTCTTCCATCGCCACAGGCGTAATCAATTCCACGGTCAGCCGGCTGTTATCCCCGGGCATCACCATTTCCACGCCCTGCGGTAAAGTGACCGCGCCGGTGACATCGGTCGTCCTGAAGAAGAACTGGGGCCTGTAACCCGTGAAGAACGGAGTATGCCGACCGCCTTCATCCTTGGACAGGATATAAACTTCACTTTCAAACTTCATATGGGGCGTCACGGTGCCAGGCGTAGAGATAACCATTCCTCTTTCCAGTTCGTCCTTTTCCACGCCTCTTAAGAGAACGCCGACATTATCGCCGGTGATGCCTTCGTCAAGCAACTTGTTGAACATTTCCACGCCGGTTACCACACTCTTCTTGATTTCCTTGGTAAAACCGATGATATCAACCGGGTCATTGACTTTAATCTTGCCTCTTTCAATACGGCCCGTGCCGACCGTGCCTCTTCCTTTGATGCTGAAGACATCTTCAATCTGCATCAGGAAGGGCTTGTCCACCTCGCGGACCGGCTCCGGAATAAACTCATCAATAGCGTCCATTAATTTCCAGATAGAGCCGCACCATTGGCATTCCCGCTTGGCACACATGCACTCCAGCGCCTTTAAGGCCGCGCCCCTGATAATCGGCGTCTTGTCGCCCGGGAAATTGTGCTTGTTTAACAGGTCCCTGATTTCCACTTCCACGATATCCAGGAGTTCCGGGTCGGTCACCAAATCCGTCTTGGACAGGAAGACCACCATGGCCGGAACCTGCACCTGACGGGCCAGCAGGACGTGTTCGCGGGTCTGGGGCATCGGTCCGTCCACGCCGGAGACGACCAGGATAGCGCCATCCATCTGGGCCGCGCCGGTAATCATGTTCTTGATGTAGTCCGCATGTCCCGGGCAGTCGATATGGGCATAATGCCGCTTGGCCGTGGCGTATTCCACGTGCGCCACCATGATGGTCAGAATCTTGGTTTCGCCTCTTTGCTCGCCGCCCTTGGCGATTTCCGCATATGATTTGGCATTGGACATCTTATGCTTGGCCAGAATATTGGTTATCGTGCTGGTTAAAATGGTCTTGCCGTGGTCAATGTGGCCGATGGTTCCCACGTTCAAGTGCGGTTTAGACCTGTCAAATTTTTCCTTTGCCATAAATTGCTCCTTTTCTCTTTATTATTTTCTTACTTAGCTGTTGATGGGATTTGCACCCATGACCTCGTCCTTACCAAGGACGTGCTCTACTGACTGAGCTACAACAGCGCTCTATTTGAGACCCAAATTGGGAATTTACCCATTATTGCAATATTATTTTACCTGTCAAGGAAATAGAAAATATTTATAAAATTGTCCGCCTATTGGTTTGACAGCAGTCCGCAAACAACAGTAGTCCAGTCATTCGCTACGCGGTCTCTTCGAGTTCGCTGGGACAACTCTCCGTAATTCACGCAGTTTATCCCGTAAGGGCGCAAACAGCAGTAATCCCGCCAGTCGGCGGGATAACTCTCCGTAATTCACTCCGTTCATAACGGAGAGTAAAGAGCGGGCGACCGGATTCGAACCGGCGACGTTCAGCTTGGAAGGCTGACATTCTACCGCTGAATTACACCCGCATTAGAGCCAGTTAGGGATTTTGGTCCCAAAAGCATTCGGGAACAAAATATCGTTACTGGCTTTTATCCCGCACCCCGCTCCAGTCAAAATAGGGCGGGGTGCGGGATATAAGAAACTCTAAATCTCCTTCGTCGCTAATAGTTTCTAATATGGGCAGGGAGGGATTCGAACCCCCGAAGGCATCGCCAACAGATTTACAGTCTGTCCCCTTTAGCCACTTGGGTACCTGCCCCTCTTAGAACCTGTTAGAGCAAAGCGAGTTACAGGTTCTTAGACCCCGCCGAACGGCGGGGGTTAAATCGGTAGTAATCCCGACAAATACTGTCGGGATAACTGACACTATTGATACTCACATTGTTAATGTCCTAATTGTATAGGTAGTTTAGTCGCATGGATAAACGACGCCAAAATGTTTTGGGTATTACTAATCCGTTTAGTTTCTCGGCGGACCCGGATACCCAGTTT
>JBFMDM010000019.1:0-24322 GCA_040753835.1 Planctomycetota bacterium
TTTGGCTGTGGTGGCGGTTCTGGCCCTGGGCTACGGCGGGGTATGCGAGGATATGATCGGGATGAACACGGAAAGCGGCAGTAGCGCCAAAAAATCATTCTGGACAATCCAGTCAGGCACAATATTAGATGATACCGCTTATGACGTCAAGACAGAATCTAATGGCAATATCTATGTGAGTGGTACTACCGGCGGTAATTTGCATGACCAAATCCGCCCTACTAATCAGGTATATTCCTTCATAGCAAAATATTCCTCCGACGGCTCAAGACGATGGACCAGAATATCGGATTACACATCAGCGTATGGAAGAAGTTTATCGCTTGATTCATACGGTAAGGCCTATCTGGCCTATTTTGTTGGATTTGACTATGGCTCATTTATGGAAAAGTATACCACTGATGGCGTAAAAGAATGGGTTAGGCCGGTATCCACAACAGCAGTAGTTTCTGATATTATGGTTGATTCTGCCGGCAATATATGTATAACCGGGTCTAATCAGAGGGAACGGGTGCATGGTGTTGGAAACATATCTTATGAGTATGACAATATGTTTGTCTCAAAATATGCCTCTGATATGACATTAATCTGGGGGCATACCATAAAATCAGATGGAAACGGTGATTTTGCCAATGCTATTGCCACTGATTCTAACGGCAATGTTTACATAGCCGGCCAGGTGAGCGGCAATCTGGATGGCAATATGAGCGCTGGAGAGAATGACATATTTATCATCAAATACAATCCTGAAGGTGTGAAACAATGGACGATTCAATCCGGGACTAATTTATCTGAAACCATTCAGGATATCGTCATTGATTCCAATAATAATATGTACGCGGTAGGCGCCACATTGGGCAATTTGGATGGCAATACAGGTATTATTACCCTGAAATACAATTCAGACGGCATAAGACAATGGACCAGAGGATTAGGGAGTCCTGGTAATCATGCCTATGGCGTATCCCTTGACCCGGTCGGTAACCTATACGTTGCCGGTATAACCTGCGAAAACTTGGATGGTAACGCTTTTGTAGGCGGCAGTGCTGGCAACTACTTCATAACAAAATATACCGTTGATGGCGTAAAACAGTGGACCAGGATATCAGGCACATATATTGATTCTCCTTCAAGATTTACCTGCGCTAATGGTGTTGCCGCAGATTTTAATGGCAATATTTATGCGGTTGGTATCACTTATGGCTCTTTGGATGGTAACACACCGATGGGTCAGGCTGATTACTTCGTGGTAAAATATAACTCTTCCGGCATAAAGCAATAGGCACATATTCAACCGGGTTCCGGCCTGCAGATTATCCGCTTGACGGAATAGGGGCATTGGGGACAGAGAGCCTGTCCAAAAACTAAGATACTCGTTCATTAGTAGTAGGCAATATTAAAATATTATACAACATATAGTATATCTTGGCGCCAAAAATAGAGTTTTTAGACACGCTCCACACACCTTGCCTCCTATACGGCTATTTTACCGAAACCGTGCTCTGTAAGTCAAGTATTTTACCCAGTGCGCTCCTTCGGTGCTGAGCTAACCAGTGTCTACCGACACAGGGCGCGGGTTTTATCGGAAGGTGTGCTTGCCCGCCTCTGGTAGGCCTGCCCGCCTCCCGCCATTAGTCCCGAAAGCATTCGGGATTCCGGCGGCTGGTGGGTGTCACCGGACCTTTACCGGACCATCAAATTGATAAGTAAAACAACGGCATAAAATGATTTAGAATCAATTTTGCATAAATTTTGTATTATGCATATTCGTATACCGGTGTTTCAATCTTCTTGGCAGGTTTACGATGTTCCCAAATGATTTTCTGGAGATGGTCTACCGTTCCTGGCTCAAATAATTTTTCACCGCATTGTGTACAAACATTTGCCGGTACATGTTCCACGATAATCCATTGCCCTTCATAAAAAAGTGTATAACTAACAAGTTGCCTAACAATCTTTCCACCGCATAAATCACATTTCATAATTAAGTCCTCCTTATTTTAAATTCTATCCATTCAGATGAATCTGGTTCATAGAGGGTAATAATTTTTATCTTGGGTCTACTCGGATACGAGCATTGAATATGTAATGCCCTACCTTCTTTCGTCCGCCCAAAAATCAAACAACTGGGACCGTATTTGTCCTCTGGATAATCCTCTATAATTTCACCAGTTTCAACCGCTTCGTGGATCTCCCGACGACTTATCTTTCGTAAAATACTCTGATCAGTCGCATGGATACTAAACTCGTATCTTTGTTCTTCTGTAATTGCCTTTTTTATTTGTTCTATCATTTTATCCACTCATATTTTAATATTTTGTTCCAAAGGAGTCAAGCCAAATCTTACAAATAATTACTCTTATCCTTCTCCCTCGGATGGTATTTCTGATGCGTCTTTTTGAGGTCGGTTATGGTCAACCTGCAATAAACCTTGGTCGCTTCCAGATTTTCATGCCCCAATATCTCCTTGACGTGCATCAGATTGGCATTCCTTTTTACCATCTCCGTGGCGCAACTCCGCCTGAAGGTATGGCAGGTTACCGGTTTCTTCAGTTTTAGCGGAGCGCTGTATTTTATCACAACATCACGCACGGCTGATTGGTCTATCTGATGACCGCTCTTGCTGACAAACAGATAATCGTGTTTTGGCCTGTCCTTGAGTTTACCCCCCACCCGCACCTAATCCTTCCCGCCTGATCGGTGTCAGTTCTGGCAGGTGGATGGGTGCGGGGCTGGCATATCAGGACCAAACCTCGTAAATATATAAAATAAATATCTTAAATTGTTGACATCTTACCGACTCCCTGCTATATAGTATTTATGGATAGCAAGTTTATCGCAGAAATCGGATTCACTTTTGACGACATCCTTCTGGTGCCCCGTAAGTCCGAGGTCATCCCAACCGAGGTCAATACCCAGACCTTCTTCTCGCGCCATATTCCGCTCAATATCCCGATTGTCTCATCCCCGATGGACACGGTCACCGAGGCGAATCTGGCCATTGCCCTGGCCCAGGAAGGCGGAATCGGCATCATCCACCGCAATCTCTCCGTAGAGGAACAGACCCGCGAGGTCACCAAGGTCAAACGTTCGGCCTCAGGCGTCATCTCAGACCCGGTCTGCCTGCCGCCGGATGAAACCATCAAAACCGCCAAGAAGATTATGGCCGACCACCATATTTCAGGCATTCCTATAGTAATAGAGAACAAGCGTCTGGTCGGCATCCTGACCATCCGGGACCTGCGTTTCCAGAAATCAGATGAGAAGAAAATCTCCGAGGTGATGACCAAAGAACACCTCGTTACCGCCCAGCCCAACACCACCCTGGAACAGGCCAAGCAGATTCTCCACAAGAACAAGGTGGAAAAACTCCTGCTGGTGGACAAGGACGATATCCTCAAGGGGATGATTACCATCAAGGACATCAACAAGACCCTGCAGTTCCCTAATGCCTGCCGTGACAGGCAGGGCCGGCTGATTGTCGGCGCGGCGGTCGGGGTCAACGATATGGAGCGGGTTGAAAAACTCATTGCGGCCAATGTGGACGTGCTGGTGGTGGATACGGCGCACGGGCATTCGGCCAACGTGATTAATACGGTCAAGAACATCAAAAAACGGTTCAGGATAGACGTGGTGGCCGGCAACGTGGCCACGGCCGAAGCCGCGATTGACCTAATCAAGTCCGGCGCGGACGGCGTCAAGGTCGGCATCGGGCCCGGCTCCATCTGCACGACCCGCATCATCGCCGGCGTGGGCGTGCCGCAGGGCACTGCGACTTATGACTGCGCCAAAGCCGCGGCCAAATACAAGGTGCCGGTCATTGCAGACGGCGGCATCAGACATTCTGGCGACATCACCAAGGCCCTGGCACTGGGCGCGTCGTCCGTGATGATTGGCGGGCTCTTTGCCTCGGTCAACGAGAGCCCGGGCGAGGTCTTCCTCTTCAAGGGCCGGCCTTACAAGGTCTACCGCGGCATGGGCTCCGAGGGCGCAATGATTAAGGGCTCAAAGGAACGTTACGGCCAGGCCGCCATCACCGACAAGTCCAAACTCGTGCCTGAAGGCATTGAAGGCCAGACCCCGTCGCGCGGGCCGCTGAGCGACCTGGTTTACCAACTGGTGGGCGGCTTGAAATCAGGTATGGGCTATTGCGGCGCCAAGGATATTGAGACCCTCCGGAACAAATCCAGATTCATCAGGATTTCGCCGGCCTCGCTCAGGGAAAGCCATCCCCACGATATTGTAGTCACCAAGGAAGCGCCGAATTACTGGGTTGAATAATTTACCCCGCACATAAAGGGTAGCGAGAAAACTTCGTAGCCGCAGATTTCACTGATTAAATAATATCTGTAAAATCTGTGGTTGTCATGCCTGTCGCCTGAGGCGACCCGTCCTCTGGCGGGAGGCAGATCCCCGCCGGCTTCCCGCCTTTGGCGAGGCTCGCCTTCGGGCGGCGCCTGGCGAGGCGAGCGCCTTTGGCGGACATTTTTACTTGTGCCTGTAGGGTATACTTTTCTATACTTCCAGAAATACCCGTTTCTACTCTTTATGTGCGGGGTTAGTCCGGTATGCTGTCCTTGTTCTTGAACCACCAGTCCTCCCAGTCCTTCTGGCAGTCCCGGCGCATATCCTTATTCAGCATCTGGGTCACCTTGGTGGTATCATCGCGGTTCCGCTTGGTCATCTTCAGGAGTATCTCATAGGCAAACATTGCGGCCCAGTCGTCGTCTCCGCCCACGGCTTCAATCAGGACCGGTATGGCTTTTTTGCCCTTAGCCATAATCTTCTCCCGGCTCGGCTCAAGGTCCCGCTGGTTGCGCATATCCTTCAGGACCGGCAGTATCTCCGCCTTGACCGCCTCGTCAATATCGTCCTTGATTTTGGGCTTGGATGGTTTTTTGGGCTCGGGCGGCGGTGACTTTTTTATTTCCGGAGCGGGCTTTTCCACTGCGGTCTTCTTATCCTCTTCGGCCTTCTTGGCCGCCTCGGCCTCGGCCTTTTCCTTCTCCATTACCTCCTCTTCAACCTTCTTAAGCATTGCCGCTTCCTCATCCGGAATACCTCCGCCGCCTGAAGACAGGGCAATAATAATCACCACCAGAATAACCACCCCTATTCCGATTCCGATGAAAAGAGGCGCCTTGCTCTTCTTTTTCACGGTCAGTTCACCGAGGTCGTCCTCTCCAAAATCTTCAGCCGGCCTCCTCCCGGGCAGGCCCTTTTTCAGGCCTGAGGTCTTTATGCCCATTCCCTTGGCCGGGGTCATAATTCTGGTCGGCGGCTTGGTGCCGGTTACAGGCCGCCCACTGGGTGACCCTGCGGGCCGCCCTGCAGGCGCCCTGGGCATAATCCTGGTCGGCGGTTTAGCCGCGGGCTGGTCAGGCGCTTGGGGCATAGGAACGGTATTTATCGTGCCGCACTTCTGGCACTTGAACCTGGCGCCCGGCTGCAGGGTCGCCACATTATACTGCGCCGCGCAGGAGGAACAGGCAACAATAATCTTGTCTGGCATAATTTATTTCTCCGCATACGCCAAGGGGCTTATCGCATTGGCGTCTTTGTTATTCTTTTCACCGGTCTTGATAATAAAAATCGGGCAGAACGGGCAGATTTCCGGGCTGCATTCCTTATGGTCCTTGACCGCCTGCCAGCACTGTTTGCGGATATTGCCGTAGGCCGGGCATTTGGGCCGGCGGCAGCGCTTGATTTCCCAGCAGGCGGCCCGCAGGTAGAACTCCTTAAGCCCGCTTATGGTCATCCGGCGCTCGGTCAGGTAATAGCGGATGTCCCGGACAAATCTTATTTCGCAGCCGGTGTACATCCGGCGGTTGTTGATTTTCTTGGGCCTGATTAACCCCTGTTTTTCGTATTCCCTGAGCATGCGAATAGGCGTGTCGGTCAGTTGCGCGACCACGGCGATGCTGAAAGCCGGTATGTTATCAGCCACTTTCATAACAATTATCCAGCCATATTTTTGTAATAATGTCAAGAAAATAGTAGCCACAAAGACACAAAGGCGCCAAGAATAAATTAATAAATAGTTTTCTTCGTGTCTTGGTGACTTGGTGGCTATTTTTCTTGACCCGGTTGAGAAATAAGGTATAGATACTCTTTATGGAAAGAAGCAGTATCGGCGGCGTGGTCTCGTCCACCATCAGGATTGACAAACTCACGATGCTCCTGCAGGTCAGCAGCGCCCTGATGCGGGAAAAGGACATTGACCGCCTGCTCAAACTGATCATAGAAAACGCCACCACCATCATCGGCGCCGAGCGCAGTTCCATCTTCCTGATGGACTACGACACCAACGAACTCTATACCCGGGTAGCCCAGTTAAAAGAGGTCTCGGAAATCCGGTTCCCGGCCGACAAAGGCATTGCCGGATTCGCGGTAAAGCATTCCAAACTGGTCAATATCCCGGACGCCTACAAGGACGAGCGCTTTAATCCGGCCGTGGACAGGCAGACCGGCTGGCGTACCCGTAATATTCTCACCGCGCCGATGCTCAACCACAAGAGTGAGACGGTCGGGGTTCTGCAGGTCCTTAACAAGAAGCGGGGCAGTTTCAATATGGAGGACGAGGCGCTGATAATGGCCCTGGCCGCCCAGGCCGCGGTGGCCGTGGAAAACGCCCAGTTATACCAGGAGCAGGAACTGACCCTCAAGAGTTTCCTCAAGACCATGGGCTCGGCCATAGACGCCCGGGACCCGACCACGGCCGGCCATTCGGAGCGGGTCGCCCGCTACGCCATCAATCTGGGCCGGGAACTCGGATTCAACGAGACCGAACTGAAGATGCTGGACTATTCCGCGGCGCTGCACGACGTGGGCAAAATCGGCGTGCCGGACCGGGTGCTTCTCAAGCCCGACAAACTCACGCCCGAGGAATTTGACGAGATGAAGCGCCACGCGGTCCGGACCAAGGAAATCCTGGACAATATGTTCTTCGCCCGGGAACTGCGCGAGATTCCGCATATCGCCTCCACCCACCACGAGAAATTAGACGGCTCCGGTTATCCTTTGGGCCTGAAGTCGGACCAGATGACCGTCTCGGCCAAGATTCTGGCCATTGCCGACGTCTATGACGCCCTGGTGGCCCAGGACCGGCCTTATAAAAAGGCAATGACCCACGAGCAGGCCATCGGGATTTTGGAGCAGGGGCGCGACAGCAAGTTTGACGGCGCCCTTCTGGACCTGTTCAAGGAAAAGAAATTATACCTGATTGAGCGCCGCCGGTTCACCAGGTTTGCGTTGGCCATCCCGTTTGAATACAAACAGCCCAAGGCCCAGGTCAGCGACAAACTCAGGTCCGAGACCGTCAATATCAGCGCCTCAGGGCTTCTGATGGGCAGCAAACGCCTGTTGCCGCTTGGCACCGAAGTGGAGATGTTTATACGTTTAGCCGAGCGCCCCGCCCGAACGACTGACATCGTTCAGTCGGGCAGGGATTACCATCTCCTCGGCAAGGTGGTCCGGTCCGAGCAGAAATTCGCCAAACAGACCTATTATCTGGGCGTGGCGTTCTTCGGGCTGACCGAACCGGAACAGAATGATTTATCAGCGGTCTTAGCGCAGTATAAGTGAGCGCCATAAGGGCGCCATGGCGCTTCGGCGCCAAAGGTATAAACACTTGCCATATTCCCACTACTAATAGCGAACTCCGCTCCGATGCCCCTACGGGGATACGGAGCGCCCCGAACGAAGCATCGGGACGCAGAGACCGCGAAGCGAATTATTCGTAGAGTTGACTTATGAACAATATCATCGCCATTGTCGGCCGGCCCAATGTCGGCAAGTCCACCCTGTTCAATGCCCTGTGCCGGCGCCGGACCGCGATTGTGGATGCCATTGCCGGCACGACCCGGGACCGCATCTCGGCCGTGGTCTCGCGCGACGGACTCACCGTGGAACTGATTGACACGGGCGGATTTGAACTAAAATCTCAGAAAGTCCTCTGGTCCGAGATACGCAATCAGATAAATGCGGCTATGGAAGAGGCAGGCCTGATTCTATTCCTGGCTGACATCCGGACCGGCGTGACCGACCTGGACCTGGAAATCGCCAAGAACCTACGTCGTCAAACCAAGCCGGTCGTGCTCTGCGTCAACAAGGCCGATACGATGCAGTTGGAAAAAGGGCTGGTTGAGTTCCGCAAACTCGGATTCGGCGAGCCGCTGGTCATCTCCGCGCTCCAGAAACGGGGACTGAACGAACTCTGGGAAGAAATTAAGCGTAGAGCGTGGAGCGTAGAGCGTGGAGCGTCTGACCCGCAGGACAATCCGGTGGACGAAACATTCAACGCTCAACGCTCAACGCTCAACGCCCCACACGCCTTGGTCATCGCCATTGCCGGCAAGCGCAACGTGGGCAAATCCACCCTGGTCAACAACCTGGTCGGCGGGGAGCGCACCATTGTCAGCCCGATTCCCGGCACCACCCGGGACGCCATTGACGTCCGCCTGGAGAAGGACGGTCAAACCCTTATCCTGATTGACACAGCCGGCATCCTGAAGAAGAGAAAACTAAAAGAGGCCGTTGAAATCTACAGCCAGCAGAGGACCGAGACGGCCATCCAGCGGGCCGACGTGGTCCTGTTTATGATAGACGCCCGGGACAAGGTCTCGGACGTGGACAAGAAAATCGCCGGGTTCATCACGGAGAACTACAAACCCTGCATCATTGCGGTCAATAAGTGGGACCTGGTCCAGAACAAGACCACGACTGACGAATACAAGAAATATCTGGACAGCGTCCTGCAGGGGCTCTCCTTTGCGCCGATTGTCTTTATCTCGGCTAAGACCGGGTTTAACGTAACATCCGTCATCAGTATGGCGCGCGAGTTATATAAGCAGGCCGGCATCAAGATTCCGACCCCGGGCCTGAACAAGGTGACGGAGAAAATCAAGACGCTCCTGCCGGTGGCACACCGGGGCGGCCGGATACCCAAAATCTATTACGTGGCCCAGACCGGCTCATTCCCGCCGGTCATTACCCTGATGACCAACAACCGCTCGCTCTTCAGCAAACAGGCCGTCCGTTATATCCAGCAGCAATTGCGCAAGGAACTGTCTATCAACGAAGTGCCGATTAAGGTATTGCTCAAAAGCAAAAGCCGTTAGGGTTCTTTTTTGCCTATGGTATCTCAAACGCCCGCCAGTGTAACTTTTCCCGCTCAGGCAAACGTTCAAACTGTGTACGGGTCAACATCACGACCTTTTCGTCATAAGGCAAGGTCCGTTCGTGATAGCGGGCATAAGCCGTAGCGCCCGGCCGGCCCGGAATATCCCTGAAGATAAGCCAGCCGCCGCCTTTGGCCTCTTTCTGGTGCTCGCACTTAACCGATGGCTCGTTATATCTCTGGAGAACCTCCGGCTTGAAATAATATGAAACCGGATTAGCAATAGTCAGATAATAATCCTTTACCTCCGCCACCCTGAAACGATAGGTCTGGCCGACCCTGCTGTAAGGCAAATCTCCCTTTTTGATAATCCGGTAAAGGGTGCGTAAACTTATCCGTAACAACATACACACCTCATCAGAGGTAAGTAATTCCTGCGGGTGTTTACTGAATAGTTCGGTAAATTTAAGGCCGGTTTTCTTCTTTTTTGGCATATGCCACCCTATGACAACTACTGACAGAATCTATCCTGTTAATGCCGATTTCGCCGGTCAAAATACCATATTTAAGGCCAAAAAGTCAATATTTTGTGCCTAAAAATGCACCTCTGGCATAATGAGCCATCACACAGATTAAGGGGGTGTTTTTTCTCTAACCTCATTAAATTACCAATGATATATCAAAAATACCAGGCGTTTTACGCCCTGTATATTCCCTTGAAAAAAGTGGTCCCACGGTGGGGGGCAGGGTATCCCCCCATACCCCATAGGGTAGGTAGGCATACCCGATGGGGGCAGAAGGCACACCCGATAGGACCAGAAGGCATACCCGATGGGGCAAGGAGGCACACCCGATAGGACCAGAAGGCATACCCGATGGGGCCAGGAGGCACACCCGATAGGACCAGAAGGCATACCCGATTGGGCCAGGATGCATACCCGATAGGGCCAGGAGGCACACCCGATAGGGGCAGGATGCATATCCGATAGAGCCAGGAGGCACACCCGATAGGGCTCGGATGCATACCCGATAGGGCCAGGAGACATACCCGATGGGGTCAGGAGGCATACCCGATGTGGGTAGAAGGCATACCCCGTAGGGAAGAATTAGAAAAAACGGATGAGGTAAGCAACAAAAATGCTATAGAGGTCTAATCCGGATTATTCATACGATACTTAAACTGATAGCAAAGTGTTTTAGTATAGTAGCGCTTATTTCATAAATAGCCCAGCACATAACCTCCAATCTGGGCCGCCCAACGATGAGGTTATGTGCTGGATTGCCCGCATAATATAATGTTATCGGACGGTCTGCTGCAGAATTTCATAAAAGTTTATGAATAATGCGGGCTAATTATTCTACCTCTGCCTGATAACTGCGCGGCGCAAGCCGAGAAGTATCAGGATAAGCAGGAGCGGCTCTATGCCCAGATAGCCGCATTTGTTGGTTTTATAGTATGTCCGACCGCTTGAGCCGGCATGGATTCCCTCCTCCTGAAGGTCAAAGGCAACAATGCCTCTGTAGGTCGTGCTGTTATATGTAATCTCAATATACGCGGCGTAGGTCTGGTAATTATCCAGCCCGGGATTGTTCCAGGTTGTCCGGAAAACGCCCCAGGTATCGTGGGTTGACGATGCCAGGGTATAAACCGGCGTGTTTGCATAATCAGTGATGGTGATATTGACATTGTCCGGAGCGGCGATAATCAGGCCGTCATAGGTCAGCCAGGAGGTTACCTCCAGGCGGTTTGTGGAAATATTATAATTGACATTACCCTTGGCCTCCCAGATATGGGTGGTCCCGCCCGCGCCAAAGTCAATCTCAAAGGTGGAGGCGCTTTTGTAAGGACTGCCGCTATATGTTATCTCTGACTTAGCCCAATATGTCTTGTTTATCTGCAGCAGAGTATTACTCCAGGGAATGGTAAAAACACCGTCGTCATTTGGCGTGTTTGATTCAAGTGTCTTGACAAGATTATTGCTCTGGTCATAGATATCAATTCGTATATTAGTCAAGAGCCGTTCGCCTGTATTAGGGCTATAGACCGGCATCATCAGTCCGTCTTTCGTAAACCAGGCCGTAACGGTCATACTGTTGTTGGACGGCTCATAGTTAAAGGTAACCGGTATCTGCCAGGTGTGGACGACTGAGCCCTCCATTGTAATGGTATATACCTTATCGTTATCTGCATCCCAGTTGTCCACGCCGGTGTCTATATATCCCATCTTGGTGAATATGGAGTTATGATTTGGACCATACGGATAAGGAACGACCACGCCCGAACTTACCGGATATATAGTCAAACTGCGGGTTGGGTCCTGGTAGGTCATAGTCCGCATCGGCTCTCTGGTCACCGAATCCAGGACATTAAAAGTGATATAGTAGTAATCTATCCTGAAATAATCAGGGCTCTGGCCGTATGCGGTCAGGTCGCGGCTGTCGCAGATTCTGACCTTGCTCTGGTCTTTTAAACCGCCCCTGTCAGGTATCTGCCATAAGTAAGAGCCGGTATTTGTGGTGGTAATAACCGATAGGTTCTCGCCGGCGAAATTATTAGTGGAATAATATATAGCCACGGTCGGGACTGTGCCGGTGATTGCCCAACTGATAGTTTCGGTTCTGTTGCTGATCCACCTTTCGCCGCCGTCCGGGGAAATCACATTGATATCGGCTATAATCTTAAATGCGACAGAGGTATCTGATATTGACGGCATTGCGGACGAAGAGACCCTGGTCTTGACGATAAAATCCTGGGTGATGTCGTCAGGAACATTCCAGACATAGACCCCGATATTATCTGCCGTTGAGGTGATAGCATTGATATCGCTTACGAAATCATCCTTGGAGTATTCTATATTGACCGTGGGTATGGCTCCTTCTGTATTCCAGGTAAGGGTTATGGGCTGGCCCACTTTTAGCGATTCACTGCCAGCCGGATAAGTCACAGTAATCGCATCTGCCGAGACAGTTACGACGCTACCGATTAGAATAAGAATAATAACAGCGCTCCAGGTAATAACCGCATTTTTAATCATATTACATCCTCCTTACAGGTTATCACAAGATGCTCATCTCTCAGGCAGTTTTAATCTGTATATTAATATACCCGTTATTTTGGATTTGTCAACCCCGCACATAAAAATATTTCAATATTTGCCGGGCAGTGGATTTCGCGCTATTTTATTAATATATCATATATTATACCATCAATTATGTGCCCCGCACATAATAAGAGTTTCATTATTCGGAACGCATAGACAATATTCCACATGATTCTTATGCAAGGCATATTACCATAATTTATGTGCGGGGTCAAGTGGAATCTGGAAAATACTATAGCGCATTGATTTTAATAGACATCAGGCAGGCGGCTCTGCTATAATCTGTACTATTTATGATAGCCCTTATTGAATCCCTCAGGCCCAAACAGTGGACCAAGAACCTGTTTGTCTTTGCGGCATTGGCATTTTCCAGAAACCTGACCAATACCACTCTGCTGACTAAGACCCTGGAAACGTTTGTCGTCTTCTGCCTGTTAAGCAGCGCTTGCTACATCATCAACGATATCCTGGATGCCAAGGCGGACCGACTACATCCGGTCAAGTCCAAACGGCCGATTGCCTCTGGTCGCCTGTCCGTGCCAGTTGCGCTGATAATTGCGGTTATCTTATTGGTAATCTCCGTGTTCTGGGCCGCACGTTTATCAATCGGGGCAAAACTATCCGCCGGACCGGCCATCCCCTTCTTCCATATAACCCTATCCTATTTCGTTCTGCAGATACTCTATTCGCTGGCCCTGAAAAAGGCGATTATCCTTGATGCCCTGGCCATTGCCACCGGATTCGTCCTGCGGATGGTGGCCGGGGCCGTGGCCATAGACATCGCCATCTCCAGTTGGCTCTATATCTGCACCATTTCGCTGTCGCTTTTTATCGCCTTCTGCAAGCGCCGGGCTGAGATGACCGTATTAGAAACGCCGGAGAACCACCGGCCGGTGTTGGGTCAGTATTCGCCCTATCTGCTGGACCAGATGATATCGGCCCTGACCGCATCCACCATTATTGCTTATGCGCTCTATACGCTCTCGGAAGAGACGGTGGCCAAACTCGGCTCGCAGAATATGCTACTGACTATCCCTTTTGTGGTCTACGGCATCTTTCGTTATTTGTATCTGGTGCACCAGAAACAGCAAGGAGGCGAGCCGGAGAATATCATCCTGGCCGACAAGCCGTTACTGGTAAGTATATTACTCTGGGGTGCGGTGGTCGTGCTAATTTTGTATTGATTATCCTGGATTATTCATACGATGCTCAAAATGATAACGGCTTGTTTTAGGTATTTATGCTTATACTATAATCTCGCCCCGCATCCCGCCCTATTTGATTGGAGCGGGGTGCGGGATTGTCCAGCCGAAGGCGGATCTGCCTCTGGCATGACCCGCATCCCAATATTATATCGGGGTTGGTCTTAAGCATAATTGTATAAAAATTTATGAATAATGCGGGTTATATGCCAAAAAGCCGCTGGTTGCTGGTCATTCTCTTGGGCGCGCTTACCCTGCGCCTGATTTTCATCTTTGCCATTGCCGATAATCTTTCATATAAGGATTCTTACCGGCACGAGCGGTCATACGAGACGATTGCCCGAAACTTGATAGAAGGCAAGGGCTACCAGGGCAGCGGATTTATTGTGGGCCTGACCGAGGCGCAGAAAGCGGCCCGGCCGCCGGTTTATCCGCTATTCCTCGCCTTATGTTATCTTCTCTTCGGGCAGTCCCTGCTGGCCGTTCAGGTGGTCCAGGCGCTGTTAAGCGTTTTGATACCGCTCGTGGTCTACCTTATCGGCCGACGGGTCTTTGATGAAAAGACCGGGCTGGTGGCCGGAGCCATAAGCGCAGCATATCCATTTTTGATATTCCTTGCCGAAACAATGGTGACGGAAACGATTTTCACCCTGTTCTTCCTGTTGTTCATCTACCTGCTCATAATATTATGGCAGGAATCCTCCAGCTCTGAGCCGGGGCAGAATAAATCAACCGCTGTCCTGAAATGGGCCATTCTGGCCGGTATTGCTAATGGGCTGGCCATCCTCACGCGAAGTTCCTTCCTCCTGTTTTTTGTGCTGCTTGCGCCGTTCGGGCTGCTGCGAAAGCAGTTCCGCCTCCCATATCTTCTGCTCGTGCTTTCAACCATAGTTGTGCTTGGCCCCTGGGCTGTCAGGAATTATCTGGTATTAAATCAGGTTATTTTTACCAGTACGCAATATGGACTGTCGCTTTATGAGGCAAATTCGCCACAGGCAACCGGCCGGCCTAATATAGACAATCTCCGTTTTCCGCCGGAGATAACCGGCCTGCCGGAAGCGGAGCGCGAAGACAGTCTAAGAAGAATGGCGCTTCAATGGATAAGAGAAAACCCCGGACGGTTCGCCGGGCTGGCCCTGCTTAAATTGGGCTACTTTTGGAATCCACTGCCCAATTGCGCCGACTACCGTTCGCTTAAATATATCCTGGTAAGCATTTTCTCTTATGGTTTCATTCTTATTCTGGCCGGTTGGCAGGTTATCCGGATGCGGAAATCCTGGGACCGGATAGGGGTTTTCCTACTGGTGATTTTATACTTTTCTGTAGTCCATATGATTTACGTAAGTTCGGTCCGTTACCGCGTGCCCATAGATACCCTGCTGATTATCCTGGCTGCGAATAATATTGCCCGGTATATTCCTAAACGTAAAGACATTCAAATACCGACAGGTTAAGAGAACTATGAAATCTAAGGTTGCTGTCCTGAAAACATCCCCGGCTACGGCGCTGGATGATTACGCAAAACTGATGCGCCTGCCTACCGCCCCGGCGGGGCAGGCAGGCCTGTCCGACTATCGCTCTGCCCTGTCCCCGGATAAGGACACCATCATCAAACTCAATCTCTCCTGGACCAAGTATTTCCCGGCCTGCTCATCCCAACCCTGGCAACTGGAAGGCGTAATCAAGACCCTCTTGGCGGACGGGTTTAAGCCGGAGCGGCTGTTTCCCCTTGAGAACAAAACCGTAGTAACCGACCCGATTAAGGGCGCGCGGAACAACCGCTGGCTTGGGGTGCTGGACAGATACAAACTCTCGTTCACGCCCCTGACTGAAGTCAAGTGGGTCAAGTATCAATTTAAGAACAAACTCCTGATGCTGGACCGGATATTCCCCAAAGGCATAGAGATTCCGGAGATGTTCATCGGCAGGAATATCATTCATCTGCCGACCGTCAAGACGCATGGGCATTCGGTCACAACCGGGGCCATCAAGAACGCCTTTGGCGGGCTCCTGAAGCAGGTGCGCCACTATGCGCACAAGCACATCCACGAGGTCCTGGTGGATTTGGTGATAATGCAGAAGGAACTGCATCCTAACATATTTTCCGTGATGGACGGCACGGTCTGCGGAGACGGCGCCGGGCCGCGCACGATGATGCCGGTCATCAAGAACTACATCCTGGCCGGCGCGGATTCGGTGGCGATTGACGCGGTGGCCGCAAAGATGATGGGCTTTGACCCGCTCAAGATAGATTACCTCCGGCTCTGCAACGAGATGGGCCTGGGCAATGCCGAAATGAAGAACATAGAAATTGTGGGCGCGGACATCTCGGGCGTGGATTTCGGATTCCGAACCAGGAAGAGTTTGGTCATCTGGGGCGACCAGATGCTGCGCAAGGGCGCGCTGAAGACGCTCGGCAAAATCGCACTGCATCCGGCCCTGATTTTCTGGGCGCCCCTGGCCTCAAGCATCTACCACGATTTTATCTGGTATCCGTTGATAGGCCGGCCCAGAATTGATAGGTTTATGGAAACCGATTGGGGAGAATTGTTCCGGAAATATTAGCCGCAGATACACGCAGACCCGCCTGCGCCGATGCTTCGGCGGGCAGGTAGACACGGATTAAAATATGAATATTTATATCGTCCTGGCTTTAACGATAATACTGAACTCGGTTGCCAATATCCTCATCAAGGTGGCGATGACCAATGCGGATAAGTCCAAAGGTCTAATCGGACAGTATGCCCTAAACCCGTATTTTATCGGAGGGGTGATTGCCTTTGCCCTGGCCCTGGTAACCTACAGTTACGTCCTGCTCAAGATGAAGTTGAGCGTGGCATATCCGGTCATTGTCAGTTCCTGCTTTCTCATCGTCCTGGCCTCATCATGGTTTTACCTCAAGGAGAGCATTACATTAGTGCAACTCGTCGGGGTGTTGCTGATAGCGTCGGGAATTTGGCTGGTGCTTAAATAACACCTCTACGAATTACGAACCTGCCTGCCGGCAGGCAGGTCTCCGAATTACGAATAATTCGCTTCGCGGTCTCTGCGTCCCGATGCTTCGTTCGGGGCGCTCCGTATCCCCGTAGGGGCATCGGAGCGGAGTTCGTAATTCGCTTATTAGTTATTAGTAGTGGCGGTATCTTTCTTGGGATGGATAACCTCGTCAAGCAAGGTCGGCTGGAAGACCTTGGAAAATCCCAGATACGCGCCGATGCCTATAACCACCAGTCCCAGAACCCGCACGGTCTCCAATAAAAGATTGGGCGCCTGGGGTATAAACCTGTACCCCAGATAACAGACCGCGCCCATCAGGAGCGAGCAAAAGAGCGGCAGGGTCAGACCTTTTACAAACTCCGCCAACATGGAAGCCGGGGATTCCGCATTAATTGACCGGCTTTTCTTGCCCAGGATATAAAGCAGTATCATCAGGTTCAGGATTGACGAGATGGTGGTGGCCAGGGCAATACCGCTTTCCTTGAGCGGCCAGACCAGAATGATATTGAGGATGAAGTTGCCGATGACCATACCAACCCCGACCTTGACCGGCGTGACCATATCTTTGAGCGAATAAAAAGCCCGGTTGGTAATCTGGACCGCGCCGTAGGACCAGATACCCAGAGCATAGAAGAACAGGACAAAGGTGGTGCGCGAGACCGCATCCAGCGTAAACGCCTTGATGTGAAAAAGCGAGGCCGGTATGGAGTAGAACGACCAGTGGATGACCGGCTCGGCCAGGACCATCAGGCCGATTGAGGCCGGAAGCCCGACAAACAGGGCAATGCGCAGGGCCTTGTTGAGTTCTCCGAACATCCCGGCAATGTCGTTCTTGGCTACATAGTCGGCCAGGAACGGGAAAACCGCGGTGGCCAGCGAGATGCCGATGAGCGAGAACGGGAACTGCATCAGCCGGTTGCCGTAATAGAGGGCCGAGACCGCGCCGGGCTCTGGCACCAGCCAGAGCGCAATGACATTGTCTATAAAGAGATTCACCTGGAACACGGCCAGGCCGATGATGGTCGGACCCATCAGGCGCAGAACCTCGTTCAGGCCCGGATGCCTGAAACTTACTTCTGGTTTGTATATGATTTTACGCTTCCATAATGGCGGCAGTTGGATAAGCACCTCAAGGATGCCGCCGATTAAGACCGACCAGGCAATAATCATCACCTTTTGCTCGTCCCCGAAATAATCGGGACGCAGTTTATCCTGTAAGGGTTGCGACTCCGCGCTACCGTTGATGAATCCGGCCGCAATGAACCCGCCTATCCAGCAGATGTTGAGCACCACGGAGGCCAGGGCCGGCATCAGGAAATGCTTGAAGGAATTAAGCACGGCCTGCAGGAGTGCCACCAGGCAAATCAGCGGCAGATAGGGAATCATTATGCGCAGGAGTTTCAGGAACAGGGGCGAGAAGACCTTTGAGGCCTGGACGAAATCCGGCGCAACCCAGGGCAGGACAAAGGTAAAGAGAATCACCAGCCCGGCCAGGACAGAAAGAAGTCCGAACAATAAGGTGATGATGATGTTGATGAAGCGCAGTGCCTCGGCGAACGGTTTCTGGTTGAGATAATGCGACAGGGTGGGGATGAATGCGGCCGAGAGCGCGCCCTCGCCGAACAGCCGGCGAAAGAGATTAGGAATCTGGAAGGCAAAGATAAAGGCGTCCCAGACCGGGCCGAAGAAGCCGGTGCATAACACATCGCGCAGGAATCCCAGAATCCGGCTCAACAGAATACAGGCGCTGATGACCCCGGCTGTACTGAGGATATTCTTTTTCATATCTTACTCGCTGTTAGACCTGCCTGCCGGAAGGCAGGCCGAAATCCATTACAGCGAGTTAGACCCGCCGTAGGCGGGTATTCCTTCTATACCCCTTTTATATTATCGGAAAGGGATAGCGCCAGATTAAGATGATTTAATCTTATCTTACGCCTGCCGGGATAATCATCGTTAAAATAACTTGATTAACGGCCCGGAAATATTAATGATAGCAATAGTTAACCTTCGCTCTACTATGTAAAGGAGGAGCCGAATATGAGTAAGATTGTTAGGACAAACGCCTTGTTGTTTGCCGTACTATTGACGGCCGGATGCGCAATGCCGATGGACCAGGGAATGATGGCAAAACGGAAAGCGTCCTATAGCCCGCCTGAAACGCGCGTGGTTTATTCAAATGAAGCCAGCCGGGAATTTATTGACGGGGTTGGGGACATGGCATTGGGACTGTTGACCTGCGACGCTATTGCCAAGGCGTCCCAGCCGCCGCTAATCGTAATCAGGCCGTTAGAGACCGAAGGCAAGGTGCCTTTTGATACCGCAAAATATGCGGAGGCCGAGATGAATATATTAATCGGAAAGGCCGGAAACAAAGTCCGCTTTATCGATAAAGAGACGACGGTGGAGGCGAATTATTATCTCTACGGTGTGATTTCCGCGGCCGCCGCCCCGCCGTCCAATAACCCCGCCAGGAGGTGGTCGTTTACTTATTCCGCCCCGAATAATTTAGCCCAGACAGCCGAGGGCGGGCAGGGCCAGGCCGGCAATAAGTCATTCAGGTTTACCCTGACGCTGATTGACCCGCGCTCCAATGCCACGCTTTGGAAGGACGAATGCGGTTTTACGCCCGCGGAAATGCCGCGGAATAGGGGACGTTCCAAGTAACGCTGAGGGTGGTTTTCCTAAAATGCTGTTTTGGATTAGTTTTTAGACAACATCTCTGTCTCGCTATGCCCAAACAGTTATTTATTTATTGTTTTGAGAAGAAGATTGCCCCGAGGTGTCAGAATTATTATTCGTCTCACAGGTAATAAAAACAAGGAAATTCTTTCGTTTTTCCGTTTCGGTCAGGTTATCCCCGTAGGGCAGGCATTCTATGACCAAACACTTGCCTTTGGGAATAAAATATTTCCCCCTGTACAGAAACCCCAAAATAGATTTTTCATCTACGATACTAACTTTTTCGCCTTTGATAAGATGTTTCATCCCTTCTCGAGGATAAATCCTTCTAATATAGTAATCTACCGCTATTGCATTATCATCTGCTTCAATTTCTGGAGTAATTATTACACTGGTCATCTTGTAAAGTTGCGTGGGGTGTCTTAATAATGCCAACCGCCGTTCTTTGCCATCTTTATCAATATAGTAGAAGTAGTTGGGTTGAGCATAAACAGGAAAAAAAGACGCTATAGGGTTTTTAGAGGAAGTCGGCGCGCTCCCGCCGCTATCCCAGGAAGCGAATTTATTATATAAAGATTTAACCGCTTCAATATCTATTAAATACACCTGCTGGTTGATGTCTTGTGCAACAGGTTTGAATTTCTGACGAATTTCTTTTAGGAGTTGTTGGTCTAAAAGTTCATCCATTAAGAAAACGGTTTTAAATCCAACAATGATTTCTCTATTGTCTTTGCTCTTAAATCCCTCATATTCTTTCTTCCTCCGTTCAAATTCCTCATCATCCGGAGGGTAAAGGTCCGGGGTTTGTTCTTTTAGATGACGGAGATATTCTTCCAGCCAATAAATCACCTCTTTTTTTTCTTCCGGCCGAAGCCTACCAATATCTTCTGTATGGATAACTTTTTCCTTAATCTGGCGTGAGATGAGATTGGGTGGCTGGTAACATCCGACTATCCCAAAAATTATCAGGATAAACAACCAAAAAGAAACATTTGTTTGATTCATTTATTACCTACTTTCTTAGGGCCAGGTTACCGTCACCGGTGATAGAATCCAGGGATTAGAGGTCAGAGGCGTTACTGTAACGGTTATAGTACAGCTGGACGGTTCAGTTCCTGTATATCTTAAAGTGCCACGATATCTACGGACGCCTATTCCATTAAAGCCGTCCTCCAATGCTTCAGGAGTTTCCCAACCTGGTCCTGTACACGTGTAGCTCGCTGTCACAGCAGGAGGCGCCCATATTCCACAAGTCGTTAATTTGACATCAACAATAATAGTCCAAGTTTTTTCCTCACCTTCCACAGGCTGAGCTGCGACGGAAACCCATTCTATATATTTCTGACAGTGTGCTCCCGTCATTTCAATCTTTCCGTCACCTAACAAATGAACATCTGAAGGTATTTCAGCAACACCATATAGATACATATACGCGGTATAAATATCCGGCCATTGCTGGACGCCAACCAAATCCATTGTAAGAGGATAAGGCCCATAGGTTTGGCTATCAACAGTTAAAGTAAAAAGGTTTGAAATGTGTTCTGCTACTAAACCGCAACTGGCAAGGTCTATTGTCCCGGTGCTAGGATTATTAGGGTCCTGCCATGCAGTGTAGATAACATTATGCCCGTCTATTTGGAATGACGCACTCGGGGTTTGATAGTTAAGAATAGTAAACCCAATAATATTCGGGTCTATAGTGGCATTAAATTGAATAGTGTATTCGCTTCGTCCTAAAGGTATCGTTATGACTTGGTTGTAGTTCGGTAATGTTACTTTTGCATAACTGTTTAATTTGGAGACGTATGGTAATGTTTGAGGCAGGTCAGCCAGCGGTGGTGCAATCTGCGCTATTTGACTCTTGGCATACAGTAATAGAATCAGTGTTGTTTCGGCATCAATATGCTTTTCATTTTGAACGTTAACTTCGTTGATAAAGGCATTCAGTTTCCCAACTGCCGCTGTGGGGTTATCAGTCGGAGAAGGCAATTTTGCCTTTAATGACTGACCAATGCCTTTATTATCTATTGACCCATTGGCAACATAAGAATCTATAATATTTGCCATTCCGTCAGGTGAGAGATTTACTTTGAATGTTACATAAGCAATTGCCTCAAGCCCGGCATTATTTACCGCCCTGACTATCAGAATATGATTACCATAGCCCAACGATGAGGCCTGAACATTGGTATTATTTTGGACAACGGTGGTGTCTATTCTTGAAGAGACCTCTTTGATTCCTGATTCGGGGTCTGTTACATAATAATTAACGGAAACTTGTTGCGCCCAGTCATAATTGGCACATTGATATGGATTGATAATGGTTATTACCGGCGGGGTTGTATCCACTAGTGCGATATCTACAGTAATAGAAACCTCGGTATATGGCGGCCAGCCGTGCGCGCCCATTATGCCTCTGAATCTTAATAGATATGTATGAGAACCTGCTTCGGTTTGGGTAAATGAATATGCCTTATCTAATGTATGTCCAAAGACAAAACCACTTCCGGCTACAAAATTCCCGTCAGAATAGAATGCCCACTGATAGATAGGGGCATCGGTAACAGCACTTAATACAATGTCATAAGATTGATTAGGCGGAACTGTGAAAGGTCCAGAGATTGTAACGGTCGAACCATATTCGGTCTTGGTCTGGCTATTGTCTTGAGTCCAGGATAAAGAACTACATAACAGGAAAATAATAATGACAGCGGTTAATCCCCATTTGCTTATGTTACGGTTTTTTTTATCCATATTGGCTTTCCTTTCGGTTGTAGGTTTATGAAGTTCATTTATATCATATTATAACCGTTTTATATATTTTGTCAAGTGGAATCTTAAAAATACTGGCCTATTGCCATCGCATTAGTTAAGTAACATAGGATTGCTTTCCGGGTCATCTTAATAATCTCAGGGAATTAACGATAACGATAAGCGAGGATAATTGGTGCGCCACCGCGCCCCAAATCATATTGTGCTGGTGCTGAACAAACCAGGTGACCACGACCATCATCGCGATATTATACAGGATAGAAAAGGCGAAGTTCTGCCTGATGACGCCCAGGACCCGTCGCGAGAGCGCGATGGCCTCAGGGATTTTGCCCAGGTCGTCGCTCATCAGCGAGACGTCAGCCGCTTCAATGGCCACATCCGAGCCGAATGCGCCCATAGCCAGGCCGACATCCGAGGCGGCCAGGGCCGGCGCATCGTTGACCCCGTCACCCACCATTCCGACCTTAAAGCCCTTCTGTTTTAATTCCCTGACCTTATTGACCTTATCCTCGGGCAGCATACCGGCATAGGATTCTTCAAGCCCGGCCTGGCCGGCAATGGCCGAGGCAACGCGCTGATTGTCGCCGGTAATGATGGCTATCTTCTTGATACCGCTCTGATTTATCCTCTGGACCGCTTCAACTGCGTGCGCCTTGAGGGTATCGGTTACCGCAATAATGCCGGAGATATTGCCATCCCTGACTACTATCAACGTGGTCTTGCCCTGGCTTTCCAATCGGGAAATAATCTCGTTTACTTCGGACGTAATTTTAACCTGTTCTTCGGCAATCAACCGGCTGTTGCCTACGATAATATGGGTCGCTTTTCCGCCGAAGGCGGATCCGCATCTGGCGGATACGCCCGCGCCCTTAAATATCTCGCAGGTCTCCGGCTCAGGAGTTTGTATCTGGAGTTCCTGTGCCTTCTTCAGCACGGCTCTGGCAATGGGATGCTCTGAACGACGCTCAGCCAGCGCGGCTAACGACAGCACGTCTTTCTCGCTGCTGTTGTTTACCGGAACGATGTCGGTTACGGCGAGTTTGCCGGTGGTGAGCGTGCCGGTCTTGTCTATCAGGAGCGCATCAAGCGAGCCGAGCGCCTCAAGATACTGTCCGCCCTTGACCAGTATGCCCTTGCGCGAGGCGTTGGCCAGTCCGGTAACTACCGCAGTGGGCGTGGCCAGGACCAGGGCGCAGGGACAGGCCACGATTAGGAGCGTTATGGCTGTATAGATATTGCGGGTCAGGATGAATACGAGGACGCTAATGGCCAGGACTATCGGGATAAAATACCTGGCATAGCGGTCAGCCACGCGCTGGATAGGCGCTTTTTGCGCCTCGGCCTCCAGAATCAGCCGCTTAATCAGGGCGAATTTGGTGTCATCGCCGGTCCGGGTGGCCCGCATCTCAAAGGCATTGCCCTCGTTGAGGGTGCCGCTGTAGACCGTGTCGCTTTCCTTTTTGTCCGCAGGCAGTGATTCGCCTGTAAGCATTGACTCGTTGAGCGCGCCCTGGCCTTTGACAATAACGCCGTCCACCGGTATGCGCGCGCCCGGCTTGATTATCAGGATATCTCCCGCCTTGACGTCAGCGACCGGGACCTCCAATTCGCTGGACGCGGTCGCTTCGCGTTCCATGCTCATTTCATCGTTGCCCTTCTTGACCAGCGCCGAGACCGGCGTGAGGTTGAGGAGTTTGGCCACGGCCTTGCGGCTCTGGCGCAGGGCGAAACGCTCCAGGGTCTCGCCGATGAGCATAATCAGGATGACCATTGCCGCCTCTTTGTATGCGCCGACAATCACCGCGGCGATAGAGGCGATGGAAACCAACGAGAACACGGTCAGGTCGCGGACGATAAGCGCCTGGATTGCGCCCTTGAATATGGTATAGCCGCCGATAATGATGACGCCCAGCGAGAATAAGTCGGAAAGTGTAAGCCCCCAGGCCAGCGGGCCGCGAGAAAGATGAAGCAAATCCACGGTATTAGCCGCAATGACCAGAACCGCACAGAGCGCCATCTGGCCGAAGAAGATGCGCTCGGCCCAATAGGCCCGGGTCTTTTCCCAGAGTGTTTCCCTGATAGTATATCCGGGCCGGGTGATGGCCTTTTTGATATGCTCCAGGTCCGTGCGGTTCGGGTCATATCGGACCGAGACCCTCTCGCCAATGAGATTGACACTTGCCTCCATCACGCCGTTGACGCTGAGCAGGGACTTTTCTATATTCAATGCGCAGGCCGGGCAGTGCATCCCGCCGATGGCAATAGTCGCCTGCGAGCCGCTCATACCCCTGGCCGCGGGCTGGGTATCATTCTTCTCATTAGACAGGTTTGGCTCGTGGTTGCAGCAAATGTCAGACATGATAACACTTTATCAAAGTATATTAATGAGGTCAATTATTCGGCATCTTACTCTCTTTATAAACCCTGATTATATTTGCTCTACGAATAAC
>JBFMDM010000020.1:0-11086 GCA_040753835.1 Planctomycetota bacterium
GCTGCCTAATCATGGAATCGGGGATATCCGGAAACTGGGTATCCGGGTCCGCCGAGAAACTAAACGGATTAGTAATACCCAAAACATTTTGGCGTCGTTTATCCATGCGACTAAACTACCTATACAACTAGGACATTAACAATGTGAGTATCAATAAAAAAGAATGATTATTCTCAGAGCCAAGTATATAATCATTACGCCTGATGTCATCCTGGAGAACGCCGCGCTGGGCGTGGAAAAAGGCGTCATCAAGGATATCTTTTACGGGCCTGTCAAAACCGTAAAGGGAAAGACATTTGATTTCGGCAACGCCGTTATCTCGCCCGGCCTGATTAACGCCCATACGCACCTGGAAGGCCCGCCCCTTTACGGTTATACCCGCAACCCGATAAAACCGCCTCAGCAGTTCACCGAATGGGCACAGAAGGTCATTGCCAAACGCAAGGAACTGACCGCCTCTGATTATCTTAAGACAATAAACTACGGATATAAAATATCAGTCAGGAACGGCGTAACTACGGTGGTGGACCATACCCGGCTGAGTTTTACACTGCAGGCGCACCGCAAGGCGCTACTGCGCCGCATCCTGGTGGAGGAAGCCGTCTCGCTTGATAAAACCAAGGCAAGAGAGACATTCGCAAGAATCAAGAATACACTGAAGCATACCGGCAAATACACAAACGGCCTGCTTCAGCGCGGGGTGGCGCCTCACTCGCCGTTTTCCGTATCGCCGGAATTATACCGGATGCTCTTCGGCCTGGCCCACAGAAAAGGATTCGTGCTTTCAACACACCTGTCCGAATTAAAGGAGGAAGTGGAATTCCTGAAAAGCGGCTCAGGAAAAATGATATCATATCTGAAGAAAATCGGCCGCCAGACCAGCAACTGGCGCCCGCCCAGAACCACGCCGGTGGGCTATATGAAAAAACTGGGAATGCTTAAGCCGCCGGCATTTTTCGTCCACTGCAATTATCTCACGGAAAACGACATAAAACTGCTGGCCGGCTCGGGTTCAAGCGTGGTCTACTGCCCGAACAGCCACCATTATTTCGGACACCGCAACCACCCGTTCAGGGAACTACTCAAAGCCGGTGTCAATGTCTCCATCGGCACGGACGGACTGGGCAGCAACAAGGACCTGAGCATCCTGAGCGAGATGAATTTCATCAGGAAGCACCACCGGGATTTGAGCGCAAGCGAGATATTCCGGATGGGCACAATCAACGGCGCGCGAACAGTCGGGCTGGCTGACAAAATCGGCGTCCTGAAAATCGGATATGCGGCTGACCTGACCGTTTTCCCAGTCGGTAATAAAAGGAAGTTCAAACACCCGAACGATACCCTTACCTATCTTATAGAACAGACGCCGAACAGCGTTTTTACAATGGTCAATGGTTCAGTTGTTCTTAATAATATTAATATTAGATAAATTTATTGACTACGCAGTTATTGCAATATAAGTTACTCCTTTTTAAGGGCCCAGAAGAGATTATTATCTTCACTCTGAAATCCCTATACCTTAAAATAAATGCAGGATTGACACTATACTCGTGAAAGAATACACTAATTGAAAGACAGGTCTCCAGCGGGGATCTAATATGATCCGCCAGTCACTTCACCCGCAGGGCAGGAAGGCGACCCGCCTTTGGCGGGAGGCGGATCTAACTACCCGTAATTGCCCCGATGTAACATCGGGACATCAAACGGGCAGTAAGAAAAGGACCGAGTTATGCCAGTAGCGAAGTTGTTGGAAAAATGGTCGTCATCCGTAAATGAAGTGGTAATCGGGGCAACATCATCAGAAGGCGGCACCCGCTCCAAGGTCGTTAAATTAGGCGGCCAGAACACGCTCCCCTTCCTGACCGAGGAAGGCACGATTCCCAATCCTCCGGCCATTGCGATGGAGGTGGTTGATATGGTCAATCCGGAATGGCCGGCCGCCCTGACCGAACCGTTCAAGGACGTAATAAACAGTCCGGCCAAGTGGGCCAAGAAATGCCAGGATGAATATAAGGCCGATGCCATCTGCCTGCGCCTGACCGGCGCCCATCCGGAAAACAAGAATACTTCGGTGGACGATGTGGTGAGAACCGTAAAAGAAGTCAAGGCCGCGGTTTCCATTCCGCTGATTATCTGGGGATGCGGCAGTGCGGAAAAGGATAACCAACTGTTTCCCGCAATCTCCCAAGCCCTGAAAGGCGAAAGATGCCTGTTAGGCACAGCCACCCAGGACAACTACAAGGTCCTTGCCGCCACCTGCCTGGCGGACGGGCATAATATCATTGCCGAGAGCCCGCTGGACATCAATATCTGCAAGCAACTCAATATTCTCCTTCTGGATATGGAAATGCCGGCCAACCGCATCGTGATATTCCCGTCAACCGGACCATTGGGCTATGGATTTGAATACTCATATTCCATTATGGAGCGTACCCGGCTGGCCGCGCTGGGCGGCGACAAGACCATGGCATACCCGATGATTGCGGTGGTGTCCAACGAATCCTGGAAGACCAAGGAGGCCAAAGCGCCGGAATCGGAGATGCCGATGTGGGGTAAGGCCGTGGAACGGGCCATTATGTGGGAAGCCACCACGGCCATCGGATTCCTTCTGGGCGGAAGCGACATGCTTGTAATGTATCACCCC
The DNA here is from genome assembly GCA_040753835.1 of Planctomycetota bacterium. GTDB lineage: Bacteria > Planctomycetota > MHYJ01 > JACQXL01 > JACQXL01 > JACRIK01. The sequence goes on from JBFMDM010000020.1 coordinate 2,645, forward strand.
AAAGCAATTGAACTGACCAGAAAATATTTAGCACAGATGACTACCAAATAGAATAGGAGCAATGACATGTTAGTAATCGGAGAAAGAATCAACGGTATGTTCAAGGCCGTGCGCAAGGCAATCCAGGAAAAGGACAAAAAGGCCATCCAGGACATCGCCAAGAAAGAGGTGGAATGCGGCGCCCGGATGCTGGATGTCAATGTCGGGCCGGCCGCGGCCGACGACGTGGCGGCAATGCAGTGGCTGGTTGAAGCCATACAGGAGGTAACCGATACCCCTCTGTCCATAGACAGCGCCAAACCGCCGGTTATTGAGGCCGGGCTCAAGGCCTGTAAGAAAAAAGCGCTAATCAATTCCACGACCGGAGAACAGGCAAAACTGGAAACCCTGGTCGGACTGGCCAAGAAATATAATGCCGGACTCTTGGGGCTCTGCATGGACGAAAAAGGCATTCCGGATAATATCGGCGCCCGGCTGGAAATCGGATTAAGAATCCTGGCCTGCGCAATGGAGGCCGGAATCTCCACGGATGACATCCATCTTGACCCGGTGGTGTTGCCGGTTAAATTCGGACAGGCCCAGACGCCGATGATGTTCCAGACCATCCGGGAACTCAAATCACTGGCCGACCCGGCGCCTAAGACCGTTGTGGGCTTGAGCAACGTCTCCCAGGGATGCCTGGACCGACCGATGGTCAACCGGATTACAGTGGTGATGGCGATTGCCAACGGGCTTGACGAGGCCATTGTTGACCCGATGGACAAGGACCTGATGGACTCAATGATTACGGCGGAACTCTTGCTCAACAAATTTATCTATTGCGACTCGTATCTAACCGCCTATATGAAGGCGCTTTAGAACCAGTTTGAACGTAGCGAATTACTGGCTCTTATCCCGATGAATATCGGGAAGAAGATTATTATGAATATTAAAAGGTACCTGCTCGCTTCGCTGGTGGCATACATCGTTAAGCAAGTAACCACTTTCATCATCCACGGCGTTATCATAACTGGTGAATACACGGCGCTTGGCCAAATCTGGCGCCCTGACATGATGAACTGGATGTGGCTGTTCAACGTCCTGGATATTCCATCAATACTGTTAATAACATATATCTTTGTCAAGGGCTATGAGAATAAGGGTATTATGGAAGGCGTGCGTTTCGGCCTGATACTCGGCATCCTGATGTGGATTGGGGGCGCCTTTGCCAACTGGATTACATTTCCGATTACTTTATCCCTGGCTGTCAAGTGGTTCGTCTTCGGCGTGCTTCAGATGGTAATTACCGGAATTGTCTTAACATTAATATATAAACCTAAAAAGGTCTAATAATAACAGGCCCACACGGGTCTATCCCGATGGAACTAAGCGAAGTGAGCGCGGGTCAACATCGGGAAAGAAAGGGAGAGTGATTATGCCTAACACACAACCGCTCGAGAGCAAAAGCGAGGGAACAAGCAAGGCCGCCAAGGCCAAGTATTCTGTTCCTTCAGATATTGAAATCGCCCAGGCCGCCAAGATGAAGCCCATCACTGAAGTTGCCAGGGAATGGGGCATCAAGGACAAATATCTTGAGATGTACGGCCCTTATAAGGCAAAGATATCCCTGGACATAATGGAAGACCTCAAGAACAAGCCGATGGCAAAGTATATTGATGTTACGGCCATCACACCGACTCCGTTAGGCGAAGGCAAGACCGTAACCACCATCGGATTAACCCAGGCGTTGAATAAGGTCGGCAAACGCGCCATCGTCTGCATCCGGCAACCGTCATTAGGCCCTGTTTTCGGCATCAAGGGCGGCGCGGCCGGCGGCGGTTATTCCCAGGTACTGCCGATGGAGGATTTCAACCTGCACCTGACCGGCGACGTTCATGCGGTCAGCATCACTCATAATCTCCTGGCCGCATTTGTTGACAATCACCTGTTCCACGGCAACGAACTGGACATTGACCCGGACAACATCTTCTGGCGCCGGGTGGTTGATGTCAGCGACCGGGCTCTGCGTAATATCATCACCGGCCTGAACGGCGAAGGCGTGGTGCGCGAGACCGGATTTGATATCTCGGTTGCCTCTGAAATCATGGCCATCCTGGCCCTGGCATCAGACCTCAAGGACCTGAGGAAACGTCTGGGCCGGGTCGTGGTCGCCACCACCAAAAGCGGAAAGCCGGTCACGGCCGACGACCTTAAGTGCGGCGGCTCTATGACAATGCTGATGAAGGACGCGCTGAAACCCAACCTGATGCAAACCCTGGAAGGCACGGCCTGCTTCGTGCATGCCGGGCCGTTTGCCAATATCGCGCATGGCAACAACTCCATTATTGAGGATATGATGGCCGTGCGGTTAGGCGAATACGTGGTAACCGAGAGCGGATTCGGCGCTGACTGCGGGGCCGAGAAGTTCCTTAATATCAAGTGCCGCGTGAGCGGATTGAAACCCAATTGCGCGGTCGTGGTAGCCACGGTCCGGGCGCTCAAGATGCACGGCGGCGCAGGAAAAGTCGTAGCCGGCAAAACGTTGCCAGACGAACTGGTCAAGGAAAATCTGCCCGCGCTGGAAAAGGGCTGCGCCAATCTCCAGAAGCATATTGAGAATATGAAACTCCACGGCATACCGGTCGTGGTCGCGGTCAACCGCTTTACCAACGATACCGATAAGGAAATAGAACTTATCCGCAAATTCGCCAAGCAGGCCGGAGCTGAGGACGCGGTGCCGTCCGAGGTCTGGGCCCATGGCGGCGACGGCGGCAAGGACCTGGCTGAGGCGGTCATCAAGGCCTGCGAAAAACCGTCCAACTTCAAGTTCCTCTACGAACTCGATTGGCCGATTAAGAAAAAGATTGAAACCATTGCCACCAACATCTACGGCGCCAAGGACGTTCGCTATGAAGCGCTGGCCAGCCGTAAAATCAAACTTTATACGGAACTGGGCTATGACAAACTGCCCATCTGTATGGCCAAGACGCACTTGTCGCTCTCGCACGACCCGGAACTGAAAGGCAGACCGACCGGATTTACACTGCCCATCAGGGATGTCAGGGCTTCAGTCGGCGCAGGATTCCTCTATCCGCTCTGCGGCGAGATGAGAACAATGCCCGGACTGCCCAGCGTTCCGGCCGGCACGCACTACGACTTGGACGAAAACGGCAAGATTCTCGGGCTGTTCTAAGTGAAGCAAGGGGGAACGCATCTTTGAGAGATAGCGTTCCCCCTTTTTTATCTCATTTCCTTGACATTATCTATTCATCATTATAGTATCCACTAAACTAAACTTTTAGGACACCGTAAAAATAAGGAGAATACAATATGTTAGGCGCGTTATTAGGAAAAGACAAATCGTTCTATGAGATGTTTGAGAAATCTGCTGGTAATGCCCATACGACAGCCGGAATCCTTTATGACTTCCTAAATAAATATCCGACTGATGCCGACGAGTATATAAAAAAAATAAAGGAAATGGAGCATGCCGGCGACCTGCTTACCCATGAAACCATAGAGATGCTCAACAAAACCTTTGTCACGCCCATTGACCGCGAGGATATCTATCATTTGATTACCAAGATGGACGATATTATTGACCTGATGGACGGGGCGGCAAGCCGGATTGGTCTTTATAAGATAGACAAAATTACACCAGAGGCAATTGCCTTTGCCCAGGTCCTCAAAAACGCCACCGAGATTTTACAGCACAGCACTAGCGGTATGCGTAATATCAGGAACTACCGCGAGATTATCAAGCACTGCGTGCAGATTCACACCTACGAGAACGAGGGCGACCAGTTGATGCACCAGGCAATGGCAAACCTGTTTGAGAACGAGAAAAACGACCCGATTAAGGTAATCAAGTGGAAGGAAATCTACCAGGACCTGGAGACCGCCACAGACCGCTGTGAAGACGTAGCCAATATTATTGAAGGGATTGTCCTGAAGTATGCCTGAAGTTTCTGCGGGATTAATCATTGTCATTTTACTTATCCTCTGGGCCGAGTTTGTCAACGGCTGGACCGATGCGCCTAATGCGATTGCCACAGTCGTTTCCACCAGAGTCCTGAAACCCATCCACGCCGTAATAATGGCATCATCTTTTAACTTCATCGGGGCGCTGGTTTCCTTATGGCTCGGCGCCAAGGTTGCCACCACTATCGGCAAGGGGTTTATTGTCCCGGAAGCAGTAACCATGACTATTCTGGGAGCGGCAATGCTGGGCATTATCATATTTTCCACCATTGCCTGGTATTTCGGTCTGCCGACCAGCGAGTCGCACGCATTGGTAGCCGGACTGGCTGGCGGCGCCTTCGCAGCCGGCGGCATTGACGCCCTCAAGTTTGATGGATGGATAAAGGTCCTGAAAGGGCTGGGGTTTTCTACCTTCCTCGGATTTGGAGGCGGATTGATAATAATGCTCCTGATATATGTCATCTTCAAACGGGTTATGCTCGGCAAAATCCGGGGTATTTTCGGCAACCTTCAGGTGCTCTCATCCGCCTTTATGGCATACAGCCACGGCACCAATGACGGCCAGAAGTTTATGGGCGTTTTCACCCTGGCTCTGGTTATGGGCGGCGTCTTGCCAGAATTTAAGATACCCATTTATGTGGTGGTGATATGTGCGTTGGTGATGTCAATCGGCACGGCCGTGGGCGGCTGGCGGATTATCAGAACTATGGGCTATAAGGTCACCAAACTTGAGCCGGTGCACGGGTTTGCGGCCGAAACTGGCGCCGCCATAACCATTGAACTGGCCACACAATTAGGCATCCCGCTCTCCACCACCCATACCATTAATACCTCAATAATGGGCGTCGGCTCCACCAGACGGCTTTCGGCCGTGCGCTGGGGCGTGACGGCTAATATCGTCACGGCCTGGATTCTAACCTTTCCTTGTTGCGCCCTGATTTCTTATCTGGTCACCAAATTGGTGATGTTATTTACGTAACTGCCCGGGAATACCATCTTTTTCCTCGAGCATTCCTTACTTCTGGAGAATAAACCATATAAAATTTCACATTCTACTTGACAAAATGATTACAATGGTTATATTAATATAACTTTGTTGGTAAAAGACCAGTTTTGCACCACGTTGTTCCGGATTCTTGTTTATTGTGCGATGATAAATAACAGAAAAACCCTATAAGAAAAGGGGGTATCGTATGATATTCGCCAAAAGAATATCCCGGCTGGCCGTCTTTTCCTGCCTTATATTCATCCTCGGCCTCGCCATCCGGGCGCAGATAGAACGATATGGTGAAGACCCGCCTGACAAGGAATGGCTCAAACTCAAAAGCAACCAACAGCATTACCTTTTGAGAACCACCGGTACTGAAGCCGATGGCCGTAAATTCCTGGAGCGGATGGAACTGACGTTTGACGCACTGTCCAAACTGCTCAACTGGAGCGGCGCCCTGGGCAAGCCGTTTGAAATCAAGATGTACAAGAACCGCAGGCAGTTTATCAAGGGCGGCGCTCCGCCCTCAGCCGGCGCCTTTTACAGCCCGCAGGAAAGATATCTCTGCGGCTATTTCTCCAAAAATAAGGAGAAAATCTACAACTATATGTCCCACGAAGGCGTCCACCAGTTTCACCATATGGTCTTCGGCCGGCCCTATGAGGAGATAGAAGGCGTGCCCCGCTGGTATGACGAGGGCATTGCCGATTGTATGGGTAATTCCGAGGTCAAGAGCGGCAAATTCAGGATGTGCCTGCATAAAGGACCGATTGCGCTGGGGCGGCTGCCGACCATCCAGCGGGCTATCAAAAACAAGAAATATTATCCGTTGAAGGAACTGATGAAGATGAATAAACAGGACTTCTATCGCAATGGCGGCCTTTGCTATGCCGAGGCCTGGTCTTTTGTCCATTTCCTGCTGGCCTGTCCTAAAAAGGAGGATAAAACCAAGCCATATCCGGCCGGAGATTATTTCTACATTATGGGACGGCTTTTTAACGGATTTATGGAATACACCCAGTTCAACTCCGGAAAGAAGAAGGACAGCCAGTTTAAGACCTTGGATGATGTCTATAATTATGCCTTTGTCTCCAAGGACGGAAAGACACCGCTTAATATTGATGAGATTGAGGAAAAATGGAAGGCCTATGTGTTAAAATTCCATTACCGCGACGGCGCGGACGGCGTCAAGGACGAGGAGGCCGATATGCTATTAGACAGGACAACCACCTTATTCAAAGAGGGTAAATGGACCGAGGCCAAACAAGGACTTGACGAGTTAAAGGGCAAATACAACGGCACTATGCCCGTTACCGAGAATACCAACGACCTCAACCAGATGCTCCGTATCTGCGAACTGAAAGGCAAGGAGACGTCCACCGCGCCGGTAGCAATGGATATAAAACTATTCAACGGCAAGGACATCAATAACTGGGAGCAGGACGACGATGACGAAGAAGCAGGCGGCTGGGCCGTCAAGGATTCCGCCATCAACTGCGCATCAGAATCCGCAATGATACGTTATAAGGAACCGACCTGCCTGGACTATACCATAAGCATCATCTTCAAATTCCAGGGAAAGGTCGGGCCTGATAAGGGTTCAATGTTTACTGTCTGCAAGATGAACGAGGATTACAATTTCGTCGGGGCAGGTATAGATGCGAGCGGGAAAAAAGTACATACCCTCGGAACTTACAGAGATTATCGAACCATCCCGGGATACGGCTCTATTCTTATCCAAGTCATTAAACCTTGGGACGATGAATCCCTGGAAAAGGTTGATTATAAGGAAAACGACTGGAATACCCTGAAATTCACGGTCAGCGGAACAGAAATATCAGCGTCCTGTAACGGAATGGAAATCGGCTCGCACTCTATGACCGACGAGGAAATAGAGAAAATCGGCATTGACAAGCGGGGCCGCATTGTTCTCCTGCTCCAGGACGGCAAGGTCCAGATTAAGGACGTCACGATGTCGTATGGCTCAGGAAGCAACGGAAAAACGGAAGATAAGCCGGAAAAGGAATAAGATAAAACTATTGCCGCCTGATTAACAGGTCTATCAGGAATATTCCCAGCGCGGCCAGTATCAGGATGGCGTTTATATTGCGATAGACCGGCTCCTGTTTGTCAGCCGCCGTAGTCAGAACTCCGCCTTTGGCGAATTCCTCAGCCGTAATGAGTTTCCCGCCCGCTGCTTCGGCTATCTCTTTCAGAAAAGCCGTATCAGGCGTGAAACGGCGCCATTCCTTTGGATATTGTGCAACCAGCGGAACACGGCCGAGCAGTTGGTTACCGCCCTCTTTTTGAGCAAATATAGATATAACAGACACGTCTTTCAGTGACGGTAGAATCGCCTCATATCTGCCAACTCCAACCTGTGAAAGATGCACGGGCTTAATATCGGCGCCTTCTTCATCAAGCGATTCACCCTGGGCAATAAGTTCCAGGTTATCCGCCGCCTCTAACTGCAATTTAATACGGCCGCCATCCAGCGTCTCGGTTAAGATATTGGATAACCGCTCTTGTGATGTGTTACTGGTAAGATATCTCAGCGCCTGGGTGAGCATCTGCCTTAATCCGTCCCACTTGTTCCACTGGCCCGTCCATTGCGAGTCCAAAGAGGTGGCCAGGACCATCACCCGGCCCAGGCCGTATTGCCGGTCAGCGATAAGCGGCTCGCCGCCTGCAACAAACGCCACTAATCGCCCTTGCGACTTAAAGGTGGTCCGGTTGTATCCTGAAATCTCCGGGATACGCCCAATCCCTTTCAGGATATCGTCTCTTGCTAATCCGGTAACCGGCAAATCCCTGCCTTCGCGATAGAATTCCTTGCTGACCGATAAGTCATCCTTCAAGTTCCTGGCCAGACCGTCTTTATCTTTACCGTTAAGCCGGTAGATTTTGCCGGATTTATTATTGCCGGTCAGCGCCTTAACCGTTTCCTCGTTGATATGCTCTCCTGTAGCAATAACCGAGATGGTTATATGATTCTGCCGGAGTTTCTCAGCCGCCTGCCTGAAGCCGTCCAACGGCTCGTTGGTCGTGCTGTGCCCGTCTGACAGCAGAACAATGTGTTTCTTGGCTGATGTAACGTTGCTTAAGGTTAATATTGCCTTCTGGAGCGGCGGGAGGATGGCGGTTGGGCCAGTCGGCCTAACCTTGGCAATACTGTCTTTTAATCTCGGTATAATGCCCGTAGTATCCTGCAGCGGTAAAATCGTTTCATAGCCCTGATTAAACACCATTACCTCCAACCGGTCTTTTGCGCTGAGTAACGTGATAGAATCTTCCAAAGCCCTTGATGCGGCCTGGAACTTGCTCCTGCCCGCAACCCCGGACGGCTCATCCATACTGCCTGATACGTCCAGTATTACCGCCAAGGATAAATCCTCAGGCGGCGAGGCATAGACCGGCAAAATCTTCTCCAATTCACTGTTCTGGTAGTTACCCAAGCCGAAACTATTCTGACCGCCTATCACCAATAGCCCGCC
>JBFMDM010000020.1:11096-23489 GCA_040753835.1 Planctomycetota bacterium
GACAAATGCTTTTATCTCATCCATAAAGTTAATATCAGTATAAGGCATATCATCCAGTATCACTATATCGTATAGTTTAAGCAGAGATGTCTTCTCTTGCTTTTTTATCTCAAAATCACCGGTTGAACGAATAACTTTTAGGGCGGTTTCCCAAGATGGCCATTTTACACGGCAAAGATACAGAATCTTTGGCTTGCCCGTCTTCTGGATAATATCCTTCCATACATTGTTTTCTGATACTATCTCGTGTAGTTCCGGGGATGAGGCCTTTATTTCATAATATTGGATGGGGTTAGATTGGGCCGGAAGGTTGACAACCGCAAAATTGTCCTGGTCCTTTAACAATGACGTTCTGCCCGACTCGGCAATGAGTTTGCCATTGCTATATACCTGAACATTTACGGCGGTATTAACCGTGCTCAAGATACGGCACTTGAGTTCTATGGGTTGGCCCTCACGGACAAATTTAGGCGCATCCACGAAGTCCATCTTGATATCCCGCACCTCGTTAGGGCCAATCGGAATGGTATACAACTTTATTCCATCCCGCTTAAGATATGGAATAACCGCCTTTGCATCACCCTCGGTCTGGTTGCCGTCCGTAAACAGGAATATCTCATTGCGATAGCCGTCCGGAAATGACGCCCTGGCAAACAAAAGCCCTTTTTCAATATTGGTCACGGCCTTGTTGTCGGTTGCCAGGTATAGAATACGGCTCTTATCATTCTTATCCGACTGTTTGATGATATTATTTATGGATGCCACCAACCTGTCCTTATCAAGGAATACGCTGCCGGAATCGTCAACCAGGTAAATCCGGCAGGCGTTCTTGGGCGACTGTCTCATCTGGAATCCGGCTACCACGAACGTAAGCAAAATAATTATAAGCGCCCGTAAACCCAACGAGATTGCATCTCTGGGCCTGGTGAAATAATACAACAGCCCAATCACCAGCGGAATCGCCGCCAAGACCAATGGCTCTTCAAATCTCATTCTTATTTTCCTATATTCTAATATAACTCTTCCCGGGCAATTGCCTGGCCAGTTTCTTCATCTCCAGCGCTAATAATGTGGTCAGGACCAGCGAGGACGGCAGTTTGGTCCGGTCAATTATCTCATCTATGGTCAGTCCGTCCGAGGGATGAAGAGCCGCCAGGACCGACTTTTCCTTATAATCCAAAAACGAGATAGTGTGTTGCGCCGCAGTTGTTTTATCATCGCCTACAGAAATATTTAACTCATCAAGGATATCGTCAATGCCTTCAATAAGTTTAGCGCCCTGCTTAATCAGATGGTGGCAGCCCTTGCTGAACAGGTTATCCACCTTGCCGGGCAGGGCGAACACCTCCCGGCCCTGCTCCAGGGCAAAGTCAGCCGTGATGAGCGCGCCGCTTCGCAATGGCGCCTCTATCACCACGGTTCCCAAACTCAGGCCGCTGATGATGCGGTTGCGGGTCGGGAAATTTATCTTGTTGACCGCCATCCCAAAGGGCAGTTCGGAAACCACCGCGCCGTTTTCGCAAATCCGCTCGGCTAATTTCTTATTCTCCGGCGGATAGACATTTTTCAGTCCGTTGCCCAGGACCGCGACGGTCTGACCGCCCTTTGCCTTCAGCACGCCCTGGTGCGCGTATGTATCAATGCCGCGCGCCAGGCCGCTGACCACGCAGAACCCGCGGTGCGCCAGCGCGTAGGCAATCCGCTCGGCCTGAATCTGGCCGTAGATGCTGTTGTGCCGGGTCCCGACAATGGCAATAGTCCTGTCATTCTCCAGCGCCTTGATATTGCCCCTGACATAAAGCGCCAGCGGATAATCAAAGATGGTCTTGAGCCGTTGCGGGTATTGCGCATCCTCAAACGAGATAACCTTGATATTGTTCTTTCGGCAGAGTTCCAATTCCTGCCTACCGCGCTCTTCTTTCAATGCCCTGGGCAGTTCTCCGGCAAAGGTTGAAAACCGTGGGATTTTGAGGATTTTTTCAGGGCTTGCTGATGCGATTGCCTCAGCCGAGCCGAAATACCGCACCAGCCGCTCATAGAACGCCGAGCCGATGCGCAAAGAATTGAGGGTTAGCAGTAATTCTAACGGGACCATAGCGGTTATTATATATGCTAACCGATAAAAGGCAAGAAAACTTCATAGTGAATACAGAGACGAAGCAAGCCCATCTCCTTATCCAACTAGGCGATTACGGCAACTTCCAACTAAAATTCACTGGATATACCCTATAATAGATATAAAAATGGTCACCGTTATCACTCCGGTCATTGTCAACTGATATTCCACGGTCCGGCTTGGGGTCAGCGGCACTAATCCCTGATTCCAGACGGTCTTGCCCGTTGAGCCGTTGGAGATGCAGATGGCCTCGCGCTGGGCCTCGTCCCGCCTGACGCGTATCTCAGCCACCACGTTCGGATTCATTGACTCGGTGAACATCCCGAGCTGGACTATGGCCCACCTGGCGCCGGCCGGCAGCCAAGGCGACAAATCAGCCACGGTCCAGACAATCGGGAACGACTGTCCGGGCAAATAAAGTCCTTCTAACGACTGCTCGCCCTGTGAGGTGCCGATGATGTGGCGGTCTCCGCCAACACCGGACGCTAACTTATCCTGGGTGACTGCTCCGTTGGCGATTTCTGCTGTTGCCAGAGGCGGCACCATTGGTCTAACCGGTACGGAGAAGGAGAGTTTTTCCGGCGTGACCGCGGCGTTGGCAATCTTGGCTGAGGTTACGGCATTGGTCGCTATTTTGGTTGAGGTCACGGCTGAGCCCGCAATCTTTGCGCCTGTTACAGCGCCATCCAAAATCTTTGATGTCTCCACGCTGCCCGCTCCCAATTCGGATGAGACCAAAGGCGGGGTAATGGGCCGGGCCACTGAGGGCGGCGTAAATGCCAGTTTGGCCTGGGTGATTGTGCCGTTTTTGATTTTCTCGTTCGTCACAGAGTCCGTTGCCAACTGATTGGCGGCCACTGCGCCTACCGCAATCTTCGGGGTAGTCACGGCTCCGTCTTTGATTTTCTCTGTCCGGACGCTGTCTGTTGCCAACTGCTTGTAACCCACTGCTTCAAGGGCGAGTTTGTCTCCTGTGATTGTTGCGGATTTTATCTTTTCACCGGTTACGGCCAGGGCCGAGAGTTTTTTCGTGGTTACGGCTTCGTTGGCAATCTTCGGCTCGGTTACGGACGCATCCTTGATGCGCGAGGCGGTTATTTGTCCTTCGCCTATTTTGTAGGCGGTAACGGCCTGGTTGGCAATCTTTTCGGTGGTCACGACCTTAGCCCCGAGTTTCGGGGTGGTGATTGCGCCATCGGCTATCTTGGGTGTGGTAACGGCCTGGTTTTGGATGTGCTCGGTCTTTACTTCGTTTGGCAATAGTGACATAGTTCATCCTTAAACATAATCGCCTCTACGAATTACGAATTTCCGAATTACGAATTCGTAATTAGTTGATTCGTTATTCGTAGTGTTACGGCGTCACTGTGCATTTAGCCGAATCGCCAAAGACGCCCAAGCGTCCCTTTTTATCAAACCACTGGGCCTGATATTCCACGTTGAGCGGCTCGGTGATGCTGAAATAATGGTCATAGGGCGAATTGGTGTCGTCGGCCACATAGACCCAGGGCCCGGTCTCTATGCGATACCATATTTTCGCCCCGGCAATCTCCGGCGGCTTGGCATTGCGTTTTTCGTTTTCCGGAGCGACGCCGAAATGAACCACCACCTTGGATTTTTTAGACCAATCCAGAATCAGGTTAGGCGGCGGTAAACTGCCCACATATTCCGGTGCGGTCGGGGTGGGATTTTTATCCGGGTCCGTGACTTGCAGGGTCTGCCGTTGCGCCACGGTCATATTAGGATTGCCCTGCATCATCTTGACCAGCGGGCGGATGGCGCCGTAGGCATTGGCCAGGGAAACGTCATTGGTGCCGGTGGCCGCCTCAGCCGCATTGTGGGCCGTCTGCATCGCGGTATAAGTCAGGGTCCAGTCCGCATAGGCCGCGGTTACCGCGGTTACAAAGGCCGGTGCAATCCCCAGCGCCGTGGCAATCGGGCCGACATTGGCCTCAAAATTACGGAACCACCCATTAAACTCGGCTTTGCTTTTCGGTATATAATCTCTTCCTCCTGGCATATTTACCTCACTTTCATCTAAGTCCTTATTATGTATATCGTTAGGGGTATTCACAGGACTTTACTGAATGCCCCTATCTCAGTTGGGGATGTCCCTGTCCCGATCAGGGATGTCCCTGTCCCGGTCAGGGATGTCCCTATTTCGTTCAGGGACGTCCCTATCCCGGTTGGGGATGTCCCTATCCCGGTCAGGGATGTCCCTATCCCGGTCAGGGATGTCCCGGTCTCAGTTGGGGATGCCCCTGTCTCGTTCAGGGATGTCCCTGAAACATTTAGAGCCATAATCCAGCGATTAAATCACCTCCTTTTCTTACTCGCAGTTAGAATTTATTCGTTACTGCGAGTTATCCGCCAATCCGCCTAAGGCGGACTGGCGGAGACCCGCCGCACGCCAATCCCGCCCTGGCGGGACTGGTGACTGGCGGGTGTTACTGCCCCTTTGATGTTCCGAAGGACTTCGGGACGCGCGGTTAAAGATAGATGTGAATATACTGAATCTATGCGTGGGGTCAACAAGCCGACCGGGAATAAATACCGCTCAAGAGCGGAAAATAATTACCGACCAAAAGCGGTATTAAACGGACTCAAATTTGTCGGCTTATTCGTAAGGTATGATACACATAAGGAGGAAATGACTATGACAACAGAACAGGAAAAACTTGTAGTTAGCCCGGCGAAACTATTCGCGGTCCAGTTAGGCGCGCGGCTGAAGTCCATCCGCAAGGGGATGAAACTCAAGCAATCCGCCTTTGCCAATCTAATCGGCATCTCAAGCGATACCATCAGTTCAATAGAAACAGGCCGAAAAACGCCCAGCATAGAGACGCTCCGCGCGATAGCGGAACGGCTCGGAATGACGGTCAGCGAATTACTTGACTTTCAGGATGAGCCCAAGGCCGTCTTCAGCGGGCCGCTGAAGACGCACATTATGTATATCAAGACCAAACCGCCGAGAGAGATTCAAGCGTTCCACGAAGCGTCAAAGTATTTCTTTGACAAAGCGCGGTCTATCTACAAAAAACCACGCCGAAAGCCGTCTATTATGAGGGACAGTAGCAACGCATCCCGTGAGGGATAAATAAAGGCAGGGTTCGGTGTGCTGTCCCCAGAACTGTGCACGTTCTCTGGGGGATTGGTATTATCTGTGCCAGTAGGCATTATCCATTCTCTGGGGAGTCATCATCCCTTGTGCCAGGGGTCATCATCCTCTGTGCCGGGGGTCATCATCTCGTCCGCCGGGGGGCAAGATACAGTCCGTGAGGGGGTAAGAACCCTTCTGCCAAGGGGTGAGTAAGGGAGCGGGAGTTAACAAGTTGAGTAAGGCGTCCCTCGAATTCCGCAGACTACCTGATTACTTGTTTTAGTTTAACAGATTTGGTTTTAGTATCTTCTTCTACCTTCCAAACCGTGCCGTCTCTTTTCAGGATGTAACACCCACCCAAAGTGGTAGATTTTACATCAGTTATCCCAGTCACCTGTTCTATGTGTAATATATCCGTCTTGTTTTCTTCTACTGGAACCTGGTAATAAAATCTCCAGACCGTGCCATCTTTTTTGACGACTACCGGACGTGTTTGGAATCCGACATCAACTGTCATTACGTCGTTTAACCCCGGTACTTTAATAGGTGGGTATTGTTCAATCAAATAGCCCGGGTCCGTATCAAGGAGGAAAAATGCCCAACCGGTCCCCCAGGCCCAGACCGAACCGTTCTTTTGAATGGCAACAAAACAACCAAAACCAGCGGAAATATATGATATATCATTTAGCCGAGGCAGTTGGATCAGGATTAATTTATACATCTTCTTTTTTTCCAGTTCCGGTCTGATACACCATACCCAGACAGCGCCGTCATCTTTTAATGCAAATCCATAAACACCATTGGTAGCGATGGATACAACATCAGTTAAACCTGGAATCTGAATGGGTTTTGAAGTGTAACGTTCGCCCGTATCTTTTTTTAATGGGATAACGCCGCTACTATATGCGCCCCAGACCCAAACCGAGCCGTCATTTTTGAGCGCCATGCAAAACAAAGAATCTGCCACAACCTGCCTTATGTTATTAAGGCCGTTTACCTGAACCGGAACCGCGCTATAACTTTTTGTTTTATTCGTTCGGCGTGCTGGTATTGTCTCGTTGCCCAATTGTCCGAATGAGTTATCACCCCAGGCCCAAACCGTGCCGTCATTCTTGAGCGCCAGGTTAACCCCCATACTCATATTACCACTTACGGCTGTAATCCCTGATAAATATCCTTTTCCTTCAGGAGCAACAACCTGGTTTGGATAGTATATATCGTAGGTTATGGGTATTTTATCACCGGCGCCTCTTTGACCGCGGTGGTTAAAGCCGCCAAACGCCCAGACCGTCCCATCATTTTTGATGGCAAGTTCACCATCTATGGAAATAATATCAGATAAGGGCTTCTTACACCCTTGGCCAAAAGCAAGGAAACTTAGTAAAACAACTGTTATTAAAAATATTCTTCGCAACATTTGTTGTCCTATTTTATTTGCGAATTCGGGGGACGTCTTACTCAATTCGCTCCGCTTAAAACGTTTCACCTGTCTGCGTCCCGAATGCTTTCGGGACAGGCAGGCGGTCTCTACGAGTTATCCAGCGTGGCACACGGTGCCACTCGGAGTCATGCTGCGCTTAGAGCATCTTTGCCTACGGATTACATATAAATTCCTTAAACACAATCTGCGACCAGGTTTCCAACAGGTCAAAGTGGGTTTGAATTTCGCTGACGCCGGTAAATCTGCCGACCATCAGGTCCTTTTCCAGCACGCAGACGCCGGAGGCGTCTTCAACCAGGACCTGATAAACCAGGCCTAAATGCACCTGCCCTACCGAATTGCTATCGTCATTGAGGAATCCGGCCAGTTTATACTTGTATTTGGTCTTGACGTCTAATTCCTCGTGCAGTTCGCGCTCCAGGCCGCTGATAATAATGTCAGGAACCGATACGCCGTCTAAATAAGTAACGGGACTCGCCCCGTTAGAAGTCCGCTGCCCTACCGGGTCAGCGGCAGGCGCCTCGGGCGCCTTACTTCTAACGGGGTTAATGTGTCCGCCTATTCCGATGGAGTATTTGTTGTGCAAGCGCTTTTCGGTCTGGCCGCTCAGGCGCTGGACCAGGAATATTTTTCCGTCACTTCCGGTTATGACCATATACGGGATTATCTGCTTGAGGGCCGGATTGTTTTCGGCATCCGGGCGGTCTATGAAGCAGGCGAACTTGTGAATATTCTGCAACAGCCCGTCAATGCCTTCACTGTGGAATCCATACGGAATCTCTTTACCGTCAAGGAGTTTACTGCGTTCAACGACAAGAACTCTTTCCACCCTCTTTATCTCCCTCTTCTAATAATGAATCTGGGGACACAAACAAGTTTGTGTCCCCAGATTCAGAAAAGATTGCTTATCAACTTATCAACTTATTTACTTATCTACTGGGGTTTCCCCGACCCAAAGCATCTTCGCGTGTCAGGGTGCCGGATACATATAAACTTGGCGTGTTTAACAGGTCAACCGTCCGCAACACTGCCAGTTTACCCTCGGACCTGCCCGCCGAAGCCTCGGCGCAGGCGGGTGCGTAAAGCACGTTCACCACCGGACGCAGAGGGAAATTATCATTGGCCCGCACCACCTCGGCTATCTCCTGGGTATTAAGCAGGACGAAGGTCCCGACCGGATAGATGCCGACCTGCCTGATGAGTATCTTCAGTGCCTTGCGGGCAAAGTCCGTGTCAGCGGTTTCCACCAGTTCGCGCAGCGCGGCCTGGGCCGTCTTGGTCTTCCGGTTCGGGCGGTAATGGGTCAGGGACTCAAATTTGTCCGCCACCATCATTATCTGGGCGTATTCGTGGACCCAGCCAGAGGCGAGGCTCGCCCCGAAGGGCGGCGCGCCGCTGTTGCTGCTGTCCTTCGCCACTCCGTAGCTGCGGAACAGCGGAGGGTGGTGGTAGTTCTCGTGATACTGCCTGCAGACCTCCAGTATCACCGCGGGTAACAGAGGCACCTGCCTGAGGAGTTGCAGCCCTGACTTGATATAGTTGCGGATGACCTCATTGCTTGCCGGTTTCCTCTGTTCCTCGTCATCAACGATATTGAGCAGTTCGCGCATTGTTACGTCGTGCAGAAAGGCGGTCAGCCCCAGTTCCTCCAACTGGTTCTGGTTGTATCCCAGGCCGGAGCCGATGGAGAGCGAGAAGAGCACCACATTAATCTGGTGCGAGATGAAATAGTCCGGCTTGGGCTGGCGATAGGCGAAACCGACCAAGACCGGCTGGTTGCCGGCGATGAACGAGACCGTATCCTTGATGAGTTGAATCAGTTCACGGATGTCAATCCGGTTCGGGGTATTGGCGTTGATATGGCCAATCACCTCCTGATTGGCTGAGTATAACCGGTCGTATAACGCCGAGGCGGCCTGCTCTATCTTGTCGTCCTGCCTGGCGACCTCGGCGATATTGAGTTTGGCGTCATCGGGTGCGCCCGCCCCGGCTGGGGCGATATTACGGAATGATATTTCTTCCCTAGGCGCGCCGACCTGCCCGCCTGCCTGCCGGTCAGGCAGGTCCGTCAGGCGGGTGGCATCGCCCTTTGGCCTGGCATCAGCGGCCGGATATTTGACCGTGTCCGAAGGCGGGTTCTCAACGGTATTGTTAATCCTGACTAACCTGGCTGAAGGAACTTCAGGCGGTTTAAGGTGTCCGGGATGATGCTGTGATTCTTTATCCGGTGAAGATGGCTTCTTGTGCTTGCCCTCTTTCTTCGGGTCTTCGTCCGGTTCCTTCCATAACTTGGAGATATCCGAAAACTTTACCATAGCACTACGAATTATCCAGCCGAAGGCGGATCCGCCTATGGCGGACGAACCACTACGAATTACGAATTTTCTAATTACGAACTCCGCAGAGACCGCGAAGCGAATTCGTAGGGCCTTGTTCTACACGCTATACGCTCTACGTTTCTATTTGCCGTTTGGGGTACTAACCGGCTCAATATACAGAATCCTCATACAGGATTTGCAGCAGACCATCTCCTTCTTTTTCATCAGTTCATTGACCTGCTGGGGCGGGACATCCATATGGCATCCCTGGCAAGTATAGGCGCCCTTGTAGGGCTCAATCACGCAGGCCAGCGCGGTCCGGTCGGCCTTGCTGCTGAGAATCTTCTCGTATCTGCCCAGCGCTTCAGAATCCATCTGGCAGACGTTCTTCTGCCTTTCGGACGAGGCAACCTCTATCTCGGTCTTGATGCGGCCGACCTCCTCGCTCACCTGGGCCGACAGGGCGTCAAGTTTGCCCATCTCCTCTTTTATCAACGCCTCAACCTCCTTGATTTCCTTCTGGACGGTCTCGTTCTGGTTGAACAGGTTGAGAATCACGTCCTCTATCACGTCGTTGTCCGCCTTGGCCGACTTGATTTCGCCGGTGAGCGCCGAATATTCCTTGTTGGTCTTGACCGTATTCAACTGGGTGTTCAATTTGTTTACCCTCTCCTCGTTGGACTTGAGTTCCAGGTCCTTTTTGTCTATCTCAATCTTCACCTGTTTGGCTTTTTGCTTGACCTCTTCAAGCCGCTGCTGCAATGCGGCGATATTCGCTTTTGTGGAATCAAGCCCGGCCGACTTGTCCGCGCATAATTTATTGAGCGACCATATCTTTACGTCTATCGCCTGCAGTTCCTTCAGTTTCTCAATAATCTGGTTATTCATTTTACACCTTCTTAACTCCTTCCATAAAGCTCTCAAGTTTTCTGATTCTTGTCGGATGTTGCAATTTTCTCAGGGCTTTCTCCTCTATCTGTCGGACCCGTTCGCGGGTAACCTTGAATATCTTGCCCACCTCTTCAAGGGTGCAGGAATAACCGGCGCCGATGCCGAAGCGGAGTTTAACGATTTCCCGTTCCCGGAACGGCAGGGTCTTGAGAATGGCGTCCAGTTTTTCCTTGAGCATCTCGTGGGTGGCCAGTTTGACCGGCGACTGGACCGAGGTGTCCTCAATGAAGTCGCTGAATTCGGTGTCCTCGCCGGTCTTGACCGGCCGGTCAATGGAGACCGGCTGTTTGATGATGCGGTAAATCCGCTTGGCCTCGTCCAGCGGCACGTCCGAGAGTTGGGCGATTTCCTCAATGGAGGGTTTGCGGCCCTTGTTCTGCATAATCTCCTTGGCCGCGGCCTTGAGCCGGCGCATCGTCTCCACCATATGGACCGGAATCCTGATGGTGCGCGACTGGTCGGCGATTGAACGGGTGATGGCCTGGCGAATCCACCAGGTGGCGTAGGTGGAAAACCTGTAGCCGCGGGTGTAATCGTACTTTTCCACGGCACGCATCAGGCCGGTGTTGCCTTCCTGGACCAGGTCAAGGAAACTCATCCCGCGGTTGCGGTATTGCTTGGCGATGCTCACGACCAGGCGGAGGTTGCTGGCCGATAGTTTGCGCTTGTATTTTTCGTATTCGTTGTAACGGCGCTCCAGTTCCTTGACCCGGTTGCGCAGGGAGTTCAGGTCCTCCATCAGGAGCAGTTTCCAGTCCGCGAACTTGTTCTCCAGTTCCTTTAACTTCAGTCGGTTGGCCGCGGTCTTCTTCAGGGTCAACCGGTCCTTGTCCGCCTGGTTCCACTGCCTGCAGAGTTCCTTCAGGCGGGTGGCAATCGGCTTGATTCTGCGCACCTGGATATTGAGCGATTCCAGGATGCCCACCCATTTTCGCTGGCGGGCGGCGATTTTGCGGTTTATCTTTTCCCTAACCTTGAGCGGCATGCGGTTGCCGGCCACCGCGGAATACTCCTCCTTGCTCTTGTTAAGCAGGCGCTTGAGTTGCATTATAATCCGGGGCAGGCGGACAAAGGTCTTGCGCTTGGAAAGGTCTATCTCGCTGTCGCCCCGCAGGGTCCGGTCCAGGGCGATGTTGCCGTTGCGCACGTCTTCCAAAAGATTGATGGCCTCAAGGACCGAGACCGGCGACTCCTCCACCTTCTCGCGGAAACGGTGCCGGGCCTGCTCTATCTTCTTGGCCAAATGCAGTTCCTCAATCCGCGAGAGCAGAGGAATCTCGCCCATCTGCTTGAGATACATCCGCACCGGGTCGTCGGTCTTCTCCACCTCTTCGGCCGGCTTGAGTTCTACTTCCTCTTCGGCCTCTTCCTTTTCGGCCTCGGCGTCCTCCCTTGGCACCTCGTCGGTTACCGATGGCTCCTCGTCAACCAGTTCAATGCCCGCGTCCGAGAGCCGGACCAGCAATTTGTCCAGGTCCTCAGGCGAGACCATATCCGGCGGGATTATCTTATTGAGTTCGTCGTATGTAAGGCGTCCTTTACGTTTCCCCTGTGATATCAGGATGTTTAATGCGTTCTTTATATTTTTCATTATTTGTTATCTTGAATTCACAGCCGCCTGGAGTTTGGAGAGAATCAGGTCTACGGCCTTCTGGTCTCCCTTTAACTGCGCCTCCTTGAGCTGCTGTTTCAGGGCCGGGCCCTCCCGGACGCGCTGGCGGCGTTTTTCTATGAAAGAGAGCCATTCCCTGAGATATTTATCGTAGTCGGGGATATTCTTCTGTGACGCCTCCTCGGCTATGCGGCTGGCTAAAGCCGACATTTCCGGGTCATCGGCAATAAAGTTCAGCAAACTCTCTACTGTAACTTTGCCGTCGGTGTCATAGTTTTCAAATATCTTCCCTGCTATCTTTCTGCTTAAGTCGGTCGGGTAATCCTCCAGGCCGACGGATTCCCTGATTATCGGTATAAACTCATTCCTGGTTAACATTATTTCTATGATTTGTTCCCCGGCCCGGATATCCTGCTGTTGCAAATTTAATGTCACCGATTTGAATCCACCCGACATTTCTCTCAGTTTAATTTTAAGGCGATCGTTCAATTTTTCTTCAGCAATATGCACCGTACCACTTAATTGGTTAATATATTGTTTTTGCTTTACAAGATGTAGTCGATTGTCTCTTGGAATAGCAGCAACAGTATCTAATATCTCATCTATTGCCTTAGTCTTCTCATCAATATTGTTCAGGTTATACTTACGCCCAACTGTCTCAATCCTAAAACTTAATAAATCCACGGCCTCGTCAATGCACTTCTGGAAGACCTGCTTGCCGTCCTTGCGGATGAGGCAGTCATAGGGGTCAAGCCCCTCGGGCAGGCGGGCCACAAACAAGTCCATCTCCTCGGCCAGGAATAAATCCAGCGAGCGGTTTGATGCCATCTTGCCGGCCACGTCAGCATCATAGAC
>JBFMDM010000021.1:0-23179 GCA_040753835.1 Planctomycetota bacterium
ACCTCTTACGGATGCAACACCAATGATAGGCGGATTGGAACCCGCGCCTACCGAGGTTAACTATTTCATGGGCGATAATCCCAAGAACTGGAGGACTAATATCCGGTCATATAACCTTATCACCCTGGGCGAGGTCTGGAAAGGTGTTACCCTAAACCTGAAGGCAAACTCCAGGAATATAGAAAAATTATTCATAGTTGCCCCGGATGGCAATCCTGAATCCATCAGATTCTCTATAGAAGGCATAGAGAAACTGGCTGTAAGCCAAACCGGCGAACTGGAATTAAAGACCCTAAATAAGAGCATCGGATTTACCTCACCGGTTGCCTATCAGGAAATAAACGGGCAAAGGAAACCGGTTGATGTCTCTTTCAGATTGATAGACAAAACCACCTATGGATTCGCAGTAGGCGCTTATGACCGGACCCTTCCCTTGGTGATTGACCCGCTTTTATCGTCAACCTTTATCGGCGGGTTCGGTACGGACATCGCCCGCGCCTTGGTTATTGACCCCACCAACGGCAATGTGTTTGTGGCCGGATACAGCACCGGAATCTTTGTGTGGGTTCCCGGCCGGGGCTGGGTGTCGCAGAATAATTTCCCGACCCAGGGACAGACGCCGCTTAACCCCTATGACTCTTCATTTAACGGCGGCACTGATATTGTCGTCTGCAAACTTAACCCCTCCTTAACCACCCTGATTGCCTCTACATTTATCGGGACATCTGCCGCTGACGTCGCTTACGGAATTGCAATGGATGGCCAAGGCAATGTCTTTGTATGCGGCACCAGCGGGTCCGGTTTTTTTCCCATCTTAACCGACCGGGCGCCCATACAGTTGCCGGACGGCACGCAATTTACGCCCACGGCCTTTGATACCTCTTATAACGGACCGTCTGTCCAGGGATCCTCTGTAAACCCGAATGATGCGGTCGTGTGCAAACTCAGTAATTCCCTGAATGCCTTGCTCGCCTCAACCTATCTCGGCGGTTCTGCTTCAGGCAGTTTAACAGCGGACTCGGCCCAAGGCATTGTAATAGATGAAAATAACAATGTATTTGTATGCGGCTATACAGACGGCTCCAATTTCCCGACCACCGGCGGGCCGAATTATACCAACGGCGCTTCCAGCGTCAATTATAACGGCCGCAATGACGGCTTTATTGTCAAACTTAATAATAATCTCTCAGGCCCGACCGGCCGGCAGGGTGAATTCTATTTTGCCGGTATATTCATAGGCGGCTCAGGCAGCGACTTGTTATATAGCATTACCCGTGACGAGGAAGGCGAGATTTATGTCTGCGGCTCCACCACTGCCGGCTCACCTTATCTATTCCCCGTCCAAGGAAGCGGATTAGAGGACGCCTTGGACAGGGATATTGACTCGGATGGGTTCACCACCGAAGGCGTTGTCTGCCGTTTCAGTAACGACCTGAGAACCCTTCGCGCTTCTACCTATCTTGGAGGCCTGGGTGGTGTCGGCCCGGATGTCTGCTACGCCCTTACCATAGGCGCTCCGGTCCAGGGCCTGCCAACCGTTTATGTTACCGGCACAACCGACTCCCCAACCTTCCCAATTATTAGCGAACCTACCTGGAACCCATATGGAGTAACCGAACCGGGACTCGGAAGTCAGGATATATTCATTGCCCGGCTCAACCGTAATCTGACCCGTCTTCTCAATTCCACCTGGATTGGCGGCGTGGACACCGAAACATCATATTCCATCACCACAGGCGGCAGCAACAATAATATTTATGTCTGCGGCACGGCAGAGTCGTCCGATTTCCCGACCACCGAAGGCGCTTTTGCCATTACCAATACCGGCGGAGCCGGCGATGTATTCGTCTCTGCTTTCAACGAAACGCTTACTATTCTTAACGGCTCAACAATGATAGGCGGACAATTCCTGGACACGGCCTATTGCATCCGGCCTGATAATTCGGGGAATATAATACTTTGCGGCGTCGCCGGCGATAATGCCTATCCGACCTGGCCCACGACCGGCACAAATGTCGCTTACGACACGTCATATAACGGTTCCGGCGACATCTTCGTTACCAGAATCAGTCCTGATATGTCGGGCGGCTTCCTGCAGGAAGCGCAGCCGACGCCGCCCGGAAGCGGCGAGCCATATCCCGAAGGCGAGGGCATCATTGTCGGCAGCAGCGCCCTGGCATATCTTGACCCCAATGCCTTCAGGCAAAGTTGCTTTATCGCCACTGCCGTCTATGGCAACCCGATGCATCCCAATGTCGTTGCCTTAAGAAACTTCAGGGATAAATATCTCCTGACCAATAAACCCGGAAGCGCATTTGTCAAGTGGTATTACCGGACAAGCCCGCCTATCGCCGAATACCTTAAAAAGACGCCCTTACAGGCCTCTGCGGTCCGCCTTGCACTGACGCCCCTGGTTTATGCGATAAGATATCCATTTGCGATATTGCTTATCACCGGCTTATTGTCTGTCCTTATTTATCGCCAGGCAAGACGAAGACGCATTACGATTTAATGCCGTTTGGCTTGCCGCACTGAGCGCATTTGCCATCACCGGCTAACCCTGCTATCCGCACTTGGTATCCTGTTCTCTCCACTAATTTATTGCCGCAATGGTAACAAGAGGTATCACGTCCTTCTTCAATCCCAGTCACATTGCCGAGATAGACGAAATGCAGGTATTTCCGCGCAATCCGGTATGCCTCAAGAAGCGTTTCGGCAGAAGTGGGCGGATTATCCAGTTTGTATGAAGGGAAATAGGCCGAGAAATGGAGCGGCGTATCTTGCCCCAGATTATCCGCAATCCACCTGGAAATCGCCTCAAATTCCTCTACGGTGTCATTTTCACCGGTAATAATCAGGTTGGTGATTTCAATGTGCGTTTTCTTCCGTGCTGTCTTGGCCGTCTCCAGCACCGGCTCTAATCTTGCCTTGCAGAGCCGCCGGTAAAAATCCGGCTTGATGCTCTTTATATCTATATTCATCGCCGAGATGTAGGGCAATAACTCCTTCAACGGTTCGGGATTAACGTAGCCGTTGGTTACCAGAACATTCATCAGTCCATCGGACTTGGCCAACCTTGCCGTTTCCAGGACATACTCATACCAGATAAACGGTTCGTTATACGTATAGGCGATAAATCTCGTTTTATGACGCCGCGCCAATTCTATGATATTGTCCGGGGTTACATCTTCTGCCGGACTATCCTCCTGGGAAATTGACCAGTTCTGGCAGAATTGACAACTCAGGTTGCATCCGTTTGTCCCGATTGACAGTATTCTCTCACCCGGATAGAAATGGTAAAGCGGCTTCTTCTCCATCGGGTCAAGATTTACCGAAACCACCTTGCCGTAGTTGAGCGAATATAAAATCCCCTCAAGGTTCTTACGTTGCCTGCAGATGCCGACCTTGTTTTGCTTTGCCCCGTTAGAAGCGACAGTATCGGTAGTTATACTATTTGCCTCTGTTTTAGAAACATTATTATCCACGCTTCTAACGGGGTGAATGATGCAATTATGCGGGCAGAGATGGCACTGCACCTTTTTGCCCTCTACTGAATTGTAATACAGCGCCTGATGCATTGTTTATGCCTTCATGCCTTCCACATAATGCTGGGCTGAAATGGCGGCCCGCGCCCCGTCCCCGCAGGCCGTGATAATCTGCCTGACCGTGTTACTGCGCACGTCTCCGGCCGTAAAGACGCCCGCCTGGGATGTCTTCATCTGCAGGTCGGCGATAACGTATCCATCCTTATCCAATTCCACAAAGCCCTTGAGAAAACCGGTGTTCGGCTCAAAGCCGATAAACACGAACACTCCGTCAACATCCAGTTCGCGCTCCCGGTTATCAATAAGATTCCGTATCGCCGCTTTCTCTATCTTATTCTTGCCGCGCATTCCGCTGACCGCGGAATTCCAGATAAATTCTATCTTGTTATTCTGCCTGGCCCGTTCCTGCAGGATAGCGCTGGCCCGCAATTTGTCCCTGCGGTGCACCAGATAAATCTTCCTGACAAACCTGGTCAGGAACAGCGCCTCTTCAATCGCCGCATCGCCGCCGCCCACCACAATAACATCCTTATCCCTGAATAACGGCGCATCGCAGGTGGCGCAATACGACACGCCCCGGCCGGTGAATGTCGTCTCGCCTTCCACGCCCAATTTGCGGTAGGTCGTTCCGCTGGCAATAATCACGCTTGACGCCTCGTATTCACCTGATGCCGTCCTGATATGAAAGCGGCTGTCTTTGCGGCTGATGCCCGTTACCTCCTGTGAAACCGTCTCCAGGCCGAATCGCTCCGCCTGTTTTATCATCTGCTCCATCAGTTCATAGCCGTTGACCCCGTCGGCAAAGCCCGGGAAATTCTCCACCTTTTCGGTCGTAACCACCAACCCGCCCGGCGCCACCTTTTCCAGAAGCAGGGTCTTCATCAGCGCCCTGGTTGTATAGATTCCAGCGGTCAGGCCGGCCGGCCCGCCCCCGATTATTACAATATCGTAAATATCCATCTTATTTCCTGCTTTTGTGGTACAACGGCGACATCTCCCTTAACCTCTTGATTACCTTGGCAACCGTTTCCACCGTAAAGTCAATCTCCTCTTTTGTGGTCTCACGGCCCAGGGAGAACCTGATGGAGCCGTGCGCGGTTTCCACCGGCACGCCCATTGCCGATAATACGTGCGATGGCTCCAAACTCTCAGAGGTGCAGGCCGAACCGGACGAA
This sequence comes from Planctomycetota bacterium, assembly GCA_040753835.1. Taxonomy (GTDB): domain Bacteria; phylum Planctomycetota; class MHYJ01; order JACQXL01; family JACQXL01; genus JACRIK01. The sequence continues at coordinate 4,721 of JBFMDM010000021.1, forward strand.
ACGCAGATTCCTAAGCTGTCCAGGTTGAGCAGGATTGATTCGCCCTCTACATACTTAAACGACACGTTCAGGATATGCGGCAGTCCTTTTCCCGGGTTGCCGTTAATCCTGATTTCATCCACCTTGTCTGAAAGCCCCTTTTGCAACCTGTCCCTTAATTCCGCCATTCGCTTGTTGTTCGCATCCATCTCATTATAGGACAGTTCCATCGCCACTGCCAGCCCGACAATGCCGGGCGTATTCTCGGTCCCGGCCCGTTTGCGGAACTCGTGATGGCCGCCCACCTGGAGCGGCGTAATCTTCGTCCCCTTGCGGATATATAACACCCCCGCCCCTTTGGGGCCGTGGAACTTATGGGCCGTAAGCGACAGGAGATTCACCTTGCTCTTCTGAAGATTGAACCGAATCTTGCCGACCGACTGGACCGCATCGGTATGCAGAATCACCCCCCTGGAAGAACATACCTGGGCGATTTCATCCATCGGCTGTATTGTCCCGACCTCGTTATTGGAATGCATTATGCTGACAAGAACGGTTTCTTTCCTTATGGCCTTTTCCAGTTCCTTGACAAGCACCGTGCCCTGCTCATCAACCGGCAGGTAGGTCGCCTCAAACCCCTGTTTCTCCAACTGAGCGCAGGAATTCAGGACCGCGTGATGCTCTATCTTTGAGGTAATGATATGGTTGCCTTTGGAGCGGTTGGCATTGGCCGCGCCGAAGATGGCCAGGTTATCCGACTCGGTCCCACTGCCGGTAAAGATAATCTCCTTGGGGTCAGCGCCCAGGAGTCCCGCAACCTGCTCCCTGGCTTTTTCTATGGCGATTCTTGCCTCCCGGCCCTTCTGGTGCAAACTTGAAGGATTGGCATACACCTCGCTGAAATACGGCCCCATTGCCTCAATAACCTCCTGTCTTACCCTGGTCGTTGCCGAATTGTCCAGATATATTATTTTCTGTGTCATATCTCAAACTCCTGTTATAAATATTACCAAACGAACCAGTATCTGTCAAGATATTATCCATTACCGCCACTTATCCGATGTAAAAATCTCTAATTTATCTTGCCTTCTTCCCACCTATAATTCATAATTCATAACTCGTAACTCATAATTATATTGCTATGTCGTATATTTCTGAACACCACAGTGACCGCGATAGCGGACACAAAGTGGCCGCTATAAGCGAATTAAAGAATCTTATCGGCCAATCCGTTACCATCAAGGGCTGGCTGTATAACCTGCGCTCCAGCGGCAAGATTCTCTTCCTTCTGGTACGCGACGGCACCGGCATTGTCCAGTGCGTCACATCCCGCCCCGACGATACATCGGGGCGAGGCTCGCCTGTAGAGGCGGCAGAAAAGGACATCGGCACGGAACAATTTAAGGAGATATCCAAAATCACCCAGGAGTCGTCCATCATCGTAACCGGCGTGGTTCGTGAGGACAAGCGGGCTCCGGGCGGAGTGGAATTGACCCTGTCTGATGTAAAAATAGTCCAGATTGCCGAACCATTTCCGATTGCCCTGCAGGAACACGGCATCGGATTCCTGATGGAGCAACGGCATCTCTGGCTGCGCTCCCGCAAGCAGGCGGCCCTGCTCCAGTGCCGGGCCCAGATTATCAAAGCCATCCGCGACTTCTTTGACAACCAGGGATTTGTGCTGGTGGACTCCCCCATCCTTACGCCTTCGGCCTGCGAAGGCACATCCACCTTATTTGAGGTAAACTATTTTGACGACAAGGCGTATCTGACCCAGAGCGGGCAATTATATGCCGAGGCCGGCGCCATGGCGCTTGGCAAGGTCTATTGCTTCGGGCCGACATTCCGCGCCGAGAAGTCCAAGACCCGCAAGCACCTGACCGAATTCTGGATGGTTGAGCCAGAAGTGGCTTATGCCGACCTGAATGACGTGATGGATTTGGCAGAAGGACTGGTTGCCTTTATCGTCCAGCGGGTTCTGGAGCGATGCCCGGAACAACTCAAGGTCCTGGAGCGGGACGCCAAGGTATTGGAGAAAATCAAGCCGCCCTTCCCACGTATCTCGTATAACGAGATGGCGGACCGGTTTGAGAAGGAAAACCATCCGTTCAAGAGAGGGGATGACCTGGGCGCGCCTGAAGAGGAGTTTATCGGCTCACGGTTTGACAAGCCGGTGATGATTCACCGCTTCCCGATGAAGGTCAAGGCGTTTTATATGAAGCAAGACCCGCAGGACCCTGAGTCCGCGCTGTGCGTGGATATGATTGCGCCTGAGGGCTACGGCGAGATTATCGGCGGCAGCCAACGTGAAGACGACCTGGCCGCGCTTGAGCGCAAGATGGCCGAACAAAAACTGCCCAAGGCGGCTTATGAATGGTATCTGGACCTGAGACGATACGGCTCGGTGCCGCACGCAGGATTCGGGCTGGGCGTGGAACGCACCGTGGCCTGGCTCTGCGGCCGGGAACACGTGCGCGAATGTATTCCCTTTCCAAGAATGCTTTATAAAATCTATCCATAGAAAGATACTGCAAGATGATTACCCTTACCGAAGAACAAAAACTAATCCAACAGACGGTCCGTGAGTTTGCGTCAGAATTCGTGGCGCCCAGGGCGAAGAAATACGACCAGACCAAGGAATTCCCCTGGGACAATGTCCGCAAGATGGCCGAACTGTCCCTGATGGGCATCCCGTTTCCGGAAAAATACGGCGGCGCGGGCGCTGATAAACTGAGTTATATCATTGCGGTTGAGGAACTGGCCCGGGCCTGCGGCTCAACCGCCATTACCCTGGCCGCCCATACCTCGCTCGGCTCAAATCCTATTTACCTCTTCGGCAATGAAGAACAGAAAAAGAAATACCTCGCGCCCCTGGCTAAGGGAGAGAAAATCGGCGGGATGGGCCTGACCGAGCCCGAGGCCGGCTCTGATGTCCACGGCATCAAGACCACGGCCACCCGAACCGAAAACGGATATGTCCTGAACGGCGCCAAGATGCTCATCACCAACGCCAATGTCGGACATTCCTTTGTGGTGGCGGCAAAACTGGATGGCAAAATCTCGCTCTTTATCGTGGAGCGCGGGATGAAAGGTTTTTCCAACACCAAGCCCGAGGACAAACTCGGCCTGCGCGCCTCTGACACCGGCGAACTGGTCTTTGAGGACTGCCCGGTACCGGCTGAAAACCTCCTGGGCGCTGAAGGCGAGGGATTCAAGTATATGATGCGCACCCTTGACGAGGGCCGGATTTCCATCGGAGCGCTGGCCCTTGGATTAGCCCAGGGCGCGTATGACCGGGCGCTCGTCTATGCCAAAGAGCGCAAACAATTCGGACAACCCATCTGCAAATTCCAGGCCATCCAGAATATGCTGGCCGATATGGAAACCGAGACAGTCGCGGCGCGGTTGCTGGTCTATGATGCGGCCCAAAGGGCCGCACAAGGCCTGCCCTTTGTCAAGGAATCAGCAATGGCAAAACTATACGCCTCGGAAGCGGCGATGCGGGCCACCAAGAACGCCATCCAGATACTGGGCGGCTACGGCTATACCGCGGAATATGAAGTGGAGCGGTTCTACAGGGATGCCAAACTCTGCGAGATAGGCGAAGGCACGTCAGAAATCCAGCGCTTAGTCATCGCCAGACAGGTCATTGGGAAATAGCTCCGGCTATTATTTTTCGCGCCAGAGCGGGTCCGGTTCAAAGTCCTCGTAATATATTATGCCCTCATACGACAGGAGTTGCCGGTTGCCCTCATCAATCGTATAGACCTTTCCCTCGGTCACCCGGGACGCCAGGCCTTCAGCCGTGTATTGATACACCGAGACCGTGCCGAGGCCGGTCATAAAGCCGACCTTGTTAAATCCCTTGTCATAGACATAGAATATCTTTATTGATTCCTCGCCGGCCGCCGTATAGGGACTGGTGACGATGTTCTCCGTCTCCTCCAGGTATCCAATAACCCTATTGTCAGACGTCTTTATCTTCTTGAAGTCCACCATTACGCTCTTTTTTATCTTTATGTCAGACAGGCCCAGCCGGGGCGCATTGCCTCTGCCAGAGGCCGAACAGCCCAGCAGGATTCCAGATAACAGGATGAATAAAAACGGTATTGTTAACCTTGGCATAACTGCCTGTATATTCTATAATCTTGTATTTGTCAAACTTTAATTGACTTATGGAATCCAGTAATATATAGTCCTGTTATGGCGACACTGACACTAAAGAAGAACAACGCGGTAATAAAGGAATTCATCATCACCAAGCCGCGCCTGGTTCTGGGCCGGGGGATAATGGGCAACGACCTGGAGATTCCGGACGGCCTGGCCTCGCGCCAGCACTGTGAAATCAAGAAGGACGGCGACAAGTATGTCCTTACCGACCTGCACAGTTCCAACGGCACTATCCTCAACAAAAAGAACGTCACCACGGCAATCCTGAAGGACAACGATGAAATCCAGATAGGGATGACCAGCATCATCTTCAAGGACACCGGAGCCGACTCGTCCGTATCGTCCTCATCTGTTTCCAGCGATATCATCAAGGGCCTTAACGAAATCCCGATGGAATACCGGCTCAACATAAAAGAGATGCAGGATGCGGGCCAGTCCCTGGCCGCCGCGCCTTTCCACGTTAACCTGGAGGATAAAAAGGGAAGCAAGAAGTTCTTCATCCTCTACCAGTTGGGCAAGGCGGTTTCATCGGCCACCACCCTGCAGGAGGTCCTTGACGTGGCGATGTATTCCATCTTTGACTCCATCAAGGCCGAACGGGGCGTGATAATGCTCATAGACAAGGCATCAGGCCAGCCCGTCCCGCGCCTTAGCCGTATCCGCTCCCAGAAGGACACCAAAGAGCATATCACCGTCTCCCATACCATCATCAACAAGGTCATAAACGACAAGGTATCAATTATTTCCACGGATGCGATGGCCGACTCGCGGTTCTCGGCCGGGATGTCCATTGCCCAGCAGAACATCCGCTCGGCCCTGTGCGTGCCGCTCTGGGAAAAACAGGATGTCTTCGGCGTGGTCTATGTGGACAACCAGGTATTCTCGCATTCATTCACCAACGACGACATTGACCTGTTGAGCGCCATTGCCAACCAGATTGCCATCCGCATCAAGCAGGACGAACTCTACAGCAACCTGCACAAGGAGGCGCTCCTGCGCACCAACCTGGAGCGCTACCACTCGCCGGACATCGTGGAACTGATTATCTCCAAGGGCGGGGCCGACTTTGCCGCCGAGGAAAAGGAAATCTCGGTCGTGTTTGCGGACGTCCAGAATTTTACCACCTTGTCCGAGAAACTGCCGCCCGCGGACATCGCCCGGATGCTCAACGAGTTCTTTGAGACCGCGACCCAGATTGTCTTTGAGCACAAGGGCAGCGTCAACAAGTATATCGGCGATGCCATTATGGCCATATTCGGCGCACCGGTGGAGAACAAGGACCACGCGGTAGACGCGGCCCGTTGCGCAATGAAGATTATCAAGACCCTGTCCGAACAATCATCCACCACCAAACTGCCCTATAATATCCGCATCGGCGTCAATACCGGCGTTGTGGTCGCTGGCAACATCGGCTCCAGGAAGCGCATTGAATACACGGTCCTGGGCGATACGGTCAATATCGCCAGCCGGTTAAACCAGTTCGGACAGGCCAACCAGATTGTCATCGGCGAGAACACCTATAAGGCCATCCAACCGCACGGCATCAAGGCAAAGGACCTGGGCCTGGTCCAACTCAAAGGCAAGGAAAAGGATGTCAGGGCATATCAAATCATTATATGAACCCCGTTAGAAAGAACTATAATCGGCTAATATACCCAGTTAGAGATGGTATAACAACCGCCTACGGTCTTTCTAAGGGGGTGAAATCTGTGGTTATCCTCGGCGCATCCGGCTCTATCGGCCGCAATGCCCTGGCCGTTATTGATAACCTTAACAGGAACTCCGGTTATCGTTTCAATATCAAGGCGCTGGCCAGCAACTCCAACTGGTCGGTTACGCTCCGGCAGATAAGGCAATTCAGGCCTGCATCCGTCATTATGAGCGACCACCCGGCGTATCTGAAATTAAAATCGGCCTTGCCGCCGCGCTGCCGGACCAGGATTCTTTACGGAACCGGAGAGATAAAGAAGGCCGTGAGCGCGCCGGATGTTGATATCGTCATCTCGGCCATCTCAGGCGCCGAAGGGCTATACCCGACACTCTGGGCGCTCCAGTCCAATAAAACCGTGGCGCTGGCCAACAAGGAGTCGCTGGTTATGGCCGGTGAACTGCTCAAGACCATCAAGGCATTCAACAAGGTAATCCCGGTGGACAGCGAGCACAGCGGCCTGTTCCAGATTCTCCATAACCAGCGAACCCCAGCCGCGCAGGCCTGCCTGCCGCGCCATTCGGCTTGGCGCAGGCAGGTAAAGCGGATTATCCTCACCGCATCAGGCGGGCCGTTCTATAAATTATCAGCCCGACAACTAAGTAGGGTCACTCCGGCCCAGGCGCTGAACCACCCCACCTACAAGATGGGGCCGAAGATTACCGTTGATTCCGCCACCCTGATGAACAAGACATTGGAAATCATTGAGGCGCATCATCTGTTCAACCTGCCGGCCGATAAAATATCCGTAGTCATCCATCCGCAGTCCATCATCCACGCTATGGTGGAATTCTCAGACGGCTCGGTCATCGCCCAGATGAACAATCCGGATATGAAACTACCCATCCAGTATGCCCTGACCTATCCGGCGCGCCTGCCGTCTCCTGTAAAGCCGCTGGACTTCTCCCAGGCCCATACGTTCTTGAAGCCGGATACCAAACGATTTCCGGCCTTATTGCTGGGCTATGAAGCCATCCGCCGGGGCGGCACATCAGGCGCGGTCCTTAATGCGGCCAACGAGGAGGCCGTTAAACTATTCCTGAAGAAAAAGGTCTCTTTTACCGATATTACTAAACTGGTCAGCCGGGTGGTAAAGGCGCATAAGCCGCTTAAGGCCACGTTGAACAATATTAACAAGGCGGACCAATGGGCACGAAGACAACTGATAAATATAACCACGCACTTATAGCAATGAGGCGGGGTCTAAGACCCAGTAACGACCAGCGCCTATCTCTCCGAGATAAACGCTGGCCTAACTGGCTCTAAGAGGAATAAAATAAATGCTATCTGATATTCTCGGCACTACCCAGGGCATCATAATGGTGATATTCGGGCTGGGCGTAATCATCTTCCTGCACGAACTGGGGCATTTTATCGTGGCCCGGCGCGCCGGAATACGGATTGAGGTCTTCTCGCTCGGCTTCGGCCCGCCGCTCTGGAAGACCAAAAAAGGCAATACCGAATACCGGATATCCGTTATTCCCTTAGGCGGTTATGTCAAGCCGGCCGGCGAGTTTATGAGTTCGCCGGACACCAAGGGCAATCCGGACGAGATGTCCTCCAAGCCGCCCCTAACCCGGGCCAAGGTCCTGGTAGCCGGCGCATTTATGAACTTCATCTTCGCCTTTCCCTTCTGCATCATCGCCTATCTTATCGGCGTAACCCTGATGTCCCCGTCGGTCGGAACAATCAAGCCCGGCTCGGCAGAGGCCCAGAGTTCGCTCCAAAAGGGTGATGTTATCCTCTCGGTCATCAAGACCTCTCCGGACGGCACGGCTTCGGAATATCCGGTCAAAAGCCAGAACGACTATCTCCGCAAGATTGTCCGGACATCCGTCAACACACCGCTTAAATTGAAGGTGAACAGGAACGGCCAGGAGGCAATGGTTGATATCATCGCCCGGGGCTCTGCGGGAATGGGCGTCCTGCCGCCCAGTAATATCGTTGAATCCGTCTCCAGTGGCTCGCCGGCCGAGACCGCCGGGCTGAAACCAGATGATGAAATCATTGAGGTCAACGGCGAGAAGACATTCTCGGCCATTGATATTTCCTCGGCTATCTCGCAAAGCGCCGGACGGCCTGTCCAGATAAGAATCCGCAGGCCGGACGGCGGGATAAAAACCGCTTCTGCCACGCCCAATCCCATCTACGATACCGGCATTGAAGGAATTATACCGGTGGTAATCTCCAAGGTATCAGCAGACAGCCCGGCTGAAAAGGCCGGACTAAGAAAGGGCGACCGGATTACTGCCATTGACGGCGCACCCATAAATTCCTGGAATAGGTTTACCGAGATTGTCAAGACGTCCGAAGGCAGGGGACTGAAACTCTCTATTCTAAGAGAACACTGGTGGTTCTTCAGGGACGAGGCATTATCCATCAGTGTTACAGTCGGTTCGGACAAGGAATGGAAGGGGCTCCTCGGCGTATCTCCCAAACTCGGCAATGAAATAGGCGAGATAAAGGACGGCTCGGTCCTGGCCGGACACGGCCTGGCTTACGGCGACCGGATTATCCGGGCAAGAACGCGGGATAAAAACGGCAGGCAATTCACCGCCCGCATCTCGGATTTATCCGACCTGCAGGAATTCGCGCATAAAACCGGCGGAGCGCCGGTGGAAATCACTGTGCGAAAAGCCCCGCCGCTTTCAACCGAAGAGACATTCGTTGTCACGCCCCAGCCGACCGCCAAAGGCGACCTGGGACTCGGGCTGAAATACAAGAGCGCCCTGACCCGCTATTCTTTTGTCCCGGCCCTTGTGGAAGGCACTTATGAAACACTGGACCTGGGGCTGCTGACCTACCAGATGATAAAGAAACTCTTCCAGGGCGAGGAATCGGTCAAAGGCCTGGCCGGGCCGATCGGCATCATCCAGGTCTCTTACCGGATGGCCAAGGAAGGCGCGGGCGATTTCCTCTGGCTTTTGGCCCTTATCAGCATCAACCTGGCTGTCCTCAATCTCCTGCCTATCCCGGTCCTGGACGGCGGCACTATCGCCTTCTGCTTTATTGAGAAGATAAAGGGCTCGCCGGTCAGCATCAAGGCACAGGCCATCGCCCAGTATGCCGGACTGGGTATCCTTTTGCTGCTGGTAACCTTTACATTCTTTAACGATATCCAACGTATCCTGAATCTATAATGATTCTGATTATTGACGGCTATAATCTGCTCTTTAGCGGGCTGGGCCAGGCCGCAGACACAAAACCAAATCAACTGGAGGTCTTGCGCAATAATCTCGTCTCTACACTCAAGTCCTACAACCTGAAGAAGAAATACCGCATCATCGTGGTCTTTGACGGCGATAAAACAGTTAATCATTATCCGCAGGAAAGGGAATCGGGCAATGTCCGGGTGGTATTTTCGCAAGACAAGGCAACCGCAGACGAACATCTTGTTAATCTGGTATCATCATACATCCGGGAAAAACCGCATCGGCAGGATTTGTGCGCGGTGACCTCAGACCGGGCTTTGGCCGAAACGCTATTGGGCCATCGGGTAAAGGTCATCTCTTCAGATGAATTCGCCGCAGAATTGACCAAGCAAAACGCAATTGATTTCCCTGACCTTAAGGGAGAACACCGCAGTGACCCCGCCAGAGGCGAGGCTCGCCCCGAAGGGCGGCGCGATAGCGAACCGATGGAGAAATTCACCGGCCTGAAGCCGGCTGACGTGCCAAAATGGCTCAAAATATTTGGAGAATAGTTGATACGATAATAAGTTAATAAGTTGATAGGTAATAAAACTTATCAACCTATCATCTTATCAACTTTATAACTATGAAAGCAGTTCGGGCGCATTTGCTCATCTCCGGCGTAGTCCAGGGCGTGTTCTTCAGGCACTACGCCTTTGAGACCGCTCATAAACTGGGCTTAACCGGCTGGGTCAGAAACCTCGCCTCCGGACAGGTGGAAGCGGTCATTGAAGGCCCGAAGAATAATGTGGATGAGATGATAAAATGGTGCCATCACGGCCCGGACTCGGCCAGGGTGACAAACGTGGATATTAAGTGGGAAAATATTGAAGAACCGTTAGAAAAATTCTATATTAAGTAAATAGAATAATCGGCACGTTTTCTTTGTGCCTTAGTGTCTTAGTGGCAATAGAAAGAAGGTTTTGAATGCAGACGGGTATCGTGAGTTACGGGACCTATATTCCCAAGCACCGGATTGATGTTATGGATATCTACAAGGTCTGGCGCAATGTCACCCCGGAAATCTTTGATAGGATGAGTTTCAAGGAACGGGCCGTGCTGATGCCTGATGAGGATTCTATTACATTGGCCGTAGCCGCGGCGCAATTGGCCTTGGAGCGCTCTGGGCTAAAGCGGGAACAAATCGGCGCGGCGCTGTTCGGCTCAGGCACCAACCCTTATGCCACCAAGCCGGCCGCGACCATTATCCAGGATGCGCTCGGGTTACGCAAGGATATTATCGCTTATGACATCCAGTTCGCGGGTAAGTCAGGCACCTCGGCAATGATTACGGCATCAGCCCTGGTGGCATCAGGAATGGCCGACTATGTCCTGGCCATCGGAACTGACACGCTCAACCGCCACTTCCCGCCCGGCACCCAGATGGAATATGCGGCCTCAGCCGGCGCATTCGCCTGTATCATCGGCAAGGACAAACTCATCGCCAGATTAGAGGGATTTGTCTCGTATTCCTCAGACCTGGCGGACTATTTCCGGACCGAGGGCGAGAGATACATCCAGTTAGGCGGCGGTTGGATTGGACACGTCTCCAGTTGGGGATTGCTGGAACACGTGGCGCCGGCCGGCGAACGGCTATTCGCCAAACTCAACCTTGACCCCAAGAAGGACTTTAACTATGTGGCGATTCACCAGGGCAACGGCATCCAGCCGATGATGGGCGCGGGCAAATTAGGCCTGGATATGTTCATCGTAATGCCCTATGTCCTGACCTCGTATATCGGCGACTGCGGCTCGGCCTCGTCCCTGATACCCTTGGCCCATATATTGGACAATGCCAATCCGGACGAACGCATCCTCAACCTGTCCTATGGCTGGGGTTCAGGCAGTGACGCCTTGAGTTTCGTCACTACCAAGGACATAGAGGCCAGGCGCCCGCAAAAGGATTTGGTTATGAGCCAGGTAGAAGACAAGATAATGCTGGACTACGCCCTGGCCAGCAAGTATGAGTATAAATATATCCGCTCGCCGATGATGCTGACGAATTATCTGTAGCGAGTTAGCCCATAATCCGTTGCTTGTCCTGTTCTGAAATGGTCAGTTTATTACCCGGGGCTTGCATAAATCTGTTGAGCGTTTCTTTGGCCTGTTTATAGAGCGGCTCGGCTGTTCCTTTATTTCCCATCGCCTCATAGATCAGGGCCATATTGTAGAGATTGACTGCCACCGGCTCGGAAAACCGGCTCTGCTTTTCGTTTATTACCAATGCCTCTTTCAGCAAATTCAGGGCTTCTTTGTATTCAGTTAGATAATAAAATACTGCCGCGATATTATTGGCGATAATTGAGTAATCAGTGGTATTCTTAAGGGCAGTGCTTAACGAGACGGCGTAGAATTTCTTTGCATTTTCGTAATTAGCGGCGTGTGCAAACATCTCTGCCAGATGATAATAATCGTTTAGGGTCTGGCGGGATGGTTCGCCGTATAAATTGCGGTCTATCTCTAAAGATATTCTATAGTTCTCCTCTGATTTTTGGTGATTGCCTAACAACAGATAGATACCGGCTAATTTTTCATAGGCATCTGCGGTCCGGGAATTATACTTGGTGAATCTTTGCTCTACGGCTTTAACCCATTCTTCCGCGACTGATAATGCGGATTTATCATCATTACTTTTTATTAACTCATCTAACTTTGCCTGTAATGTTTTGGCCAATATACCCGGGTCGTCCTGTCCGCGCAGTTCGGGCTTGGGCGGATAGCGCTGAATATCCAATTTCTGGAAGATGGGCTGTGCGTTTTGCGTTGTGGGTCTTGGGTTTTGCGTTACTGGTTGCAACAGTTTTGGTTCCGAACGCATAACGCCCGACGCAGGATGCTCTAACGCAGTTATAAATTCCTCTATCGTCTGGAATCGGTCTTTGGGGTCTTTGGCCATTGCCTTTTTAATTATCCCATCCAGCGCCTCGTCGCCTAACAACTCCTTTAACACCACACCCGTGGAATATATATCGCACCTATAGTCGTACGGCTTGCCGGCCAGGACTTCTGGAGCCATATAGTCCCGCGTGCCGGCAATGGTGGTCAGTTGCGTAATAAACCGCTGGGACTTGACCAGTCCATAGTCGCCAATCTTGACCTGCCCGTCCTTTAGGAATATATTCTCCGGTTTGATATCCCGGTGAGTGAGTTTGTGCTCGTGCATCTCGGATAAGCCCTCTAACACCTGCTTGATAATCTCCAAGGCAATCTTAGGGTCGGGCTTGACCTTGATGGTATTGCGCAAATCATCGCCCCAACATTCCATTACGTAATAAACCCCGATATCATCATCCTCGCCCACCTCCAGGATTTTAATCAGGTTAGGATGGTCTATATCGCGGATGCTCTGGGCCGCCTTGATTTCGGCGGCTGATTCCTCAATAATATCCCACTCAAAGAGTTTAATCACCACCGCCTTTTTGTCCTCCCTGCGGTTGGCCTTCCAGCACAGGACGTTCTCGTGATTGGTGCGGAAGACCTTACTGGGCTTTGAATAGCCGGGTATCTTCTTCCAGATTCGGGACGGTATTTCTAACATATAATTACTTTGTACACGGATTTAGCAGATTAAACTGATTCGGAATCGCTTCCAGTTAATTTGTTCAGACATTCCTGTGCCATTTTATTATCAGGTTTAATTTTAAGCGCCTTGGTAAAATCTGTCAGTGCCAATTCAAGGTCGCCTTTTATCCAGTAATCAACACCCCTTCTAATGTATGCCATATCAATATCTGTGGGGTTTAACTTTATCTCTTTCGTATGGTCAATAATTGCTTTGGCATAATCATTTTTCTTATAATAAGCATTCCCTCTGTTGCAATATGCATCCGCACAATTCGGGTCAAGTTTAATAGCTTTTGTCAATTTGGAAATTGCCGCATTATACTCTTTTTTCTCGTAATTATAACCACTACGGGTAATCAATGTGTTAACAATGGCTTTTCTTATTCGTAAGTCTTTTGACTTTGAGGACTTCACTAACTTTTGATAAAGATAATAAACTTCTTTATCCGTGAGACGCTTTAATTCGCTGATATGTTTTCTGCCAGAATTGATAGTCTTTTTAGTCATAAAAACCCTTGCGTATTTGCGTTTAAATTATTCGTGTCATTCGTCTTTATTCGTCTCGTTCGTGTTCCTCTTATATGTGTAATCTGTGGCTACTTTCCTTTCTTCGTTGTCCATTCGTGGAGTTTCCGCTTTAATCCCCGGTCAAAGGATAAATCATCGTCCACATACTTGCCGCTCCGAACGAGTTGCCGGAATATGTGCTTGAGCATCTTGGCGGCCCGCTCGTAGATTTTCCGGACGCTCGCCTCTGAGGTTATGGAAAGCGTATAGGTCCGCTTTAATTCCTCATAAATCTTGGTATATGACGCCTTGTCAAAATGGCGCCGGACCAGGACCTCATATTTGACCTCATCCTCGGATTTTAGTTTGCGCAATGCCTCGTTGACGAATTCCTTGGCAATTTCCTGGCGGAAGTTGATTTCAAATTCCTGCTGGTTGTGTTTATTTTCCATATATTCCAGGACCGCCTCGCGCTCCTTCTTGGCCCGGGATAATTGACGGCTTAATTCCGGCAGGACAATCTTCTTGGTCAGGAACGAGCGGAAATGGTATTGCGGGTCGTATTCATTAATCCTGATAAGCGCATCCTTGATGCAGTTATCCACGAATTCTCGCAAAGACAGCCCGCCCAGCCATTTCTTGCCCAGGAGCAGTTCCAGCGGATAAAACAGGGCGTTGGAATATTTGAGCATCACATAATCAAGATGGCGCTGTTCTAAACGTCCCTCCTTGGCTGCCTTGATGACCGACTGCTTGCGCGGTGTTGTCTTTGTCCCGACCCGGATAAACCATCTTCTATTCATATAAAACCCCCTATCTTGAAAGTTCTAATTTATGCAGGCGGGAACGAATAGCACCCGGCTTGCGCTGGAATATCTCAGCCAGGGCGTTAATGCTTTTCCCCGCAAGGTATTGTTTCCTTAATCGTTCATCCGCATCTTTAGTCCATTTTTCATATGCCTTGAGATGCTTGTTGCGTATTTGCGCCACGCTATACTTCTTAGGCGGCTCTTCTTTCCGGACCGGGTCCGGAGCCCTTTTCGGCCGGCCTAAATCAGTGGCCAACATATCCTCAATATCAAGCAGGAGCCTTCCTTTCATAATTAAAACATTTGTTGTTTATTGGAATTTCTTTCGTAGTTCTTCATAGAGTTGTTCTATCTTTTTTACGGTATCGCTTTCATTGGCCTTTAATGAGACGGGAAATCCAATAGAAATATTTATATTTAATTCGGATGCGTTTGTTACTAAAAACTCGCCCTTTGCGCCCATATATTTGAGCGAGCCTTTCTTGTTAGCCATATCCCACTCAACAAAATTATAATAATCTCTTAACTCTTCCCTTGCCACATCCTGAACAGCATTATATAATAAATCGGGAGTAGTATTAAACTTCTCACTTTTTGTTATAGCCACAACCTAACTCCTTTTATTCCTTGCCGCTATAATATTCAATCGCTTTACTCCCAACGAACTTAGTATATCCCCAATCAATAAGATATCCCGGAACTGCTCCAACCACAGGGACCAATTTAATAAAGCTTGTGAGAGATTTTGTTCCTGCTCTCGTAATAATTTGCCTTCCTAATACTGACCAAATTTTGACCATTACTTCTCTGGTGACATATTTCTGAACGGCGCTCTTGGTAACCGCCTGGGCTATTTCAACTCCGGCTCTTTTTAATCCCCATGAAGCCGCATTGCCGACCATTACGATATAAATATCGGTTTTTATATCCTCGGTATTGATAGCATGCCCATATATATATGCAATCGCCATTATCATAGCGGCTTGTTGGCGCCAAACCGTTGTTAAGTTAGCGCCTATCATAACGGGGGCTATCGTAAATCCACCTACCCCTGTAATTGCACCTATAACCCCGCACTTACGAGATTTTCTTTTTGCTATTTTTTTCGCAAGGTCGTCGTTTGAAATGCCGGGATTTTGTTCTCTCAGCTTATCTACGTAGGTCTTTATCTTTCCCGCATCGCTGTAAATAATCTTTTCTATTAACGCCGTTAAATAATGATAGTATTTATTTAGTTTACTGGGTAAACTTTCTGACAAATTAGTATCTTCGAGAGTATTCATAGAATATTGTCTCCTATTTTAGTTTTTCTAAAACGCCATTATTCCCGATGAAATAAAATTCCACATTGCTAACTAAATTGCCGTATTTTTCTAGCCACCATTCGGCGACTTCTCGTTGGTTCCCAAAGACCAGAAATCGTCTTTTAGCGTTAACCTTTTCTAATAACCACATATGGCCTGCTATTTCCATAAACTTAGCGGGAGGCACCCGCTCGCCTTTAACCAATGTCAAAAATTTGGCGTCTCCGATAATATCTTCGTCCGGAGAAACCATATCAAACCTTTTCGGGAACCCGGTAGGATTTTTTTCACCAAGATTCACGCCAAAATGTTTACCCATAATTTCAGTTGCCCTATCCTGAAATACTTTCCATTCCCCACTCATAAATAATTCCTTTCGGTTATTTATGGTTCACCCGGCCCAGTAACCGGAACTGGCCGTTAAGACCGGCATTATTGCTCCTCAAGACCGCTATTATCAGCCGTCGGAACCAATATTCCTGGCCGTTAAGGATACTATTTTCATCCCTCGAGGGTACTACTATCAGCCGTTGGAACCACTATTCTTAGCCCTTGGAGGTAGTATTTTCAGTCCTCAAGGATACTATTTTTAGCCCTTAATGGTAGCATTTTTGGCCGTTGAGGGTGGCATTTTCAGCCCTCAAGACCGGCGCTCCTGGCCATCAAGGATACCATTATCAGCCCCGATGACCGCTATTATGAGGGGTATCCGGGGGTGGTAGATACCCCCTCTATCACCGGCAGATACCCCCTGTTCCGGTAATATGTGGGCTTTTAACCCTATTTTGGCGCCTCCTTTTTGGCTTTAGGTCCCCAGCCGATGTTAGCCGTTATGCTATTTTTCAGTTGTTTATATAAATCCGTCTCATCTTTCCATGTAATATGCTTTTTTTGTCGGGTATCAAAATGCTCTTTTATTTTATCTTTACACTTCTCATTACAGGTATAAATGACAGGAATCCCCAGGCCAAAAGCAAAGCCCGCCTCGTAAAAGACCCCGCTGCGAAACTCAGTAAAATCAGCCACCAAAAACCGGCTTCTTCTTATCTCTGCAATGATTTCATCGTCTATGTCACCTACAAATTCTTTCTTGTCTATTCTCCTTGGTTCATAGCCGGCGTCTATTACTGCTTTTTCAAATCCATTTTTATAGGCATTATCCATAGATGGGTCAAACCACATAGCCACAAAACCATGGCGGGATTCTGGGTTGACTTTACCTAATTCATAAATACGGTCAAATCCTTTGGCGGTTATATATATTGATACTATCGCCCTAAGAGCATCCGCATTCGTCTGCGATATGTAACTCATTTCCTTTAGAGCGTTTAATAATGCCATAAATTCCTTTTCATTTATAGCATAAAGAATAGCGGGCTTTTCAGAAGAAAGGGTAATTACTTGCCCGAAATGACCCGTCTTTTTCGACAGGTTTAATAATGCCTTATCTAATTTGTCAGTAACTTTATTGGGGAATTGACTTATCATTTCATCTATAGTAACAAGCGGAGCGCCATCAAAATCTTTCTGCGAAAGTATTGTGTCTGTTAAGGCAACGGGGCTTTTTTCTGTCAGATAGCGCGACATAAGATAAGAAGAGATGCGTATTTTATCGTCAGACGACAGATTTCGCAGAACAATCAGAGAATTGTCGGTTACAAAATAATCACCGCAATTAACACACGATACCTTATAAGTATGAGGTTGGCCCGGCACAGATTCCGGCGTTAGGTTTTGCGACGGATTGCAGAATAGACAAGTTGCGCTCATAAAAACTCTCCTTATTTCATGTTCTGAAACTGCCCTGGCTTACTGGGCCAAAACGTGTTTTATCATCTTTTCCACATCTCCGACAGCATTAATCCATTGAAGATGAGTTTCCGGATGCTCCTTGGCAAAAACCCTGAATACCTCGTCGGCAAATGCCTGGCCGATAGTTTTAATACCCTTAAAATCAAGGACCACTTCCTTGAATTTCTCAAATCTGGCTATAAGCCGCTTGGCCTGCGAGCGGGAAATCAGCGCCTCGCCCTCGTATTGCATCAATTCCACCGGCACAATAGTCTTGTAAAAACCGGCATCATCGCCTTTGCCGGTGAATTTATCAAAGACATCCTGGGGGCTCAATTTTGAATCCCGGCTAATCTGCATAAAAACCGCCGTGCCTCCCGTAGATGTTTTTACCTCAAGCAGCCAGTCAACATTCTGATGGCTCGAGAAAAATAACCCGCCTGCTGAGATGCTAAACTTGTCAAACATCCTGGAGGTGAAAAATATCCCTTCGCCCGTATGCCGCTCCGGGTCTGAAGTGAGCTTTCCTTTTGCCAGCTCCAGAATAGCATGCTTGGGGTCTTCCAGATTAAAATCCTGCTGTATCTTTTTAAAGATCCCGATCCCTTCGTCAATTACAGCAAATCTTATTTTCAAAATATCATAATCAAACCCGACAATAACCTTTTGGGAACCAGAGTGGGAAATCGCGTTATTCAACATCTCGGTAAACCCGTAATGGCAAATTTGACGGACATTATCCTTCAGGGATGGCAGAACCGGCACAATAACTTCACGCCAAATCCTGTCCTCTTCCATCTTGTCTGAAACCGGCAATTCATAACTATATCTTGTTAATTTTAATTGATATTTGATGCTGTTTCTGTCGCCGGTCGATTCAAGAATATTCTCTTCTATCAGCTTTGTGACATACCGGTTAATGGCCTGCCTGGTGATGCCGAATTTATCTGCCGCGAGTTTTGCTATATCGCCGGGATGTTCGGTAACGCCATTGATTATAAACTCCCTTATAGATTCTCGCTTATCTTTGCTTAAACTCATAACAAACCTTCCTTGAATATAAATATAACATATTTAGGGTTATTGTCAACATAATTCTGATATTTTGTCAACTTATTATCAACTTATTGTCAACTTAATTATAAGCTATTGTCAACATAATTACACGTTTTTGTCAACATAGCCGCACAAAATCCGGTTTGGTAATCCTGCTTGCCAAAATAAATATTTCCTTTATTGGCAGGTTTTATTATATAGTAAAACCTGCCTTTTAAGGAAAATGCCGCCATAACTGCATTGTGCGCAACTATTAGTAGTTACTTCTGCACTCAATTATACGCTATTTGCTAACTTGGATGCATTAAGAACAACCAATTGGTATTTCAATAAGCAAGAAAGCGGGGCTATTTGGTAACCACATTTACCAAATACGGCCT
>JBFMDM010000022.1:0-3709 GCA_040753835.1 Planctomycetota bacterium
TTTACCAACCGCTGGAGATACTTGGGGTTACGGAAAAGGAATTCCAGTCCCAATCAAGCACTACCTTTATCGGCAGCGAGGTCAAGGAAAAAGGAATAGAGGTCGGATAATCAGGATATTCACACCCTCTTGGCGTACTGGTAACTGTCCTACTTTCCGCTTTCCTCTGCCACGCCTAATTCCTTCAGGGCATCCCGGGGGGTGGCCATCTTTTCCTATGTTGATTTTCTAATCACGAGAAACAACCACTTTGCCATATTATTCAACGGTCGCGTCAAGTGCCTGCTGGTATTGAGGCGAGCCATTTTCAGCCCGGACGACCGCGCCGCCGCCCTGGAGAATATTGCCGCATCCTGGGCACATCGCTATGGTCTCGGTCCCGCCTCCGGTAATCTTCATAAAGGTGTTGAAATCAGCCGGGCCGCGGTATCTGGCGCCGGTCTTGGTGCAGGATAACAGTTTGGCCGGCATATGCACCGGGCTGGAGTTGCTTACGGATTCCAGCAATGCCGTACCACTCAAGTTACGCCACTGCGCCATAACATCAGGGCCGGACTGCGAGAGGAGTATTGTGGCCGAGGTGGTGAGTTGCTTAAGATTCGCCTGGCATCTCAGTATTTCGGCCTCATTAACCGTGCCGGTATAGAGATTTATCATCTCCGCGGGCTCGTCTGCCTTGGAACATCCGGCCAAAACCGGAAGCAGACATATCAGACCGGTTATCAGGACGCTGTGTTTTATCATAGTAGCGCTCCTCAGTTTTATCTGATATCGCCGTATCGTGTCAACTTACATAAAAGCGGCGCTTGTGTCAAGTTATGATGGCATTGATGAAATAAATCAAAACGCCATAAATTGCACAAGATTTGCGATATTTATTGACGATATCATAAATTCATTTATGCTGTCGGCAATACAGCGCCGCATCACACAAAGTGGTATGCGGACGATTAGAAAGGATATCAAAATGGGCAATTATAAATCAATGATAGTTGGAACGCTGTTTTTGGCGTCCCTGCTGGGATGCAGCAATGCACCTAATGAAACAACCAAAGAAACCACGGAACCCAAAACCATCCATCCGGCGGAACCGGTCGTGGAATACGAATTCTACAACCGCGGGCAGACCTCGCAGGATGAGATTGAAACCATCATCGGCTCGGTCGTGGCCGGATATATCATCGTTACCGATGAATATCCCCAATCATTGCTCGTCAACTATCTTTACCGGAGCAAATGCATCTATTTCCCGCTGAATACAAACACACATAAAGATTTCATCAAACTCATCCAGGCCAAACCGACGGTCTTTTTTGGTGTGGACAAATACACGGCCCTGTACTGGTGGAGCGCGAATATCACCGGCCAGGCAGAGATAATTAACGATGCCAGCCAGGTTACCCGGATGATGAAGGACTATGAAAAGTCGCTGGGCAAGGCGGGTTTCAACTACCAGCCCGAGTCAGAACGCGCCAATACGGTCTTTATCAAGGTTACGCCGGACTTTATCAGCGGCCGCAAGATGCAGGACCCGCAGAACCAGAACTTCGCGGCCAAGATACCCTGGCTCGGTCTGACTCATAATCGGGCCAATACCGGAATCCCGGCCCGGCTGCTGCCGATGAAGGTTGACAATGTAACGATAGCCAAGGACCTGAATATCAGCGGCCTCGCGCCTGAAGCAGTAGAGGCCATCCTCAGGGACGTGCGCTATTGCCGGTTTAATATGTTTGAGGATGACGCGCCCTATTCCATCACAATGAGCACCTTCGGATACAAGGACGGCAAGGTGCTGCTCCATTCCAACAACAAGGGCAAGAAGATGGACTGCCTGAGGAAGAATACCAAGGCCGGTCTGGATTATATGTGGTTCTGGAACAACTCGCCCTGGATTGCCCTGAACTTAGAAGGCGATATCAGGATTATAGACACGGCCGAGGAACTGTCCAAGACCATCTCCGGTATGGGCGGGATGGGAATGGGCGGAGGCCAGCCGGGCGTCCCGAACGAGATGTTCCAACGCATGGCCCAGCGGGTTGCGCTGTTGGAATTCACGCCCAAGAAGATACGCGGCAGCCAGATTGCCATCCCTGAGGACTGGTATCCGATGATGATAGGTACAAGGACCGAGTAGCCAGCCGGTAAATAGCACCGGACGACTTATTTATCAGACGGCTTTTTCTGCTTCTTGCGCACTTTTTCTATCTCTTCTTTTAACTGCTCTATGCTAGAAGTCAACTGGTTCTTCAGCAATGGGTTAAGTCGTATTGCTTCTTCATAATCCTCTATCGCTTCGGTGTATTTCCTGACTGACTTGGAATAATCCCTGGTTTGCACAAAGATATCACCGAGATTGGCGCGGAAAAGGCCCCTGCGCTGGTAATAAACGCATCGGGTGGCCGCCTGAATGACTTTTTCAAGTGCGGCGCTGATATCCTCCTCGGCCTGTGAGTATTCCTTGATGGGAAATGAGCCCATTGCCTTTTTCCAGCCGGCCCGCTCGGTGCAGACATTGACCCGCACCATCAGCGCCGAGAGGTTGTCCGGGGCGATTTCCAGCGCATTGCGGCTGTCAGCCAAGGCATTGGCAAAATCATCGGACGGATCTGTTTGTTTCTCCATCTTATATTTGGCGCTGAATACCCACAATATTGCCCGTATCTCCCAGAACCGATGGTCGTCGGCTTTTATCTTCATTGCGTCCGTGCAATGCTCTATGCCTTTGGCATATTCAGGGATTGGATTTTTTCCCTTGCTCATCTTATAGTCGCCGAAAGACCAGTGGACACGCGCCATCTGATAAAGGATTTCCACCTGGGTCGCGTCAATCTCGTATGCCTTTTTAAAGTTGTTAACGGCGTTCTGGTAGTTTTCAGTCGGGTCTTTTCCTATTTTCGTCAAGTAATTACCGTAATGCCAAGCCATTTCTCCCCGTCCTGTATACGGTCCGGCGTTTTGAGGGTCTATTTCCACTATCTTCTGATACATATTGTCCGCTTTCTTAAAATCATCTGTTGGGTCAAACCCATTTGATATCTTATGCACTCCTTGTATATAGACAAAGACTGCCATCGCATTCAGCGCCTCAAGATTATCCGGATGGAGGTGCAGGATGACGTTCCAGTCCTCAGCCCCCTTTTCAGATACCGACCAGCCGGTTTTTCGTTTTTCTATTGCGTCGTAGATTCGTGCGCGTCGTGCATAAAAACTGATATTACCCCTATCTACTCTTAAGGCATCAGACAAGAGTTTCAGTGCAGCATCATCATTATCCATTTTATTATATATATCAGCCAACAACCCTATGGCATCATCAAAATAAGGGTCTTTTTCTAATGCCTCCTGCAGTTTCTTTATCGCCTCCTCGTTCTGTTCGGCTAAGAAACTTTCAACGGTCAGATAAACTGCCGTGCCTTTCTGCAGTTTTTTCAGTGCTGCCCGGAATGATTTCATAATGGATGCTTTTAGTTCTACGGCTTGAGAATTTTCTAATTGCTCATAAGACGGCTCCTTGTATTCCTGCGTGATAATTTCACCGGAGGCGCTCAGACGTCTTACCATCTCCTGCTCCAGCCATTGGTTGGTTAATTTATTCATTAGTGAATGGTAGGCGTTGTATTTAAGGATGACCATTTCATATAAGGCGAATCCGTTGTCAGGGTTCAGTGATAGGGCAATCTCTATCTCCTTTAAGGCGTTGACTTCGTCG
>JBFMDM010000022.1:3719-11230 GCA_040753835.1 Planctomycetota bacterium
AATGGACCTCGGCGCTGTTGGCAATGTCCTTTTCCACCTTTTTATACAAGGACGAGTTCATAAGCCGGGCCGGAATCCTCCTGAGGTTTTCCATCGTGTCGCCGGCCCGCCGCCTTTCCAACGCTTCCTGATGCGCCTTACTCAGGTCTGAAAGAAAAGCATCAATCAGCGACTGGGCAAAATCCGAGGCCTGCCTTGCCGACTCCTCCACTTGCGCCTTCTCCTGCTCCATCCTGACATTCTTATACTCATAAATGCCCCATACAACCAGCAGGGTAATGCCAATCAGCACGGTGCCTGCAACGCTGATACTGATTATCTTGTTCTTCCTGATTTTGCGCCATAATCTGGTTACCGGGGAAATCCGCCGCGCCAGAATCGGTTCGCCCTCCATAAAATGGCTGAGGTCGCCGGCCAGTTCCGAAGCGCTCTGATAGCGCCGCGCCCGGTCTTTATCCAGGCATTTAAGGCATATCGTCTCCAGGTCCTTGTGCACCACGACAATGGAATTGGGCGTGGGCGGGTCGTGGTTGACCACTTTGTTGAGGACATTATATAAATCATCGCCCTGGAACGGCGCCCGGCCGGTCAGGGCGTGGTAAAACGTTGCGCCTAGCGAGAAGATATCGCTTCTTTTGTCAACCTCATCTTTTCTGCCCATTGCCTGCTCAGGCGACATATAGTCAGGCGTGCCAATGGCTGTGCCGCTTATTGTCAGCGAGCGGTCCAGCCCGCTTAACTCCTTGGCCAGCCCGAAATCGGTCAGATACACCTTGCCGCTTTTATCCACAAGAATATTACCGGGCTTGATATCGCGGTGAATAATCCCGTTATTATGGGCATAGTCCAGGGCTAAGGCGATATCGTGGATTATCTGGACAATCCGTTTGGGCGTCAGGGTTGCATCGGCATTCTTTATCAGGTCGGCCAGAGAGACGCCGTCTATATAGTCCATCGTAAGATAATATATCTTGCCGACCACGCCGGCTTCATAGACGTTGACGATGT
This sequence comes from Planctomycetota bacterium, assembly GCA_040753835.1. Classification (GTDB taxonomy): domain Bacteria; phylum Planctomycetota; class MHYJ01; order JACQXL01; family JACQXL01; genus JACRIK01. The sequence continues at coordinate 4,728 of JBFMDM010000022.1, forward strand.
TCGGATGCTTGAGTTTGGCGGTAGAGCGCGCCTCGCGCATAAACCGGGCCGTGGAGTCAATATCCTCCAACTGGAGCGTCTTGAGCGCAATCTGGCGGTTCAGCACCGGGTCCGCGACCAGATAGACCGCGCCCATACCGCCCTGTCCTAATTTGCGCAAGATACGATACTTACCGAACTGTTTCCCGGCGCTGAATCCGTCAACCTGCTCCAACCAGGGTTTGATTTGCGGATGTTCCTGAAGCGATGTCTTGAGGCGAACTATCTCAGGGCTCTCCCACCATCGTAGGAATTCCTCACGCGACTGGAAAGCAGGAACCTGTATTGTTCGGTCTGGCATAAATTATAAGCTATTATTACCACACATTATGTGCCCCGCACATAAGCCCTCGTATTTAATCACGATGGTTAAATACCCATTACAATTTAACTGGCTGCTTGGGAGTTTATACTAATATTATGTGCGGAGTCAATTTTTTGGAAGCAAAATGCAGGTAAGTGGGCAGTCAACCATTGTATTTACTTGACTTTGGCATCCTTCTGTGTTATGCTTCAGAGGAAAGATGTTACTATGAATGAGAATAATTTTATAAGCCGGAAACCGTTCCTGTTCAGTTGCATTGTCCTGTTCGCTTATTTCTGGTTTGCCCATTTCAGTTTGAGCTGGTCGTATAAGATGGGTTTGGAAATGACCCTGGTTGCCGGCGTGTTCTATAGCATCGCGACGCTATTATTCCTCTGGCTGGGATTCCGCAGCCAAAACAGTGTGCTAAAGAACCTTTTCGGGTTCTGCGCCGGGTTGTCCTGGTGGCTGGTCTTTGGCGAGGTTGGCGACACCCTTGAGGCGGATTTTCAGGTGACTACCGGCATCGGCATCGGCTATGGCAATATTCCGTTCCTGATTTTATTAGGTATTATCTTCATTTTGGCGCTGCGCAGAAAGGCCATCACGGACGATACGGTACTGCAGTGGGCCAATTTTGCCTATATCAATTGGTTCGGTCATGTCGTTCTCTTGACTGTCTACTATGCGCCGATATTCGGAGGCCAGACGCCGGAACTCGGCACAACGGCCAACTGCTGGGAGGTCTGGTCAACACCCCGTCTTACCGCGGCTATCGTCATTTGGGCAGTATATCTGTTAGTCCTTATTCCGCTGATGCTCTTTAAGTTCCGTAAATCCCCGGATATCCGGCTAAAAGTCGCATCCGCATTCTGGTTTGTTATCCTGTTCTGGAGCGTCTTTGTGGAAATTCCCAAGAAACTTATTTACTTCAGGTTGTGGTAATACAATAAGAAAGGAACATTACGATGAAAAAGATATTACTGGGTTTATTAAGCGCGGTCCTGGCTGTCCAGAATATTTCAGCCGCACCGCCGCCGCCGTCCGCGTCAGCGCCGGTTGTTGAACTAAAAGACCTGAAGGAAATGACAGATGATGAACTGGTTGACCGCATTTATAACGTGGCAGAGAAGCGGTTCGTAACCTTTGACGAGATGATGGGTGTGGCGCTCAAGAGTAATGTCATCTATGTGGGCGAGACGCACGATAATGTCCTGCACCACCAGATGCAGGAAAAGGTCTTCCGCACCGTGGTTGAGAAAAACGCCAAAGAACGCAAGGTCGCGCTCGCTATGGAGATGTTCCAGCGGCCCTTTCAGTCGTTCATGGACGATTATGTAGCCGGTAAGATAAGCGAGCCGGAGATGCTCCGCAAGACCGAATACTATACCCGCTGGAGTTTTGACTGGTCTATGTACCAACCGATGGTGGACTTGGCCGGGACTAACGGCTTAAAGATAGTGGCTATGAATGCCCCGGCAGAAATCAGCAGGAAGGTGGCGCGCCAGGGCCTAAAGTCGCTTACTCCCGAAGAGCGCAAACTCCTGCCGGAAAAGATTGATACCACGGACAAGAATCACCGTGACTATATCACCGAGCGCTTTCAGTCGCACAAGGGAATGGGAATGGATTTTAATAATTTCTACGAATCACAATGCGTCTGGGAAGATACGATGGCGGATTCTGTGGCGGGTTTCTTCATGATGCTGGGTAAAGACGCTCCAACCGGACAAGAAGTGGTCATCGTCGGTGGCGGGCATACCATATACCGTTTTGGCATACCCGAGCGCGCCAAGCGGCGCACCGGACTGAACTACTCATCTATCCTGTGCGTTGAGACAGGCAAAGGCGGCGTACAGGAAATACTTGACGGTTACGGCGGCAATCCGGCTGATTACCTCTGCTTCACCCGAATCCTGAAGATAGACGAGACAAGACCGCTGATGGGCGTGCAATTAGGCGTCCCATCCGTTGATGTGAAGGGTCTGCCAATAGAGGCCGTGACACCGGGCGGGCCGGCAGACAAGGCCGGACTGCAAAAGGATGACATTATTATCAGCGCGGATAACCAGCCGGTCGGCGATATGCTTGACCTGAAAAGCGCATTAGCCGCCAAAAAGGCCGGCGATAAAGTGGAACTCGCTGTCCTGCGGGGTAAAGAGACCAAGAAGTTCACATTAGTGCTGGAGATGCAGAGAAAATAACGTCCTATCGCCGCATTATCGGATACGTTCCCCGCCAAGTGTTGGCATCACACCAAATTTTTTCAAGAATTTACTTGACATTTTATAAAAGAATGTTATATTATTGTGTTGTAAGGGACTAAAGAATTCCTGCGCATTGTATTGAATTAGATCGTGTCCCTGCGCCATAAACACCCAACGCAACAGCGAAATCTCAGCAGGCGGTGTAGTTATGCGACAAGATTTATGGATTGGGACAGAGAATATGCCGGACGGCGGCGTAAAGATTTTGCTTGACGGCATTATTGACGCATATTCCTACCACAAACTGACCCACACATTAAACAACCTGATTGATTACGGAATCAATAACATCTCGGTTGATTTGTCCGGGTTGGAGCATCTGAGTTGCGCCGGCGCTTCTATCTTTATCTGCTTTTCCAGTATAGTCCAGGGCAATGGCGGGAAACTCATAATGGCGAATCCGAAACCGAATATCCGCGAGGTGTTCACGATACTCAATTCCGGCCTGATATTTGATGCCAAGGATGAGCCGGATTCTTCGCCAAAGATTAGCCGCAAAGAATGCCCGAACCGCGAGACCAATAGTTCATATTGCAATTGCACGTTCCACTGTCACAGGAGAGGTTGTTACTGTTGCGAATGCCTGCATTACCGCCGGATGAACAACGAATTGCCGGCCTGTTTCTTCCCAAACGAGGTGGAAAAGACACACGACCGTTCGTTTTACCGGTTTATGAAATTATTCCATTCTTAAGAAGTAACTCAAGGAAAAAGACGAGGGATATATGCATATAACTCGCAATTTCGCCAGGAGCATCCTGGACAACATCTCCCACGGCATATATGTCATAGATAACAACATGAAGGTCAGATACTGGAACCGGTCAATGGAGAAGATTACGGGAATCAAGTCGCCGGAAATATCAGGGAAACCCTGCGAGAGCCGGAAATTCTTTTATTACGACCGCAGCGGCGACCATCCCTGCAACCGCAAGCAATGCATCCTGATGAATTCCATAAAATACGGATGCGCGGACGAAAAAGAATTCTATATCCACCACAGGGACGGCTACCAGATACCCATCTGCCTGCGCACCGCGCCGCTCAAGAACTCGCACAACCAGATTATCGGAGCGGTCGGGATGTCGCTGGTCAACCTGTACCGTATGGCCGGCATCAGATATGCGACCGAGCAGGAATTGATGGCTTATGTAGACCCGCTCACCTGTATCGGCAACCGCCGGTATATAGAGTCAAACATCCAGCGGCGGCTGGACGAATTCTCCCGCTACTCCTGGAAGTTCGGAACAATGTTTATTGATATTGACCATTTCAAGAAGGTCAATGACTTTTACGGTCACAACACAGGCGATGAACTGCTCAGGATTATGGCCGGCGTCATCCGGCGCAATCTGAGGCCCTTTGATGCGCTCGGCCGCTGGGGCGGGGAAGAGTTTATTGCCACGGTTATGGGGGTGGACTATGATTCCCTCTACCGCCTGGCGACCCGCCTGAAGGATACGATTAAAGAACACAAGTTCTTTATCCGCCTCCGCAATATAAGAACCACCATCTCAGTCGGCATAACCATCGGCAAGACGACCGATACGGTGGACGGGCTGATAAAGAGGACCGACCAACTGATGTACCAGAGCAAGAAATCAGGCCGCAATTGCGTATCAGCCGACACCCCGAAAGCCAAGTAACCATCAGGATTTCTCTCCAAAGACGCCCTTTGGGAGTTATGAGCGCCCAATTGGGACCTTTTTACCCCCAATTGGCACCTCAGAAGGCCCAATTGGCACCTTTTTACCCCCTTTTGGCACCTCAGAAGGCCCAATTGGGACCTTTTTACCCCCTTTTGGCACCTCAGAAGGCCCAATTGGGACCTTTTTACCCCCTTTTGGCACCTCAGAAGGCCCAATTGGCACCTTTTTACCCCCTATTGGCGCCCCTACCGTCTCCCAAGAATAGCGCCCAGAACCACCAAGATGAGGGCAATAACCAGGCCGACGTCCAGGGCACGGCCCGTGCCCAGCGAGAGCCAGAACGTGCTCAGGACCGGCGCCAGATAGGAAAACGTGCCGATTTTGCGCGGGTCCGCATTCCTCATCGCATAGTTCCAAAGACAAAACGACAGGCCCAATGGGCCGATTCCGATTAGCCCTATAATCAATCCGTCCGCCCTGCTCAGCCGCACGGTCTCGCCGGCAATGGCCGAGCCAATCAGGGCAAGTGTACCGCTGATGAGACATACAAGTCCCATAGTCCAGGCCGAAATATTGCCAAACCGTTTCATATAAAGCGAATAGAACGCCCAGATAATGGCGGCTGCGAGCGCCAAAAGATAGCCCCAATAAAAGACAGTGGAAATCCCGCCGGAGGGGTTATAGATGGCGATGACCGCGCCGGCAAAACCGATAAATCCGCCGGCAATATGAAACCATTTCAGACGCACCCGGCTGTCAAAGAGCGGAGACAAGAGAACTATCAAAAGCGGCCAGAGATAGTTTATCATATTACATTCAATACACGGCGAGGCACGCAAGGCCGTGTACAAAAATAACTCGTAGAAAAAGACGGCAACGGTCCCGGCCAGGATAAACCTGATGTTCCAGGTCCAGGCTCGCATCCACGGCAATGATACCAATCCGCCCAGGAACAACGTTGCGCCGGTCAGAAAGAGTGACGGCACGTCAGGGAGTTTGACGGTCAACAAGGCGGTGAAACTCCACATCAGTATCGCGCCCGCTGCGGCGATGAATGATTTTAATTCCGTATTATTCGCTCCGCGGCCCCTTCGGGCTCGCTTCGCGGTCTCAGTAAAGTTCATAATTTCATTGTATATTATTCGCCGATATATTATCTAACAAATATGGCTCTTATTTTGGACGACATAAAAGCGGTTGTCTTTGACCTGGGCAATACGTTGATTGAATTCGGCCCGCGGCAGATTAAGCATTTCAACGAAGCGCTGGAACGGACGCTCGCCGGGATGTTCGGTGCCTGCGACCGGGCCCGCCTGGCTGAAATACGCGACCACCAGATGGCCGCGCCTTACAGGAATGGCCTAAAAGAAAATGACAGGAAAAACATCACCATAGAACTGATTCGCAATCTCTATGACATCCAGCCGTCAGAAGAACAGGTGGACACCCTGCTTACGGTCAGATATAACACCTTTCTGGAGGTCGTGGAACTGCCGAACAATGTCCTGCCATTGCTTAATGACCTGTCCAAATGTTATCGCCTGGCACTGGTTTCCAATTATCCCTGCGGCAAATCCATCCGGGACGCATTAGGTAAAATCGGACTGGAGGGCAGGTTTGAGACGATTGTGGTCTCAGGCGAGGTCGGCTATGTCAAGCCGCACCCGCTTCCGTTTGAGACGATGCTAAAACGACTTGACCTTGCCCCGAAACAATGCATCTATGTCGGCGATACCTGGCTGGACGACATCCAAGGCGCCAAGCGCATCGGTATGCAGGCAATCCATACAACCCAGTATGTGCCGTATAAAACATTCCCTCCATCAGAAGGAGACCGACAACCAGGCGCAGTAATCGGCCATATAGAGGATTTAAGGCGGTTATTACTGCCATGACCCCGTTAGAAGCGAACACCTAAAAATTAACCAACCACCGGAAGTTCTAAATCCAAGACATCTGGCGCTTCTAACGGGGCAAACCAAAATAGTCCCATTAGTGACAAAATTTGTCACTTTATGCTATATTTTAGTCCTGAAGGCAAATAGATTAAGAATAAATATAGGTCGTCCATAAAATATTAGTGTTACATCACTTTGATAATAATAGCGTTATAAGAATACATCATTTTATTGACAAATATGCCTACTTTGGCATAGTAATTGCTGTTAAGGATACCAAACAACCCACGATACGCTATGTATCTATGGGGTCTATTTGAATGAAAGGAGGTGAGAGGACCTTATT
>JBFMDM010000022.1:11240-22623 GCA_040753835.1 Planctomycetota bacterium
AATCATAGAGAATAGTGGTATCTCTGTTGTTTTCCCGATGGTATCGGGATAACATTATAAACACTCCCGTTTAGGGAGATTAGGATACTGCAACGGATGGCACCCATTTTAGCCATCTGGGCAGTGTCTGAGGAGTAAAAAGTTATGTGGCGTAAAGAAGGTTTTACGTTGATTGAACTGATGATAGTCATTGCTATCATCGCGATTATCGCGGCTATCGCGATTCCTAACCTCCTGAGCGGCCGTATGTCGGCCAACGAATCATCCGCAGTGGCCTCTTTAAGGTTGTTTACCAATGCGGAATCAACCTGGTTCCAGCAGGACGTTGATGCCAACGGCGTAAAGGACTACTGGACTTTAGACATCTCTTGCCTGCACCGTATGTACAGAGCTGACAACACCACCAAGGTGGCCTTTATTGCCATTGATTTAGCTCGTGCGGATGTGGGACTCTACAGCACCGCAAGTAACCCCTTTGGTGCGCCGCCGGCAATAGAATTATGGACCAGTGTGGCAACCGCCACAAAGTCCGGCTACTGGTTCCAGGCGTTGACTGAAGACAATGCGACCGGCACTGCGGTAGATTACCAAGATACGACCAGCAATGTTGGCACAAGTGATATTGATGCCACACATAGGGCCATATTTGGTTTTATGGCCGCGCCTGACGTCTATGCGACCAGCGGCGTCAACTCGTTTATCGTAAATCAGGAAGGCACGGTCTATGCCAACGACACCGGCTCAAATAACAACAAGTGGAAAACGACGGATACATATACGTTGGAATGGCCCAGCGCCAACCCGGCCGGCACAAACGGCCCGTCAAGCAGACCATGGAGAGTTGCTGATTAGGATTTCCAACAATTGGTATGATTTTGTGATGAAGGGCGTCGGTCCCGAGTGTTTTCGGGACTACGCCCTTCGCACTATAGGACTTTATGCATAAGTCGCATACTTATCATATCAAAGCAAAATCTTGTTTCACTACTTCAGTGAGCAGGAAAGATGTATTGTCAACGGGGTTAGTAACACGCACCTATTTAGCAGGATTTACACTCATAGAATTGATGATAGTTATCGCCATCATCGCAGTGGTGGCGGCGATTGCTATCCCCAATCTCCTGACCAGCCGCATTTCCGGCAATGAAACATCTGCGATGTCATCGCTGCGGCTGCTCACCAATGCCGAATCAGTATGGGTGCAACAGGATCCGGATAACAATGGCCGGAAGGACTATTGGACTTATGACGTTTCTTGCCTCCATCGCACTTTCCGTGGAAATAATATCGACAAGGTTGCATATATCCCCGTAGATTTAGCCCGGGCTGACTGGGCGGCCGCGGCCGCCTCAACCAACACCTTCGGAGCCCCACCGGCTATAGAGGATTGGGGTTCCGTCAGTACAGGCACCAAATCCGGATATTGGTTTCAGGTGTTGGTCCGTGATGCCCCTGGCGGTAATCTCTATAAAGTAAATACGGTTGGAAGCACTAATACGCCGGCCTGTAATAATAATCTATATGGATTTATGGCCGCGCCTGACCTTTATGGAATGAGTGGTGTTAACTCATTTGTTGTCAACGAAGCCGGGACGGTCTATGCGAACGATACCGGTAATGAGAGCGATAAATGGAAAACCACCTCTGGCGGCGGGCTAAACTGGCCCGGAACCAACCCGGCAGGAGAAAACGGTCCGGCCAACCGGCTCTGGCGCGTGGCAGATTAGTCGCAGTTTGAACGTAGCGAATTACTGCGACTTATCCCGATGAATATCGGGAGATGTAGGATTAGATATCCTTTATTATACGCTGATTCCTTGCCTCACTCACCTCTCTTTGCTATCCTATTACGTCTATGCCAATTAACTTTATCTTCTGCGTGCATAACCATCAACCGGTCGGGAACTTTGAGGACGTGATGGAGTCCGCCTATAAGCAGGCATACGAGCCGTTTATTGACGTGATTGACCGATTCCCGCAGATAAAGTTCTGCGTCCACTACACCGGTCCCCTGCTGCAATACCTTGAGCGGGCCCACCCACGGTTTATCAGCCGCCTGCAAAAGATGGTCTCGGACAACCGTGTTGAGATTATCGGCGGCGGATTCTACGAGCCGATACTGCCTATGCTTCCGGAGAATGACAAAATCGGCCAGATTGTCTCATTCAGCGATTATCTGGAAAAATTATTCGGTAAACGTCCACGCGGCGTCTGGCTGGCCGAGCGCGCCTGGGAACAAGCCCTTACCAAACCCCTCGCCCAGGCCGGCGTGGAGTTCACCATCCTTGACGACTTCCACTTCCGGACCGCCGGATTCCTGTCACGCGAACTCAACGGCTATTTTATCACCGAGGATCAGGGCCATACGCTCGGTATCTTCCCAATACCGGAGAAACTACGTTATGTCATTCCATTCAGGGAACCTCAGGAAACGATAAACTACCTGGCTCAGTTTAATCCCAACAACCATAAAGACAGCAATAATGTTATCTGCTATGCGGACGACGGCGAGAAGTTCGGGCTCTGGCCCAGAACCAATGAACATTGCTATCAGAATAAATGGCTGGAGATATTTCTGCAGACCATCACCGCGGCGCAGAACTGGATAAACATTACGACATTCTCAGAGGTGCTTGACCGGATAAAACCGGCCGCTAAGGCCTATGTACCCAGCGGCTCATACCGCGAGATGACCGAATGGGCGCTCTCAAACGACGCCGCGATGATATATGAAAACTATAAACATCAGCAACCGCAGTCGGAATTCTCCCTGAATCCAGGCGGGTTTTGGCGCAACTTCTTTGTCAAGTATCCGGAAATCAATCTGATGTATTCCAGGATGATGCAGGTAAGCCGGTTACTCTCATCTGTTCCCAGTAATGCCGATAAGAAAATTCAGAGTGCCTTAGCCCAAGCCCGCCAAGAACTCTACCGCGGCCAGGACAACGACGCCTACTGGCACGGCGTGTTCGGCGGTTTCTATCTGCCCCACCTCAGGCACGCAATATATAACCATCTTATCGGAGCCGAGGCGATACTGCAGGAAATATCGCCAAGCAAGCCGAATGGTAAAAATAAACTGGCCTCGCTTGAGATTGCCGACCTTGATTATGACGGCTACCCGGAAATCAGATACTCCAATAAGACGCTCAACTGCTACTTCAAGCCGTCACAAGGCGGCTCGTTATACGAATTTGATATTGTTCCAAAGCGATTTAACCCGCTGGCCACTATCAGGCGCAGGCAGGAATCATATCACAAGAAAATACTTGAAGCCCAGGCGCAAAACGGGGTCACCAACGTGGCAACCATCCACGACCTGGTCATCAGCAAGACCAAAGGCCTGGAAAATCTTCTCTATTACGACAATTATCCGCGCCAGAGTTTAATGGACCACTTCATTCCCAGGAATACGGCGTTAAATGACTTTGCCCAGTGCCATTATACCGAAGAAGGCGATTTTCTGCCGGGCGAATACCAGGTCTCAATCCCGATTAAAAAGACGGCAATCAGATTATCGCGGGACGGATTTATCAGCCAATCAGGAAAGACGCAGCCGGTCAAGGTAACCAAAAATATCGCCTTTGCATCAAGCCAGCCGGCGACCCTGCAGATTGATTATGAAATCACCAATACCGGCGCAGACCCGATTGAAGCCGTATTCGGCGTGGAATTTAACCTTTCAATGCTGGCCGGCAATGCGCACGACCGGTTCTATTACAGCGGCCAACGCCAGAACCTCGGCCCGCTCATCAGCCAGGGCGAGGCCAGTGACGAGAAAACATTCGGCATCAAGGACTACTACCAGAAGATAGATATCTCATTTGACTTGACCACGTCTGCTCAGATATGGTATTTTCCCATCCAGACCGTATCCCAATCCGAAGGCGGATTTGAACTGGTCTACCAGTCATCCGTTATACTGCCCAGATGGGAATTGCACCTCAAACCCAGTGAAAAGTGGCAGACGAGGATTACCGAGAAAGTTGAATTCTTATAGATATGGATAAAAAACATACTATTGAACCGGACCATAATTCAATATACCTGGACTATGGCCCGCCTCTGCCTGAAACCTATAACCAGGATGTGCTGATGGCGCTTATCCGCGACCCGGAGTGCATCTTTGCATACTGGGAACTGTCCACCGTGATGGTGCCCGAGACATTCCGCCTGCGCGGCCTCAAGTCCGCTTCCACTAAATGGGTTTTGCGGGCCCATAACCTGTCGCTAAAGAATTCCTCTGACATAGAATTACAGAGCCCAAATAATATCGCCAATGTCCAGGGTAACTATTATCTGGACGTACTGCCGGATACAGAATATCAGTTGGAACTGGGCTTACTCTCCGGCAATAACTGTATCTCGCTGGTCAAATCCAATGTTGTCAGGACGCCCAGAAAAGGCAAGTCGTCCGAAGCATCCTCATCGTTTACCCGGTAAACCACTATTCCCTGTTCCAATGCGTGTCTTTAATCGTTATCTCAAACGGACCTTTCTTCAGAGCCGGACGCACAATCATCTCGCCGCGGACATTGTCTGGTATTCGCCCGGAATACTCGTAGGTGCCGCCTCATCCGAACTGGAACTTGCCCTGCCAGAGCGTCTCGCCTGAATGTGAGATGACCTGGAATGACGGCTCGCTGTTGTAGATGGTATACGAGTTGCCCGCATTATCTTTCAGGTTGAAGGTTATTGATGCCTGATTATTCTGTTTGTTCTTGACATCCACTGAAGCAGTAAAGGGCGGACCAATTTTCAGTTGCTCTGATGAACCGCTTGTCACATTATTGCTGAGTGTAGTGTCAGGCGCCTGCAGGCCGGTGTTTTCCTCTAATGCCATAAAATATTTATACCAACTACTTCTAACTGGTTCAATAATTAATTGCAATATTCGTCAAGTGTGATATAATATCCGTATGGATAACGAGACCAAACCGGAACAAGGCAAGCCGTCTGAGTCCGCCGGACAGGCCAGGGAACCGGCAGTTCAGGCAAAGCCGCCCCATTATGACTATGCGGTAAAGCATACCAGCGACAAAACCTTTAACTACCTCTTTGTCCGCCTGCTCTACCGCACCCGATGGTTCCGGCTCATCCTGGCCGCTGTCTCCGGGATTCTCCTGATGGTTTCATTCCCACCCCTGGGTTTCGGACTGCTCGGCTGGATTGCCCTGGTGCCGCTCCTTATCGCCATTTATACCTCGCCCAACCAGCGCACGGCCGGGCTGTGCGGCCTGATTACCGGCGTGGCGTTTTACACCGTCTCGCTTTCATTCCTGGTGGGCATATTTGACTTCGGCATATTCGTCGCCAATATTCTGTCCATCTATCTTTCCGTGTTCAGCGTCTCGGTCTGGCTGGCCGCCTCCAGAATCGGCCTGCGCCGCTCGTTTCCGTTGATTCCCTTCTTCTGGACCGGCATAGAGTTCTTCCGCTCTGAGAGTTATTCCCTCAAATTCTCCTGGCTGAGTTTGGGCTATTCACAATCGCCTTATCTTACCCTGATTCAGGTCTGCGACCTCATCGGCGTCTACGGTCTGACCTTCCTCATCGTCACGGTCAATGCCCTGATTGCCTGGTTCTTCCTGAAATATATCCGCAAACTAAAATGGGGTTTCCTGCATCCATTCCTGGCTGTACTGATACTGGCCGTCATCCTGATTTACGGTATAACCCGTGAGTCGTACCTGCCCAGGAAATACCGGACTTCGCCACAAAAGGATATCCCGGTGGTCGTGGTCCAGGAAGGAATTGGCCGCGAGTCGCTTGACACCTATATTGAGAACACGGCCCGCTCGCTGGACGGCAAAGAAGTGGCATTAGTGGCCTGGCCCGAGGCGCTGGTAAATGACATACTGGATGAACCAACCAAACGGAGCAAATTGGAAGAGTTTATCAGGGAAAAGAAAATCTACCTCGTCTTCGGCACCATTGAGCGAAGCGAGGAGCAGGTCCGGGTGCACAATTACGCGGCCCTGATGGGCCCGGACGGCCAGGTAATCGGCAAGTATGCCAAGCGCGTGCCTGTGCCATTGCTGGAAACCGTGGTCATCCCCGGCGACAAATGGGGCTCGTTTGATACCCCGCTTGGTAAAATCGGCATCTTTATCTGCTATGAATCAGGATTCACCCGGATTTCCCGATGGCTGGTCGTGGCGCATAATGTGGAGTTCTTTGTGGCGCCGACCCTGGAGGTCGGCGGCTGGGCCGGCCTGTCCCATAAAATCCACGCCACCATTGCGCCCTTCCGGGCCATAGAGACCCGCCGCGCCATTGTCCGACCTACGGCTTTAGGGATTTCACAGATTATCCACCCTTCCGGCAAGGTTGAGGCGGAAATCGGCTATCTGGCCTCCGGCATTATCCGCAGCGAAGTGCCACGCGAGACCAGACAAACTTGGTATGTCCGGTACGGCTATTTCTTCCCCAAGTTCTGTCTCTGGATTTACACCGCTTTTATCTTGATTTGGATTGCATTATCGTTAATAAACTACTTTACTACTACGGATTCGTAATTCGTAGAGCGAATGTTATTATGAGGGTATTAGTCACCGGTGGAGCCGGATTTATCGGCTCGCATATTGTGGACCAGTTGGTCAAGGACGGCGCTAAAGTCCGGGCGCTGGATGACTTCTCAGCCGGCAAGATAGATAATATCCGCCATAATCTCCGCAAGATAGAACTCATTAAAGGCGACATCCGACACGTCCCGACCGTCAAACGAGCCGTCAAAGGCGTAAAATACATCATCCACGAGGCGGCCAAGAAATCGGTTCCGGAATCGCTCAAATACCCTGAAGAGTTTAATGCCGTCAACGTCTCCGGCACGCTCAATATCCTGAATCAGGCCAGTAGAGCCAATGTCAAACGGATGGTCTTTGCATCGTCCAGTTCAATCTATGGCGATGTCAAAGTGTTGCCGCAGAAAGAAGCGCTGGCGCCTGCCCCGATTTCGCCTTATGGCGCCACCAAGGCCATCGGCGAGACCTATCTCAAGACCTTTAGCCGGATGAAATATCTTGAGACCGTCTGCCTACGTTACTTCAATGTCTTTGGTCCTCGGCAGGAGCCATCTTCACCATACGCGGGCGTGATTATCAAGTTCATCAACCTGATGCTCAAGAACAAGCGTCCCACTATCTTTGGAGACGGCAGGCAATCCCGCGACTTTACCTACATTGATAATGTAGTCCAGGCCACTATCGGAGCGCTGACTGCTAAAGGCGTGAACGGCCTGTCGCTCAACATTGCGTCCAGCCACCCGATAACAGTCCTGCAGTTGGTCCAATCGCTCAATAAGATATTAGGGAAAAACCTCAAGCCCATATTCGCAGCCATCAGAACCGGAGACATCAAACACTCGTATGCCGACATCACCCTGGCCAAGCGCTATCTCGGCTATAAAACTATCGTGCCATTTGAGCAGGGATTGCTTAAGACCATCGCCTACTTCAACAAGTAAATTATGGTAACGAAAAGGGATATCATCTCTATTATTCTCAAAGTGATTGGCGTGAAGTTTATCTGCGCCGCGATTATTGGAGCGATTGGGTTCCCCTTCATGTTTAGTATGAGAGGCGTATTCGAGATCTTAATATTTTGCGGCGTTGTATTCATAATAGGACTCTCTATTGTACTCTTGTCAAATATGATTGCTGGCAAACTGGTTCCGGCGGACAAGGAACTCAAGGTCATCTCCGGTTATATTGTTCCCCGGGATATTTTTATCATAATAATGAAAATTATATGGATGTTCGCACTGATTGCTGCAGTCGAGTTTTTAATCGGGCTTGCCTGCGGCATGAAACAGGATACGAGATGGATTGCAACAAATATAGTATCAGCGCTTTTCGGAATATACTTTCTCACAGGCGCTAAGCACCTCGTAAAACTGCTCTTTGACCGGGACCAATCAACGCCGAAACAAGCCGATAATCCAGAAGGGAGCGTTAAATGACCATTACTACCAGAGACGGACTGTCCATCGCTCTTAAGATATTGGGTTTCTATTACATCTATCAGGCGTTCTATTTCATCGGCACCATCGTGAGTTGGATAGTTATGTTGTCCGATCCATTTCAACAAACTACGATAACCAAGTTTGCGATGTTTGTGCCAAGTGTTATACCCCTTATCCTGGCAGTCGCAACAGCGTATGTCCTTCTAAAATTCAGCGACCGAATATCTGAAAAACTTATCAGGACTGACAAGAAAATCCAGATATTTAACACGGGTGACTGGCAGAGAGAGGTCTTTACTATTGCCTTAAGAATCTTTGGTGCATATCAGGTAGCCACTGAGATTGCTACCCTTTCCTACCAGATTATGTTAGCGCCGACTTATCAAAAGGCGGTTGAGAAGGAATCGTGGCAAAATGTTTTATATACGCTTATATGCATTGTGATTGGATTATATCTTCTTACCGGCGCCAGGCATCTGGTTAACCTGTTATTCAGGGAAAAGAAGACCGAACCGGTAGCAGATAAGCCATCTGCTTAATCCGCTAAATCTGCTTACTTGATTTAATCTGCGTAATCAGTGAAATCTGTGGTTGCATTTATTTATGTCCACAAAAGATATTGGTCTAACCGGTGAGGCCTTGGCCGAGGCGTTCCTGAAGAAGCAAGGATATCGCATCGTGGAACGCAATTTCCGATGCCGCTTCGGCGAGATTGATATCATTGCCTTTCAAAAGGGCGTGGTGTGCTTTATTGAGGTCAAGACCCGCTCATCAGACCAATTCGGCTCGCCTCTGGAGGCCGTGACCAAGACAAAACAGCGTCGGATGGTCCTCCTGGCTAATTATTACCTGCACAAGAAAAAGGCCAAGCCCGCACCGCCCTGCCGGTTTGATGTGGTCTCAATCCTGATGGACACCGACCAGCCGAGGATTGATTTGATTACTAACGTGATAGTAACGGAATTTAGACGACCAATTAAGTAAGGCGTCCCCCCGAATTTACGGTATTCAAACCAGATACACCTGTATTCAAGCCGGATACTGCCTGTCTTGAGCAGAACACTGCTCGGCTTGAGCCAAACACAGCCCGGTTTAAACCGAATACACCTGTATTTAAGCCCAGAACCCTTGGCTTTAAGGCCAAGACCCTTGGCCTCAAGGCCACAACCTTTGGCTTCAAGGCCACAACCCTTGGCCTCAAGGCCAAGACCCTTGGCTTCAAGGCCACAACCCTTGGCCTCAAGGCCACAACCCTTGGCCTCAAGGCCACAACCCTTGGCCTCAAGGCCAAGACCCTTGGCTTCAATGCCAAGACCTTTGGCTTTGAGGCCAAGACCTTTGGCTTTGAGACCACAATCCTTGGTCTTAAGCCGAAAACATCTGATTTTAAGTCCAGAACTCGGGGTCTGACACCTCAAGGTGGCGACTTGACACAATAAGGTGACGGCTCGTCACAATAAGGTGGCGACTTGTCACAATAAGGTGGCGACTTGACACAATAAGGTGACGGCTCGTCACAATAAGGTGGCAACTTGTCACAATAACGTGGCGACTCGTCACCTCAAGGTGACGGCCCGTGGCCTTAGGGCCAAAACCCGTGTTCTCAAAACCATAACGTGTGATATTAAGCCGGAATCTAAGGCCGGGCCTCTGACGGATGGGTTAAGGTTTGCCCTGCCCAGCATATAATGTTATGTGCTGGGTGTCCCCGGATTTGAGAGATTTAACTAACGAGAATTATATAAATATAAAAATACTAATGTAAATACGATAAAATATATTAAAGAACTGTATATAAAATATTTTAAAGTATTTTTTAAGGATAACTGTAGCGTTTTTCTGGTTTTATCTTTTAGATCCTCATTTTCTATAATGGTTAATAATGCCTCGGCAAACTCCTTTGCCTTTAGACTCTTTTTTTGCGTTTTATACTTTCCAATAAGTATTACGGCGAATAACACTAAATACCACATAAATACATTATTCAATCCCAGTACGTAAAATAAATATGCTGTTAAAGATGCATATAGCATCAATAAGGGTAGTATCATTAGGAAATACTTATGGTAAGTGCTAAATCTAAAAATTTGCATTAGAATACCGTAACTAAAAAATATGAACAAAATAAATTTAATAAACATAACCAAATATCTGGATTCCTGCTTCCGCAGGAATGACATCTGCACCCATCTGTGTAATCGGTGAAATCTGTGGTTCGCTCCGCATCCCGCAAGGTGAGATTGCTCGCAGTCCAGCAGTAGCGGGTTCCTATCCCCTAATCGTCCTCGGCAGAATCATCTGGTGTTGAGGACACCCGCCTGCGCTAAAGCTACGGACGGGCGGGGATGCTCCTGGGATTCTGGTAACAGGCGTTGGCAAAGGCAACATCTATCCATCCTTTCAGGCGAATGGAATTACAGAAAGTTTCTTCTTGAGTTCCGGAATATCTTTAGTGCATATCGTCCAGACCAATGAGATGTCAACCCCAAAATATCCGTGAATTAGTTTGTCCCGTAAGCCGGCAATATCTTTCCACCTGATGTTATTATGCGCCTTTTTCAGGTCTGATGATAGATTCTTAACGGCTTCGCCGATTATTTCCAACTGTCTTATCACCGCGCTCTGGACAAGTTTGTCTTTCATAAATGCTTCTTTTTGATGTCACTCATAAAAGCGCCGATATTTTCGCAGGCCTCAATGATATGCCGTAAATAGAGATTATCTTTTTTCATAGACAACCTTCATTGACCTTAATATTTCATTTCTCAGATAAGGACTGATGCTTTCCTGGCTCAATAAATCCACTTTTCTCTTAAAGACCTTGCGCATTTCATTCTCGGTGTGAATTAAATCCAGCAAACTCTTTTCCCGTGAGGAATCAAATCTTATCAGGATGTCAATGTCGCTTTTTGGGGTCTGTTGACCACGAGCAAATGAACCAAACAGCGCCATAAAAACCACATCATTCTGCCGGCAAACCTTTTCTATTCTTTCTCTTATGGCTCTGGTCCGAAATGTGTTAGGCAGATGGTTAACTTTAATCATCGGTAACTCCTCATTAAGATTAATATCTCAATTAAAATCAGATAAGTCAAGACAAACTCGTATATTATCCGTTTGTATCCCGCTAGGGCGGGACGGAGTTTATCCCCGCCTACGGTGGGGGCTGTCGCTTCGTGCCCGCTGGGGCGGGACTCCGCTGTCGCTTCGCGCCCGCTGGGGCGGGACTCCGCTGTCGCTTCGTCTGCTGTTACAACTATCCCCTAATCGTCCTGGGCAGAATCATCGGCTTTATTTGGGCGGGCCGATTTCCTGTCCCGGCGCAACGTTCTCAAACCATTCCCAACCTGCTACACTGCCGTCTGACTTACGTACCATAACATTAACATAGCGGTTCTTGTCGTCTTTATAGTAGTACGT
>JBFMDM010000023.1:0-22587 GCA_040753835.1 Planctomycetota bacterium
AGCACCGAAGGACTTACTACAAGCAAGTTTGGACATTATTTTATCCCTTGTCACTTACATTTGAGGTCACACTTTATGATATCCTAATAGTTATTCATACACCTCACACTTGGCCACTATCTGATTGTCCTTATAGTGTGCCAGGTTAATCGCCTTACGCGGGCAGGCCGAGACGCAGACGCCACAACCGTGGCAAAGCGATGGTTCAATATAAGCCACACCTGAATCGGTTATCACGCCGTCCTTCATCTTGGCGTTCTTGATAATCTTTGGCACATTGAACGGGCATTCGCGCACACAGGTCAGGCAGGCAATGCATTCATCAGGATTGACCTGGGCAATGATGCCGCTGATGGTCATCTGTTTCTTGGACAGGACCGTGGCGGCCCGGGCCGCCACACCTTTTGCCTGTGCGATGGATTCGTTTATATGCTTCGGGAAATGGGCCAGACCGGCCAGGAACATCCCTTCATTGGCAAAGTCCAGAGGCCTGAGTTTCAGGTGCGCCTCAAGGAAGAACCCCTCGGTATTGAGCGGAACCTTGAGCGCCGTGCCCAGCACCTGGGCGTCCGGCTGGGGCCGCACCGGCATTGATAAAACCACCAAATCTGCGGGAATTGTTATATCTTTCTGAATTAAGCCATCGTATACTTGTATTGACAATTTCCCGTCTTTAATCTGTGTAATCTGTGGCTTATGTTCCGCATCGTATCTGATAAATATGACCCCGGCCTCGCGCGCCTGCCTATAATATAATTCCCACATCCCGTAGGTCATTATGTCGCGGTATAAAATATACACGTTAATATTCGGATTCACTTTCTTCAGGCGCAGGGCGTTCTTGATGGCTTGGGTGCAGCAGATACGGGAACAATACGGATGCTCGGCATCGCGGCATTCCACGCACTGAATCATTACGACGGAGCGTTGAGCGTTAAGCGTAGAGCGTTGAGCGCCATCAGATAATTTTTGCTCCAGTTGTAACTGAGTAATTATATTCTTATTCTGGCCATACAGATATGAAGCCGGCTTGGCCTCAACGCCGCCGATAGCCACGACCACCACGCCGTGCTGAATCTCCTCGGTCTTGCCGCCGTATTGAATCTCTGATTTATAGTTGCCGATGGAACCGTCTATCTTAACCAATTGGGCGTTCTTGTAAACCTTGAGAAGCGGTTCGCTTTCCACCTCCTGCAGCAATTGTTTGAGATATTCCTTGGGGTCCTGTCCGTTTGCGGTCTGGGTGATATTCCAGAGATTACCGCCCAGGCGGTCGGTCTTTTCTACCAGATAAGTCAGGAATCCCTGCCGGGCCAGGGATAGGGCCGAGGTAATGCCGGATAGTCCGCCGCCGATGACCAGGGCATTTGGCACGACCTCAAAGGTCTGTTCCTTCAAGGGCTCCAGATACCGGGCCCGGCCCACGGCCATTTTAACCAGGTCTTTGGCTTTTTCGGTCGCCTCAAGCGGCAAATCCATATGCACCCACGAACACTGGTCGCGGATATTGGCCATCTCAAAAAGATATTTATTCAGACCGGCATCGCACATCATCTCCTGGAAGAGCGGCTCGTGCGTGCGCGGGGTGCAGGACGAGACAATCACCCGGTTGAGTTTATGTTCCTGAATCATCTGGATGATATGCTGCTGGGTATCGGTGGAACAGGTATAGAGATTCTCCTCGGCAAACGTCACATTGGGTAATGTCTTGGCAAAGTCCACCAATGACTGGACATCCACCACCCGGGCGATATTAGTGCCGCAACGGCAGACGAATACGCCGATTCTCGGCTCTTCGCCCTTGATATCGCGTTCTGGCGGATAGGTCTTCTGCCGGACCAGGGTATGGCGGGCTGACGAGAGCAATTCACCGGCTAGGGCCGAGGCGCCGCTGGCGCCCATCACCGATTCCGGGATATCCATCGGACCGATAAACACACCGGCCGCATAGATGCCCGGCTTGTTGGTCGCACCAAAACCGAACTCTTCTTCCGGACTGAATCCAAACTGATTTAGTGTTAGCCCAAGATTCTTGCACAACTGCCTACCGGTCTCGGACGGCACGAATCCGATTGATAGCACCAGCAAATCAACCTCTTCTTCTTTTATGGTGTTGGTTGCTTCATCTGAATAAGTAATCCGCAAACTCTTTATTCCCGGTATTTCTTTAACTGAAGAGATAATGCTCTTGATATATTTGATGCCCTTTTGCCGGGCCGAAGTGGTGTAATATTCATAACCCTTGCCGAACGAGCGCAGGTCGTTATAGAATATAGACACATCAACATCGGACTCGTGCTCCTTGGTGATGATGGCCTGTTTGGTGGCATACATACAGCAGACGGCCGAGCAGTAGTCGTTACCAATGGCGTGGTCGCGCGAACCCACGCATTGAATCCAGGCAATCTTGTGCGGATGCTTCTTATCGGACGGCCTTAAGACCTGCCCGGAGCAGGGACCGGAAGCCGAGAGCAGGCGCTCATACTGGATGGAGGTAACCACATTGGGCAGGCGGCCGAATCCGTATTCGCCCTTGAGTTTGGCGTTGAACATATCGCCGCCCGTAGCCAAGATTACCGCGCCGATTGGCAGTTCCTTTGTCTCCGGCTTCATATCGTGGAATATGGCCTTGGGCTGGCAGGCCGCCACGCACTGCAGACATTCACAGCACAGGGCGCAGGACAGGCAACGTTCGGCCTCGGCCACGGCCTTTGCCTCATCCACCATCTTTTCCACTTCTATAAATAATTTCTTGCGCTCATCAGCCGGCTCCTTGGGAATAATCAGCCGTTGTTTCTTGACCTCTTTTTCTATTCGGCTCTGGGGCAGTTCCACGCCAATCTTTTTCTCGCCTCTGCCTTCTTTGATATCCCGGCCTTCTAAGTAGCGTTCAATGGAAATTGCGGCCTCGTTGCCGTGCGCCACGGCTTCTATGACCGAGGCCGGACCGCGCGCCACATCACCGCCGGCAAACACGCCTTTAATATTGGTTTCAAGTGTTACCGGGTCGGCTTTAAGGGAATTGGCCGGGCCTTTGTCCAGTTCCTCAAAGCCAACGAGGTCGGTGCGCTGGCCCGTGGCAATGATAATGGTATCTGCCTGCAGGGTCGGGCCGGGTTTGCTGGTGAACTTCGGCGCGAACCTCTTTACGCCTGATGAGAAATCATAAACCGATTCGCAGACCATGGTAGTTAAACCAGCCACTTTGCCGTCTTTCACGAGCACCTTTGCCGGGCCTAAGAGACAATTCATCCTGATGCCCTCTTCCTCGGCCTCTTCTATCTCCCACTCGTGTGCGGGCATTCGGTCTTTGTGTTCTAAGTCGCGGGTTTCCAGACAGACGACATTGACTTCTCTGGCGCCGAGGCGCAGGGCGGTCTTGGCGCAGTCCATCGCCACGTTACCGCCGCCGATAACCACAACCCGTTGGCCGGTCAGTCGGTCTGCCAGTTGGCCGGTTTTGGCCTGTCTTAAGAATGGGACACCATATATGACGCCCGACGTTTCACTGCCTTCTAACGGTATCTTGGACGGCTCCTGATAGCCGATGGAAACAAATACAGCGTTATATTCTTCACGAATCTTTGCCAAAGAAATATCTTTGCCGATTTTGGTATTAAGTTTCAGTTCTATGCCGGTAGCCAGGATGCGGTTGATTTCATAGTCCGCAATCTCCTTGGGCACGCGGTAATCCGGGATGCAGGATGTGAGCATCCCGCCCGGCTTGTCTGACGCCTCAAAGATGGTCACGGCAAAACCCTTTTCTTTCAGACGCTGGGCGCAGGTTAGTCCGGCTGGTCCAGAACCAATCACCGCTATTTTCTCTTTCTGGGTAATCGGGAGCGGCTGAACCGGCGCCTCACCATTTTCCTTGACCTTGTCCGCAATCACCCGCTTGAGGTATCTGATGGAGACGGATTCATCCACCTCCTGGCGGTTGCATTCGGTCTCGCAGGGATGATGGCAGAGCCGGCCGCAGATTCCGGCAAAGGGCAGGACGCGGCGTATGACCTCCAGGGCTTCAGAATATTTCTTCTGGGAAAGAAGCGAAACATAGGCATGGGCATTAACCCCGGCCGGACAGCCAATCCGGCAGGGGCTGGTGCCCTCTTTACTCACCACATATTTATTAGGGATGGCCTGGGGGTAGTGCTTGTGGATGGCAGTCATCTGGCCCAGTTCCTCGTCAAAGGGATTGGGCAGGCGCACCGGGCAGACCGCGGCGCAGTCGCCACAGGCATTGCATTTCTGCATATCCACATAACGCGGCTGTTGCAGAACCTTGGCAATGAAATTACCGGGCTGGCCTTCTACGGCCTGGACCTGGGCGCAGGTAATGATTTCTATATTGGGATGCTTTTCCACCTCAACCAGGCGCGGCGAGATGGTGCACATAGCGCAATCATTGGTTGGGAATGTCTTATCCAGTTGGGCCAT
Organism: Planctomycetota bacterium; assembly: GCA_040753835.1. Taxonomy (GTDB): domain Bacteria; phylum Planctomycetota; class MHYJ01; order JACQXL01; family JACQXL01; genus JACRIK01. The sequence goes on from JBFMDM010000023.1 coordinate 4,438, forward strand.
CCGGCCGCCGATGGCCGGGGACTCCTCGGCCAGATAGACCTTGAATCCGGCATTGGCGCAGTCCAGCGCGGACTGCATCCCGGCAATCCCGCCGCCGACCACTAATACAGCACCTGTCTTCTTTTCCGGACTGCTGGAGTGACTCATATCCCTCTCAATTCCGCTTAATCAAGATACGTATGCTACATAGAAAGAATAACGCAGTCAATAAAAAGCATTCTAATTAAAATCCGGAATAAATATAAAAAATATTCCGTAAACCCTTGACACCATCGTCTGTTTTTAATATAATTGCAATTGAGAATAAATCGCAATTAGGAGAACGGCTGATGGACGCCATAGAATACAGAATCAGAAAATCCCTGCGCAGGTCCGGGAAGAAGTTCACCGCCGAAAGGCAGGCGATTCTGAAGGAGGTTATGTCCATTCATACCCACTTTGACGTGGAGGATTTATTCGGACGGCTCCGCCATAAAGGGATCCGCGTTTCCAGGGCGACCATTTACCGGACCCTGCCCCTGCTGGTGGAAAACAAGGCAATCAAGGAGGCGCCGCACCAACAGGGCGACTTTGTCAAATATGAACATATTGCTGGCCATACCCATCACGACCACATGGTTTGTATCAAGTGCGGCAAGACCTATGAGTTCAAGGATGAACAGATTGAGAAGTTGCAGGATGTCATCTGCCGGCGCTATAGATTCAAACCGGTAGACCATCATATGGATATCCGCGGCTATTGCCATAAATGCCGCACTATCAAAGGGGGCTGATATGCCCGCCTAATGAATGTTAAGATATGAATGAAATAAAAGACATTGCCCCGGACGTTATGGATGAAATAACCAAATACTTGAGACAGGTAAAATACGGCGAGATAGTCATAACCCTGTACGATTCAAGGGTCGTCCAGATAGAAAGGAGGGAGAAGAAACGGTTCCAGAATAAAACAAACGCTACCGTTCAAACGGGGTAGTAATAAACGATAGCCGGACCCACCGGTTAACCGGAAGTCAGGTACGGGGTATCCTTCGTCCTTAATCGGACTTCGGAATACCTTTGGGGGAAGCACTACAATGTTTAAGCAAATATGTCTGACGACATCCATCTTGATAATGTTAACGAATTGCAATGTTACGGAGAGAAATGAAGCGTCTATCTTGAGCGATAGGTGCAAAAGGAATATAAAGCAGACGGTTATTCTGGCGATGCACGGCGCGCCGCCGGCCGGCTTCCCACGTGAAGAACTGGAGGAACTGGTATCGCTCCACGAGCGGCTGGAAGGGCAACCCGATGGCAAGGATTCGGCGCGTGAACAACAACACGCGAAGTTGGACGCCAAGATACGGGCATGGCCGAGGACGCCACAGAACGACCCTTTTTATTTCGCCTCCGAGCGGATGGCTCAGGGGTTAAGCCGCGAACTGGGCTGCGAGGTGATTGCCGGATTCAACGAGTTCTGCGCGCCAGACATAGACCAGGCGATTGACCGGGCGGCAACGGAGGGCGCCGGCAGGATAATTGTTATTACGCCGATGCTGACCTCAGGCGGCCGGCACGCGGCTGAGGATATTCCGGAGATAATCAAGCGGGCTAAAGAGAAATATCCGTATATTCCAATCGTCTATGCCTGGCCGTTTGGAGAGGATGATATAACAGGTTTCCTGGCCGGCCAAATACGGAAATATACGAAATAGTAAATATGAGCGTCAAAACCGAACTCAATCTGAGCGGCAGGCACAAAATAGCCCTGGTCGGCAATCCCAACGTGGGCAAGAGCGTCATCTTCGGCTTGCTGACCGGACAATATGTCGCCGTCTCCAACTACCCGGGAACGACCGTGGAGGTCGCCCGCGGCCAGACGTTGTTCAGCAAGTCCGATACAGTGATTATTGATACGCCCGGCATCAACGGCTTGATTCCCAATTCCGAGGATGAAAAGGTAACCAGGGATATCATCGCCAATGAGAATATAAATTACATTGTCCAGGTGGCGGACGCCAAGAACCTTCTCAGGGCATTGTTCCTGAGTATCCAACTGGCCGAGACCGGAATCCCCTACTGTCTGGTCCTCAATATGAGCGATGAGGCGAGGAGTTTGGGTATTAAGACAGATACCGGCCAATTGAGCCGGGTTCTGGGCGTGCCGGTAATCCGGACCGTTGCAATCCAGCGCCAGGGTATCGGCACACTGACAAGAACCATCAAAGATGCGCTTTTCCACAAACCAGATACACAACAAAACAGAATAACAAGCCATCTGTCTTATGAGCCGAGGATTGAGGGTGCCATCAGGGAGTTAAGCGTGTTGTTGCAGGGCGTTTTTGACAGCCGTCATTCACCAGAAACCACGTTGAGATTTCAGGCCCTGATGCTCTTAACCAACGATTTATCGCAGTCAAGGGGATGCGACCTGGAGAGAGTTACCGCCCTCGGCCTATGTGAAATCGGCAAGATACATTCTGTCCGCGAGAAGGTGAGGCAATCCTTCGCCCAGCCGCTGAGTTACATCATCAACCAGAGCCGGTTAAGCAAGGCGCAGGAGATTGTCAATAATGTCCAGGCCTATGAAGACGGGCGCAGGACTTCGCTAAGCGACTTTATCGGCCGGATAACAATGCATCCATTCTGGGGCATTCCGATACTCCTGATAATCCTTTTCCTGCTCTACGAATTCGTGGGCGTCTTGGGCGCCGGAACCCTGGTCGGATTCATTGAGAATACGGTTTTCGGGCAATACATCAATCCCTTTGCCTCCCAACTGGCCGAGCGATTTATTCCAATCGCATGGCTCAGGGACTTCTTTACCGGCCAATACGGCCTGATTACCATGGCCCTATCCTATGGATTAGCCATCATCCTGCCGATTGTGGCGACATTCTTCCTGGCCTTCGGCATTATGGAGGACTCCGGTTATCTGCCCCGTTTAGCAGTGATAGTCAATCGTCTCTTCCGTCTGGTCGGCTTAAACGGCAAGGCCGTCCTGCCTCTGGTCTTGGGATTAGGATGCGATACGATGGCAACAATGGTGACCAGAATTCTGCCCACCAATAAGGAACGAATTCTCACCACGCTCCTGCTGGCCCTGGGCGTGCCCTGCTCGGCACAGTTAGGCGTGATTATGGGATTATTATCAGGCGTTTCTTTGTATGCCGTATTATGGTGGCTCGGATGTCTGCTCGTCATAATGTTTATCGTGGCGTATTTTGCCAATAAAGTAATCAGCGGGGTCTGCTCCGACTTTATGATGGAGATCCCGCCGATGAGGATGCCCGAAATCGGGAATATCCTGTCCAAAACATTCGCCCGGGTGAAATGGTATCTCAAGGAGGTCATTCCGATATTCATCCTGGGCACCGCGGTCCTGTTTGGGCTGGACCAGACCGGCGTACTGGCGTATATTGAGAAACTATTTACGCCGGTGGTAACAGGGCTGATGGGCCTGCCCAAGGACGTTACGGCCGCGTTTCTCATCGGATTCTTCCGGCGCGATTACGGTGCGGCCGGGCTGTATGACCTGGCCCAAAAGGGACTGCTCAACCCCCAGCAGATAGTGGTTTCACTCATCACAATTACACTATTCGTACCCTGCTTTGCCCAGTTCCTGATGATGGTCAAGGAACGGGGCTGGAAGGTGGCCCTGCTCATCGTGGCATTTATCTTCCCGCTGGCAATACTGGTGGGGAGTTTGGTCAATATGACACTTAATTTAATTGGAGGACTTTGATTCAGTCACGAAGACACTAAGGCACGAAGAATTAAACACGAATAATACGAATGGACCGAATCTCACGAATAAGAAATTCACTTGTTTTATTCGCCGTATTCGTGCGAGTCGTGTTTTCCTTTAATGCCTTTGTGGCAATGGAGATTAATCTATGAAAAAGCGTAAAGAAGAGATTCTGGAACTGGCCTGGGTGGGCAAAGAGAAAGGCAGTTTCACCAGGGAAGACGTGGAGAAGAGCGCCGATGACAGGATTTCGCCCGGGTTGTTGGATGAGTTGATAAAAGAAGGATATCTCAAGGAATCCGGCAGGCAGGTGTCGTTGACGCCAGAGGGCGAGAAAGACGCGCGCCGACTGATTCGAGCCCACCGCTTGAGCGAGCGGCTCTTTACCGACGTCCTGGACATAAAACCCCAGAATATGGAGAAGCACGCCTGCACCTTTGAGCATTTTCTCAATGACGAGGTGGTGGATTCCATCTGCACCCTTCTGGGTCATCCCCGGGAATGTCCGCACGGACGGCCGATTCCAGCCGGCGCGTGCTGTAAAAAGGCGCTGAAAGAGGTATCGCCCATCGTGGTGCCGCTGAGCGAACTTAAAATCGGCTCTGAGGCGCGGATTGCCTATGTGGTGACCAAACAGCACCAGCGCCTGGACCAACTCACGGCCTTTGGCATCGTGCCGGGCGCTACGCTCCATCTCCACCAGATAACGCCTTCTTACGTGGTCCGGGTTGGCGAGACCGACATTGCCCTGGATACTGACATTGTCAGGACGATTTATGTCCGCTGTCGGAAAACAGAGGCATAGCCCCGGCACCCTATTCTATTTCAGGTAACCTGCCCTGGGCAGCATCAAATCCCATACTGAATATCCGGTTCGGGTTACCCGGTGTCCGGGTCAGCCGGCTCCAGGATGAATCGTTCCCGGAGATGCCCCAGTCCGGCGGTGCGCCGGCTTCTATCGGAGTGTTATAGGTGTCGTTGCCACCGATATCAATAAACAGCCCGATATTGAAATCATCATACCGCCAGGAATCAGGCCCGGAGTTCTGGAACGACCAGCCGAAACTGTCCTTGGTGAAGTATTCATAAGTGTCATTCCCTCCCAGTGAAACAAATATGGCAATGGAATTATTGATAGCCGAGCCGACTAATGTCCCTCCTTCAGCGCCCTTGACACCGGTATCAGTCAGGGTCTGGCTGCCTTCCTTGTCCTTCCAGCCCCAGCCGGAGAAATTATTGTCCCCGCCTTTGTCCATTAATATGGAAACCGAATAGTCGTGTGCGCCGGCCTGGGAAATCCCGCGCCAGACGTGATATTTGTCGTTGCCGGCCTCATCCCACAACATCGTCAGGCCCATATGGGCTGTGCCGGACTGGACAAAGAACGAGCCCTCGTATCTGTCATTGCCGGATTTATCATACAGGATACCAGTGCCGTACCAGTAGCCGGTTGCCTGACCATAAACCCTGCACTCGTAATGGTCATCTCCTGCAAGGTCCTGAAGTATGCCGGTGCCGCCCCCCATAGAATGTCCGCCGAAGATATCTCCACGCTGGCCCCACCCTGCGCCCTGGCAGAACGAGTAATTGCGCAGATTATCATGACCCCACTTGGCCTGATGCACTAAATCATACGGCTCTGCCACATACCTGTCATTGCCTGCGGTATCTATCAGACAGCCGTAGCTGCCCACGAATCCAAACCCCTGGCTGGTGTAATAGGCATAGTAGGAATCATTACCGTCAAACTTGACTAAATTTGCCACGCCGAACGAGGCCGAGCCCTGGGCTGAGGTGTGCGCCTTGAAAGAATCATCTCCGCTCCGGTCCCAGAGTATGCCCACCCCGAAATAACACATCCCCTGGGCGTTATTCACGGCCGTAAAGGTGTCATCTCCTCCGTTATCCACCAGAAATCCATAACCCAGAATTCCCGCCCCTTGGGCACAAGGCGTCTTCTCATCGGCCGTATAGGTGTCGTTACCAGACCAGTCAATGATGGTGGAAATCGGGTGTTCCAATTTATAAGATGCCGCAGCCGGTCCCTTGTAGGTATCGTTGCCGTGGATGTCAATAATCGCCAGATAGTCCTCACACTGGTAGATATTGTCCTCAATTTTGCTGTTAAAGGCAATCTTGCCCAGAAGGGTCTCTATCTCAAAGGCAAGGTTTGTGATATTAACGGCTATCACGGTCGGCGTTGCCGCGTCCTCTGTCTTTATTTCCGTTTCCGGCTTGGCCAGGAACTTCTCAAGTTCGCAAATGACTTTCAGGTTAATCCCGGCGCCGGCATAGAGGTCGCCATAATCCAGCATCTGGCCCAGGTCCCAGTTGACCACGCTCATATCAGCCATCTCTTCTTCCGCGGTCTCATCCTCCACGGTGAAATTACTGACCGCGCAGTCAAAGGCGTGCTGGCGCCGCTCCTTGGGATAGTTCCTCAGGGCGCGGTCGCGAAAGTATTTGGCCTCTCCTGCGCCCAGGATGAGTTTGGCAATATAGACCTGCAATTCCGCCGGAACATCTCTCAGAACCTTCTCCATAGCAACCTTATCAGTATCGTTAACGATTGTCCTACCTTCCTTCGCAGGCAGGCATACTTTAGCCAGTTCCATCAGGGCGTTTTGAATCGGCATCTCCTTCTTGGGCTCCAGCGCCGGCACAAACTCATATCGGTAGGACGCCCGCTGACCAGTGCGAATCTGGGAAATCCCGAACTGCTCAAACATACCCTTGGTACTGTCGGTGATATTCTTTTCCTGTCCCCGGGCAAGGTCAGAAACGAATTTAGGAAATTCATAGGGATTCTCCCAGTAGCGCAGGAAATGGGGCTGGACTATCTTCTGCTGGGAAATCAGGCGCTCCAGAGTTGAACGGCTCAGACGAGCCGTTGCTTTGCTCAGCCCCCCGCTTCTGAGCATCTGACTGATAACGCTTCCATCATTAATCACGTTGGCCCTGGACGCTCTGGCTTCATTTATCTGCACACAACCTGTGCTACTCAAGGCAATGATAACGCCGATGCCGATGAGGAAAATAAACCTTTCATTTAACATATCTCTATCCTTCTATAAAAGTGATATGGTTTCGGTTTTGACCATTCTATAAAACAGAATCATTAATAGCAAGAAAACTCCGCAACTTCTGCCACGAAGGCACGAAGACACCAAGAGGAAAAGCCCACTCTTTGTGCCTTGGTGGCTAATATTATAATTTCCTTTGACATCCTCATTCTAAACTGCTATAATAATTCTATGATAAAAAAGGTGGTAAAGAAGAATCTCGCTTACTGGCTCAGCAAATCACCGTCCGAACGCATCTCCGCGATGGAATTATTAAGAAAGCAAAAATATGGCGATTCCGGCCCAATCCAGAAAACAGTCCGAGTTATTACGAGTCACACGAACATATATCCGCCCAGAAAAGGGCATGGCATAATATGTAAACGCGCCTTGAGCGAATAATCAAATGATAAAACTATGTCCAAGACACTGTTAATTATCATCGGCATCGCTTGCGCTATAATTGGCGCCGTGGGCTCCATTTACTTTCTAACTTATGATTCAGAATACCGGCCTAGGGAAATCCTACTTGTTACAACTTGTGTTGTACCTACAACCAATGAACTAGATTTCTCAACCAATGATGAATCCGCCCCACCAATAACCCTAACTAATAATAGTAACCCCATTACACCTTTTGTTATTCCAGGTAAAATCAGTATAAGCAAATTTGTTACTGGTATGAATATACAGGATGTGAAAAACCTGGAACAGCTATTGCTGGATCGTGCAAATAAAATCATTCGTCAGGAAGATAGGCAAAAAGGCGTAAAAGCCAGGTCTGAAATACACGTCTCATCTGACTACAAGTTAATTAAATATCAACTGTACATACATAAAGACCGATACAGCGGTAGTTTTTACAGCATAAAATGTCGTAAGGATGGTGATAAATGGATTATTATCGATGACGGTGCCGACACAGTAGGAAGTTTCCAGATGACTCACTGTTTTCAGGAGCATTACTGATTTAACTACATAAAGGAAAGGGAATAATGCAACGGATTCGCCGGATTATACTGATTTTCAGTTAAATCCTGTTGTTAAAGGTATTACCCGCCAGAGGCGGGTCTAAGAGCCAGTAACTCACTGCGTTCTAACTGGCTCTAAGAAAGGATTTATTATGCGCATATTTACACGCGGGGACCTGGACGGTTTTGCCTGTTCGGTCCTGGTCACCACCATGGAACAGGTCCGGGAGATAAAGTTCGTGCATCCCAAGGACGCGCAGGACGGCCGGTTTGAGGCGACCGCAGAGGATATCCTGGTCAACCTGCCCTATGTCAAGGGCTGCGGCCTGTGGTTCGACCATCATATCTCCGAAGAGAAGAAACTCAAGGATATCAAGGGATTCAAGGGCGCCTACGCGGTCGCGCCCAGCGCGGCCCGGGTGGTCTACAACTATTACCGCTCACCCCGCCCAGATGGGCGAGGCTCGCCCCCGGAGGGGGCGGCAAAACTCGATGTCTATAAGGATATGCTCCTTGATATAGACCGCTTTGACAGCGCCAATCTGACCACCGAAGACGTGGTTGACCCCAAGGGCTGGGTCCTGCTGGGTTATACATTAGACCCGCGCTCAGGCCTGGGCCCGGAATTCCAGAAATACTTTCGCTGGCTGGTGGAATACGTCAAGGAGGTGCCGCTGGACAAGGTCCTGGAGCACCGCGAGGTCAAGAAGCGGATAGACAAACTCCGAGCCGAACAGGCCGAGTTCACCAAGATATTGAAGGAGCACGCCAAACAGGACGGCACAGTTGTCCTGACCGACCTGCGCCACCTGAACAATGTCCCGACCGGCAACCGCTTCCTGGTCTATACCATGTTCCCGACAGCCAATGCCGAGGTCCGGGTCTTCTGGGGCAAGGCCAAACAGAACGTGGTCATTGCCTGCGGCCACAGCATCTTCAACCGCACCTGCAATGTAAATATCGGCCGGATGTTGAGTGAATACGGCGGCGGCGGCCATACCGGCGCCGGTACCTGCCAGGTGCCAGTGGAAAAGTCCGAGGAAACCATAAAGGAAATCATCAACAGGTTAAAAGAGAATACATAAACACAGATTGACGCAGACGCAGCGACAGCGGAGTCCCGCCCCATCGGGATTACGCAGATTTGGTAGATAAAAGACCGAAAAACAGGCATAATTGAGAAAAGTAACTTACGACTATGCGTCTACCGTATTATATCTCGGCGTCTAGTATATGACAACTCGGCATCTAATATCTCACCTGTCTGTATCTAATATATTACAGAGCGTCGTATAATTCCTCACAACTCAGTATCTAGTATATGACATCCCGGTATCTACAATATCGCCTATCGTAATTTCAGGGACACAAACTAATTAATCTTTATCCTACACTTCGTTTTGCTCAGTGCAAGCCAAATCCCCATTTCGTTTCGCTCCTTCGGTGTTCGGTCCGTTCCAGTAGGTACTCCCGTTCTCTGCGAAGGACTATTGCTACGATTACTTATTCTTCTGATGGCGCCAGGTTTCAAGTTCCGCCTTTAGCACAGACCAATACCCGCGGTCCGCCTCTCTTTCCTTTTCTTCTTCCTCAACTAAAAGGCGCCGGACTTTTTCATTATTGCCGCCTATAGCGGATTTTATAAGGGGACGCCTTTGGGCCGTCTCGGAGGCGGCGCCAGGATACTGTGCGCAAAGCGAGATTAGCAATTCCGGGGTCCGGCATTCAGCCAGCCAGAACGATATTCTTCCATCTGACGGATGAGCTGGCGCGCGGTAAATATCCGCCTCAATCAAACGCCTGACCATCGGCCAGTCCTTGTCGCGTTGGGTCTTTTTCGCCCTGACCAGGTCCGGTAAACTTATCACGGCAATCTTTCCGGCGCCGGGCAAGTCAATTTCCCTGCGCCGTTTCCATAAATCTGGGAATGAATCCACCCTGCGCATCACGCTGATAACGTCAATTCTCAGGTTTTTGACGTCATCCCGCCGGCAGCGAAAATGGCAGGCGTGGCCTTTTAATAATGCCTCTTCGGAAAGGTCCGGGACGAAAATTCTCTGCGCTTTAAGTTTATGAAGCGCGGTCTTGAGGTGTTCAAGATTTTCAGGAGAGACCATAACGGCCAGGTCAATATCACGGCTGAATTCCGCGGCGCCATAAAGAATACAGGCCTGGCCGCCGATTAACAACGCCTTTACCTTATGCTGTAAAAGGATGGAAAGGACTTTGGGTATCGGGCTCTGGTTCATAGTTTCCTCCGAGGAGTACAAAGACCTCCCATAGTTTCTGCGATTCCTTAAAACGTTCAACCGGAGACATCCTGTACCAGTCCAGTGTTTCCTCAGGCATTCCGGTTTCTTTAAGATGCAGGTTGTTTTCCGGACGTTTATTATGCATAGTTTGACCTCATTATCTTTATAACCTAATAAGTATAGTCCAGAATGTCAACTAAAATCCAACCACACATTTCACTGATTATATTTCAGACGAAAATTTGTGTTTATCTGTGTAAACTTGTAGTGCCGCCCAGCCGGGCGAGCCTCGCCTTTGGCGGGAACGTAGCGAATCTATCTGTGGTTACTAAGATTTGTCGCGGTTATCAGTGGTTACGGGTATATAGAACTTCCGCTCCAGGCCCTTGGACCATTCGGTCCAGTTGGAGTTCTTGGGTGCGTTCTGGAGCAACAATTGGTATTCGCCCAAGCGCGCGTCCAGGTTGTCCAGATAGTGCAGGACGATGGCCTCAGGCGTCATGGGCAGGACCGGCGCGCCGTATTCCAATTGGCCGTGATGGCTGGCGATGAGGTGTTCCAATAATGTCTTGTATTCAGGTGGGAAGCCCTTGATTTTCGCAATCTTTTCCTCCAGCATCAGGATGCCAAAAATCGTGTGGCCGACCAGCCGGCCTTCATCCGTAATCTGCGGTGTAACCTTGGTTTCGTATTCCTTTATCTTGCCGATGTCGTGCAGGAATATGCCTGTCAGGAGGAAATCCATATTAAGCGTAGGGTATTGCTCGCCGGCGCCCAGCGCCAGATTGGCCACATTAAGCGTGTGCTCCATCAGTCCGCCGGTATAGGGCTGGTGCTTTTCCACCGCGGCCGGCGACTTCTTGAACCGCTCTATAAAATCCTCGTCTTTGACGAATGCCTCTAATAGTTTGACCAGATGCGGGTCCTTGACGCGGGCCAAGACGCTGGTCAGCCGATTATAGAGCGCTTCTAAATCCAGCGCGGTGTGAATAGCAAAGAAATCCGGATTAATCTCCTTATCCGCGGCCGGCGTAAGTGACGAGGTCTTAATCTGCAGTTCGCCCTGGTATAAATCCACCTGGCCCTTGACGCGGACAAAGGAATATTCTGAGACGGCGTCCAGTTGGGAGATGTTGTCCCAGATATTGGTGGAAACCTTGCCGGTCTTGTCGCGCAATTCCAGGCGGTAGAAGATAGAGCCGTTCCTGGCCTTGCGCTGTTGTTTGGTCACGACCTGGAAGACCTGGTCTATGGGCTCGTAGGCGGCCAGGTCCTTGATGAATTTATGTCCGAGTGAAGTAAGCATGGGACAATATTAAAAACAACGGATGGAAAAGTCAATAAAATTGCAACCACAGATAAACGCAGATAGACACGGATAATTTCAGATAAATCTGTGTAATCTGTGGCTTATCTCCGGGGTGGTCTGCGGTCGCGGTCAAATGGCCGGCCCCTGCCGCCGCCGCCTCTGCCGGAATTACTGGGCAGATTGGGCACATAAGTTCCTTCTGGAACCAATAACGCCTTGCGGCTCAATTTAACCTTACCCATGTCGTCTATGGAAATAACCTTGACTTCTATGCTGTCGCCCATCTTGACCACGTCTGTAACCTGGCCGACAAAGCCATCCGAGAGTTCGGAGATATGGACCATTCCTTCGGTGCCGGGCATAATCTCAACAAATGCGCCGAAGTCCTTGATGCCGGTGACCGTGCCTTTGTAGGTCTTGCCGATTTCCGGCGTGGCCGTGCATTCCTCTACCATCTTCTTGGTCTTTTCAGTGGCTTCGGCATCGGCCGCGTAAATCATAACCGTGCCGTCTTCTTCAATTTCTATAGTAGCGCCGGTATCGGCCTGGATTTTCTTGATGTTCTTGCCGCCCGGACCGATGAGCGCGCCAATCTTGTCGGTCGGGATGCGGACCTTGACAAAGCGCGGGGCATACTGCGAAATCTCGGCCCGCGGACTGGCCAGAATCTTTTTCATCTCGGCCAGGATATGAACCCGGCCTTCCTTGGCCTGGGCCAGGGCCTGGCGGATGGTGTCTTCGGAGATGCCGCCGATTTTGATATCCATCTGCACGGCTGTGATGCCTTCGGCTGTGCCGACCACCTTGAAGTCCATATCGCCCAGGTGGTCCTCGGCGCCCAGGATGTCGGAAAGTATCCTCACCTCATTGCCTTCCTTGACCAGGCCCATGGCAATACCGGACACGGGTTTTTTAACCGGCACGCCGGCATCCATCAAGGCCAGGATGCCGCCGCAGACCGTGGCCATAGATGACGAACCGTTGGACTGGAGGATATCCGAGACGATGCGAATGGTGTAAGGGAAATCATCCTTGGGCGGCAGGACGGCTTCTATGCCGCGTTCAGCCAGATAGCCGTGCCCGATTTCCCGGCGGCCCGGGCCGCCCAGGCGTTTGATTTCGCCCACCGAAAACGGCGGGAAATTATAGTGGAGCATAAAGTGCTTGGTGTATTCCTCGGCCAGGCCGTCAATGCGCTGTTCGTCCATTGACGAGCCGAGCGTGGCCGAGACCAGGGCCTGGGTCTCGCCCCTCATAAACAGGGCCGAGCCGTGGTTGCGCGGCAGGAAACCGACCATCCCGGAAATCGGCCGGATTTCCTTCAATGACCGGCCGTCAATGCGCTTATTACTGAGCACCAACGCCCGCAGGGCCTCGCCTTCCAGCGTATTCATAGCCGCGCCGATGGACTTGGTCACCGCGGCGATAGCGTCCTTGTCGGTCAGTTTCGCGGTCTTATCCTTGATAACCGCTTCCTTTATCTTATTGAGCGCCTCTTTGCGTTCGGACTTGACCTTGGTCTGGATTTTGGACTGGACTTCCTTGTAAACCGATTTCTTTAGTTCATTATATATGCCGTCGTCATTTTTCTCCGCGATGACCATCTTGACCGGCTTGACCTGCTTCTGGAGCTCAACCTGTAGTTCTACCAGTTTCTTTATTTCCTTGTGGGCCAGGGCGATGGCCGAGACAATAGTGTCCTCGGGCAGTTCCTTGGAGCCGCCTTCTACCATGACCACGGCTTCAGCCGTGCCGGCCACGACCATGTCCAGTTCGCCGGTTTCTATTTCGTCGTAGGATGGATTGATGATGAAGTTATTGCCGATTTTGCCGACCCGGACCGCGGCGATGGGGCCGTTAAAGGGGATATCGGAAACGGCCAAAGCGGCCGAGGCGCCGTTAATGGCCAGGATATCCGGGTCATATGCGTCGTCAGCCGAGATGACCATAACCATCAATTGGAGTTCGTTGCGGAACGAATCCGAAAAGAGCGGCCTGAGGGGCCGGTCAATCAGGCGCATGGTCAGGATTTCTTTGGTGGTGGGCCGGCCTTCGCGCTTGAAGAATCCGCCCGGAATCTTGCCGGCCGCCGAGGTCTTTTCCCGGTAGTCCACGGTCAGGGGGAGCATATCGTTATCGCTCTCGAATTCACGCTTTTCGCCGTGCACGATGGTGGCCAGTATCATGGAATCGCCGAACGACACCACGGCCGCGCCGTGGGCCATCGTGGCCAACTGCCCGGTTTCAATGGCAAACTTGCGGCCGCTTATTTCGGTTTCTACTCTGTGTTTCATATTTCTCTATGTCCCTTTCTTACTGGCTGTTAGACCCCCGTCATACGACGGGGTAAACTCCGGTCGTTACGACTAAAAGGAGTCCCGTTAGGGACAGCCAGTTATCCGCCAAAGGCGGATCCGCCTCGGGCGGAGACCTCGCCGTAGTCCCATTGGGACGAAGGCGGGCGTACCTTTCTCTATCCTAAAACAGGTATGGTATAAGAATGAAGGTTTGGTGTTTATACTGCCTGCAGGAGGATGCATATTATTTCCTGATGTTCAAGTCCTTAATTATCTTCTGGTAGCGCTCGGGCTCATGGTTAGCCAGATACTTAAGGAGTGAGGAACGCGTTCCAATCATCTTCAAGAGACCGCGGCGGGAGTTATGGTCCTTGGGAAAATGCTGGAAATGGCTGGCCAGGGTATTGATCCGCTCGGTCAGGATAGCGATCTGGACATCGGCCGAACCGGTGTCCTTCTTGTTCAGCTGGTGCTTCTTGATGACCTTGGTTTTGGCTTCTAAGGTTAATGCCATACTTTCATTTTCTCCTACTCTGCACTTTTCTTCTCTTTTTACTTCAAGCAATATTACCACAAAAGAAACAGATTGTCAAGAAAATGATATTAAATCCGTAAAGATTTGCGGGATATTGCAGAAACCACGGGCCCCGCCAAGGTAGGGCAGGAAGACACGGATGAAATGCAACCACAGATTTCGCTGGACGCGGTCTCTGCGGAGTTCACCGATTACACAGATGGGAAAAATACAACAACGGGATTAAACGGATTTAACGGAAAGGAATATAACCGCAGATTAACACAGATGACGCGGATTAGGATTGGAGCACATTACTAAATTATGTATTAGGTTTGTCCTTATTATCAACTGGTGTTTTTTTCTTCCTGCCCAATATCAGTACTATAGTAATAGCAATGCCAATCGGAACGAGAATAACTGCGGCAATTACCAATAAAACCAATAACTCTGGCAATCCCATTTTTTCTCCCGTCTTTATTTCGCCAACTAAAGTCATTAAACCAATCTTCGGGTTGTGAGACAAGAAAGAAATGTAATCGTAAATACACTCAGATAGACACAGGTTTTCCTGAATTATCCGTGGAATCCGTGGAATCTGTGGTTGCGATTTTATTTGGCTACTCGTCCCCGGCATCCTCGGCCGCCTCATCCTCAGGCGCGGGCTCCATCTTCATTATGTAGTCCCGCCACTGCTCCTCCAGGACCTCGGGCTTGACCTTGAACGCCTCCATAAACGCCTTGTAAAGCAACTCCTTGTTGGTCGTCAGGGTCCTTTTGCGGATTATTCCGAAGAAGGCGTTAATGCCGTTCAGGTATTGGCCGTTATTGTAGTTGATGAAGAAATACATCAAACTCCAGCCGTGCGCATACTTGTCAACGTCGTAGTTGCTCTGTTGGATATAGATGAAATCGTCCAGGGGCATCGCCTTGTTGCCGCTGATAAGTTGCTTGATTAGTTTGAGGCGGTTGTTGTTGACGAGGTTGGTCTTGAGTATGTTGCCGTCAAACCGGCTGCATTCAAAGTAGGTCGTCCAGCCCTCGTCTATCCATATCGGAACGAGCGAACTGTAAGAGCCGCAGGCCAAGTGGACAAAGGAGTGGGTGGTCTCGTGTATCAGTACCCTGGAGGTGATGGGCGGCTGGTAATAGACCAGGATTTCCGCGGCCGCATCGGTCCGGCTGCCGGTCTTATAGACGCCGCGGCTGCCGCGCGGTCCGCCGATTTCATAATACTCGTCCGCGGTCCGGGTCACGTTGATGGGCAGTTTCGCGGTCTTGAGTTCCACCTTGAACATCCGCTTGATTTTCAGGTAATAGCATTCCATCAGGAAGCAGAGGTCGTCCAGCGCCTCATCGGAAAGATTGGAGGTAATGATAAAATGCTCGGTCTTCCTGACCCGGGCCTTGGACCAGGGCAGTTTCTCCTCGTCCGCGCCCGGCTTGTTTATCACGCACTTGGGCTTGTATTTCTTGCGGAGTTCATCTACGACCTTATTCTCCGCTTCCAGTTCCCGTTTTTCGGACGGAGTCACCCACTGGTTGTCATACTGCACCAGCCCCTTGGACTTCATCATCTCCTCGTAGGACATCCACCGGCCCTTGTAATTAACCAGCCCTTTTTCCAGATGGGGCTTGTCCTCGGCTGAGACCAGTTGTCCCTTGTATTCCACGAACCCGCCGGCTGGCACCGGAATGTCACGGCAGCGCGAGATGAACCGGTCCAGCCGCTCCTTCTTGTCCGGGTTGGCGGACAGCCATTCAATCAGCATCCGCTCGCCTTCAGGAACGAGGTTGTGATGATAGCACCACATCCCGAGGCAGAACTTTTCCTGGGCTGAGAGGTCCAGGTCTGAAAACAGTTCCAGGACCGGCTTCGGTGGCAGGTCGGTCCAGCGCTTGGCGCGAGGCACGCCCTCAACCGTGCCTTCAATCCCGTTCTCGTCCGCCTTGGTTATCAGGATTTCATATTCCTCAAAGACAATCCTCTTCTCCTCGTTCTCGTCGGCCAGGCCTTTTATCATCCGGTTGAACAGGGTCTTCTCTGCCTGGACGTCCTCAATGCAGGCCTTTATTTCGTTCTTGAGTTTCTCATCCTTCACGGATTTGGAAAGGGTCTCCAGCAGGGACAGGGCCTTGGGGTATTGGAATTTCCCTATCTCGCTCCTGACCTGCGACCGGCATTCCTTCCAGTCCTTTGATTCGTCCGGGAATGAGGGACTGCCGCAAAGGGCGAGCATCGCAAGGAAGATGAAAAGGATGTAAACCCCGTTAGAGATATTTGATTTGGCATTGGATAAAATATTTCTATGAGGATATCCTTTAGCATTTGGGAATTGACTATCACTTGTACGGTCGTCCCTCTCCGCCCGGACGAGCGCCCGTTCGGACTGGTGGGACGACCTACCTGCCCGACTGTGTCGTTCGGGCGGGTCTCTAACGGGGTAAAGGCGGTATTTCATAAATCCAATCCCATTTATCAGGTTACACCAACGATGCAAAATCTTAAGCGGCAATCGTGATTCTATAATCCTGCATTGGTTCTGTCAAGCAAAAACGCAACCACAGATATACACAGATTTTAATCCGTGTAATCTGTGCAAACTTGTAGTGGGCAAATCTAATCTATCTGTGGTTACTATCCTGGATTTCGCATCTATACAATATATCCGATTACGTACGGATTAAAAGTGATGGACACATTTCCGCTTACATCGGTGAACGAGTATTCAAATGACCCTGCCACGATGGGCACAATCGCCTGTCCGCCATAGACCTGGCCGACATTCTTTACTTCCACGCCAATCGCGTAACACTCCTGCTGGGTTGCATCGCGGCGCAGGCGGTATGCTTTGCTGCACCAACTCAATCTGCATAATCAATGCTGTGGCTTCTGGCGGAATGGCCGGATTAGGCGCCGAGGGCTGCCAGACCTGGTTGCCGCTTATGATGAGCGAGGTCAATTGGATTCTGGTGGGAAGCCAGGTAATTTGGATTCCTGCGCCGATACCCGCGGCCAATTTCTCGGCGGTAACCGAACCGTTCTGGAGTTTCTCCGTATTGACACTGCCTACAGCCAATTTACTACTGTCTACTGACTGCAGTTCACTGCCTACTTCCGCCATATATATAAACGAACTCGCTACTGCGAGACCACGAGTACCTACGGAACGGAGTGAATAAAAACCCCTTTCGGACTTAAAAATCTCGGATTTTTGCATAAATAATTCACTCCTCTGTCTGGCCGAACAGGAACTCAGACAGGCCGGTCTGGCTCACAAAACCGGGTAGTCACTCTCTTAACTGCTATCAGTAACCTGCTGTCATAAGGGAGATAACCTGCTAACCCAACGGTGATGACCTGCTAACTTAATAGGGATGAATTACTGCTATAGGGGAGATGCCTCCCCCCCCTGATACACAGCCAAAAGCAGTATACCCAGGCCGGCAAAGAATATCAGACAGGGGGGTGTATACCCCCCTCCCCCATATTACCCCCCACCCCGGGTGAATATCACCCCCACCGTGGGTGAATATGACTACTGGTAGGGGTGAAAATGCCCCCCATTACTGGTGAATATGACCTCCGGTATGAGTGAAAATGCCCCCTATTACTGGTGAATATGCCCCCTATTAGTGGTGAAAATCACCACTATTACTGGTGAATATACCCCCTATTATGGCTGAATATACCGGGTATTAGCGGTGATAATAACCCCCATTAGTGGTAAAGATGACCCCCGTTAGGGGTAAATATCACCCCTACTGCTGGTGAATATGACCACTATTACTGCTGAATATGACTCCCGGTATGGGTGAAGATGACCCCTATTATGGGTGAATATGGGGCCTATTATGGATGAATATACCGCTACCCCCTTGCGCGAGAAATGCTTATTTTTAGAAAATTGGTGTTCTAACCAATTATGCTAAAGAAGTTACAAAATCAGGGTCTGTCCCCAATGCCACGGGAAATAACCATAGCAAATTGTCGCATCCTCTGAGGGCTATTCTG
>JBFMDM010000024.1:0-22072 GCA_040753835.1 Planctomycetota bacterium
GCGCACAGATGCATTCTTGTCATTCAATAGTTTGATTATCTTAGGTGCGGCCTCTTTATAACCGAGTTTACCAAGGCTATAAGCCGCAGACCCGCGAACAGATGGTTCCTTATCATTCAGTAATTTGCTAATCTCCGGTGCGGCTTCTTTATAACCAAGGTTGCCAAGGGCTTCAGCCGCACGTCCGCGAAAAAAGGAATCAGCATCGCCTAATTGCTCAATCAGATCCTTAATCCGTTCTGGTGTTGCTTTGGTTTTCTCATCCGAATAAGCCACTCCCATACAGATAAGGCAAAGTCCAACCAGAATAAAATTCTTTAGCATAAAATTTATAGTTTACATAATCTGTAATTCGGGGACACAAACTAATAATTCCCGGGCCCCATCCATTACATATACCTCGTTTTCTTGAACTCCTCCAGCAAAATATTGTTTCGCGCTTTTTTTATCTCCATCGTCACGTCGTCGGGCAGTTTGGCGGCCCGGGTGCCTCCGGTTATTTTAGCGCTGATATTATCTTGTCCAGATTGGTCTTGATATCCGCCCGGAGGAGTTCGCGATTCATTATCGCGGCTCTTTTCTTCAGGTATCCAACATCTAATTTACTGCCCTGTGCGGCAACGATATTTTCAACATCGGACTGGTCAATCGGGCGGTTGGATAATAACTTGTAAAGTATCACGTCTTCAGGAGACGCCACCCAGACATCCCGGCCCAGTATGCGGACCTTCCTCTTCCGGTCAAAAACGCCCTGTTCAAATTCAGAATAGCCCATTATAATATCAGAATGATAGTCGCCGTAAAACAGCCGGCACATTCCCATATTGGTTATCTGTTTAAGCGCGGTTGGATAGTCAAACCTGAAATGGTATTTTTCGGCCAGATTAAGGAACGATTCTGCTTTCTCAGGACCGATTTGAACGACAATGTCAATGTCCAACGTCTTTCTGGGCCGTCCCCAGACATCAGAGGCCAGGCCGCCGATTGTTACATAGGGTATCTTGTTCTCGGATAATAATTTGATGGTGTTGGCGACCAGGGAACGGAAGGTGTATTTATTTGGCATATTGTTTCTCTAATGCCTTGGAAAGAGAGACAAAGAGAGGAGAAAGACGTATTGGCTTGCGGCTGATGTCATTAAGTAACAATAACTCCTCGGTCATCCGGATTCTCTGGCGCAATGTGGCGGTCCGGTGCCAGCGCTTGAGTTCGTTATCCTTATACTGCCCGATGCCTTGCATCCGCCTGGCCCAATTATTGACGTCTTTCATAATTACTATATTACCATAACCAACGTGAAAGTCAAGTGATTTTAAACTCGTTTAATAACTGATTATTACGAGATTTCTTTACCTCCATCGTCACGTCGTCGGCAAGTTTGGCCGCGGCCGTGCCGGAACGAGGCGAGTATTTGAACACATAGATTTTGCTGAAGCCGGCCTCTTTTACCAGCGAGACCGTGGCCTGGAAATCCTCATCCGTCTCGGTCGGGAAGCCCACGATAAAATCAGAGATGATTTTTATATCAGGCATCAGTTCCTTGGCCTTACGCACAATCTCCAGATATTCCAGGGCCGTATATCCCCGGCGCATCATCTTGAGAATCCGGTCCGAGCCGGACTGGGCCGGCATATGGAGTTCCTTCTTCACTTGAGGCAACGATGCCATGGTCTCCAACAACTCATCGGTGATGTCAGAAGGATGAGAAGTTATAAAAGACAGCGTATAGCGTGGAGCACATTCGCTTCGCTCAGTGTAAACTTTGAGCGTGGAGCGTTGCAAATCACGTAAGAGATATGAGAGATTTACCTTCTTGTCAAACGACTTTCCGTATGAAGTCACATTCTGGCCGAGCAGGGTTATCTCCTTCACTCCCCTCTTTAAGAGCGAACGGACCTCATCTATAATCTCCTCAGGCGGGCGGCTGATTTCCTTGCCCCTCACATAAGGCACGATGCAATAACTGCAAAAGTTGTCGCATCCTCTCATCACCTGCACGTAGGCGTGCCTTTCATCAGATATATAAACAGAATGCGTGTATTCCTCGCCTTTTATCAGGCCTTCCTTATCAGCGCACACTGACTTATCAACTTTTTGGCTTATCAACTTATCAACTTGTTTCGTAATACTTTTATACCGATGCGGGCCGCAGACCAGGGACACATGCGGCAGGCGCTTGAAGATGCCCTCTTTGTCCTTCTGGGCCATACAGCCGATGATGCCGATGACCAGTCCGGGTTTTTTGGTCTTGAGGGCTTTGAGATTGGCTACGCGCGAATAGACCCGCTCCTCGGCATGCGCGCGGACACTGCAGGTATTGACCAGAATCACGTCCGCCTTGGCCTCGGAATCAACCATCTTATATCCGGCGTCAAGAAATGAGCCGGTGATTAGTTCGGAGTCCAACTTATTCATCTGGCAACCAAAGGTTTGTATAAGCAGGTTTTTGGACATAACATTATGATACCCTAAACCCGGAAGTATTCAAGAAAAACTCTTCACCACAAAGGACACAAAGGTCACAAAGGAATATCAGAAAGAATATTGACTTTGTGGTTTTTATGCAGTATTGTATAGCATAAATTGATTCTTTGTGGTCTTTGAGGTTAACTATAGAAAGCGAGATATCATAGAATGAACAAGTATTTAGAGCGGTTCTGCGCGAAGATGCCCGAACTGAAATGCGACGCCTTCCTGGTCACCAACGTGACCAATATGCAATACCTGAGCGGATTCACCGGCCACGATTCGTTCCTGTTGGTGCTTCCGGATAAGTCATTTCTGATCACCGATTTCAGGTATATCAAGCAGGCCCAGGATGAAATAAAAGACAAGTCCATCCGCATCATCCGGCAGAAGGACGGGCTGTTCAAGAAGGCGCTGGAATTAATCCACTCAAGCAGACCGAGGATAAAGCGGCTGGGTTTTGAGGAGCCGGCAATGAGCATCACCTCGTTCCGGGAACTGAAGAAGGGATTGAAGAATATAAAACTCGTGCCGGACCGGGGCACGATTGAGAACCTGGCCGCCATCAAGACGCCGGAAGAAATCGCTAAAATCAGGGTATCAATAAAGTGCGCGATTGACGGCTTTAACCGCACCAGGAAGACAATCCGGCCGGGCCTGAGCGAGAAGAATATCGCCAACGAACTTGATTACAATATGCGCGCCCTGGGCGCGGAACGCACCGCCTTCAGCAGTATCGTGGCCGTGGACGAGCAGGCCGCCCTGCCCCACGCGCCGGTGTCGGACAAGAAGGTTACGGCCAATTGCCTGGTGCTGATTGACTGGGGCGCCTGTGTCAATGAATACCACTCGGACCTGACGCGCGTTTTGTTCCTGGGAAAGATTTCGCCGTTGGACAAAAAGATATTCCAGATTGTGCGCGACGCGCAGCAGAAGGCGATTGATATGGTCCGGCCCGGCGCGGTCATAAAGGATATAGACGCGGCGGCGCGCAATTACATCAAGCAGAAGGGCTACGGCAAATACTTCGGACATAGTTTGGGACACGGCGTGGGCCGGATGGTCCATACGATGCCGCGGGTGAGTTCCAAGAACAAGGAGGCCCTGAAGGCCGGAATGGTCTTTACGGTTGAGCCGGGCATCTACCTGCCTGATAAGACGGGCGTTAGGATTGAGGATATGGTGCTGGTGACCGAGAACGGATGCGAGGTCTTGACCCGCGCGATGCCCAAGGAAATTGAGGATATGCGGGTTTAGCGAATTTATTTGACATAAATGCATATATCTGATATATACCTGACAACCCGCCTGCGCTGTCGCTACGGCGGGTCTAACTCGCTGTAACGTCCTTTCAGTACTAACAGCGAGTAAGAAAAGGACTTGATTATGAAAACAATCTCTGCAATTATGAAGACGGTCAACTGGCTGGTCGCGGTGTTTTTCACCCTGGTAGCGCTTTTGTGGGTCAGCGATATAATTGACCTGGGGATGATAGGCCAGTGGGCCACGGACCTGAATTCCAGCGGCGACACCTATCGCTGGCTGTTGGCCATAGGCACAACCTATGTTATCCTGGGCAACCTGGCTTATCTCTTGGGACGCTGGGTTACGCGCAACTATGCCTCCAGCGTCAAGGTCAGTTCGCAGGCCGGCTCGTTCTCCATCGCTATCTCGGCTATTGAGAATTCACTGCGCCGGGCCGTGCGCAAACTGGCTGAAGTCAACGACGCCCACGTCCGGGTCTATAAAGTCAAGAAACCCGAGAACAAGCCCATCCAGATTTTCACCACCTTCTCGGTCTGGGAAGGCACCAACGTCACCGAGGTCACGGACAAAATCCGGACCGCCATCACCATCAGGTTCAACGAGATTATTGAGGTCAAAGAACCTCCGGTATTCACCATTATTCTGTCCAATATCGTGGAGCGCGAGCATCGCAAGGCCGACACCAAGAAGAAGGACCACGAACTGATGGAAAGCGAGATGTTCCACGGGCCTGAATACCCGATTGACTAAGGTGGGGAATAAGGTGGCCCCCAAGAACCTATGGCTGACGATTTCTCGCCTCAACAGAGGCGTTCATCATTAACATTGTCCATCTGGGACGGCGTCTTTGCCCAGTTTCATGCGGTCATTGCCGGCGGTCCATTGGTCATAGCATATTTAAGCGCTTATCTCAAAACCAGCGATGATTTTCGCTGGTCGTACCTGTCTGCCATACCGCCCCTGGCCGGACTGATTCAGTTGCTTTCGGCTCATTGGCTGCAGTCCAATATGCACCTAAGAAAGCCGTTTACCATCGTTACCGCAAATGTCTCGCGCTTTGCCTGGTTCTTTATCGCAATCATTCCGTTCCTATTCCCTGAAAAAAAGGCCCTGACCCTGTTCTTTCTGGTCTACACTCTGATTAACCTGTCTATGGCTATGGCCGGCAACTCCTGGATATCCTGGATGGCCGACGCGATACCCTCGGCGCTGCGCGGCAGGTATTTCAGCCGGCGCAACCTGCTTTGCACACTGGTGAACCCAATCGGCATCATCACCGGTAAATTATACGATTTTTTCAGAGACCACTACAGCGCGCAATTGCTCGGCGCGTTCTCTTTTGCCATGCCGGCCTTTATGGCCAAAGACCAGGGTATTATATTTATTTTAGTAGGCATCGCCTTTGTCTTCGCGGTCCTGGCCGGCGCCCTGCCTTCTATGATATTCCTGATAAAACAGCCCGAGCCGCCGTATGTCAAACCGACGCCAAAAGATGTCCAGGACACATCCAGCGATAAGGTCAGCGTCTGGGCCGCCACAAAGGAAATCCTCAAGAACAATGAGTTGAAGAACCTGTTCCTGGTGATGATTATCTGGCATATCGTCAACGGGTTCTCAGCGCCGCTTTGGGGGCCATTCCGGCTGCTGGACCTGCAGATGTCAGTAACGGCATTGTCCGTATGCGACCTGTTCCTTGGACCGCTTTGCGCGATACTGTCCTTTCTTGTCTGGGGCAAGATTATTGACCGCTTCGGCAACAAGACCGTCATCATGTTCACGCTTTATATCACATCGTTTCACCCTTTGTTCTATGTGGTCTCCAATCCGGATTTCACCGCACTGATTTATCTGGATGCGATTTCCAGCGGACTGATGTGGAGCGGATTCAGCATTGCTATACTCAATCTCCAGTTGGCGTTTTTCCCAAAGCACGGCCGGGTGATGTATTTCGCGCTTTATACCGCAATAGTCGGCGTGGTTTTCACAATGCCGATGTTCATCACGATGTGGGCCGTTAAATTGCTGGCCGGATGGACATTCCTCTCTTTGCCAGCCATTCCAATAGTGCTTTGGCTGGTCTCGCTGGGACGGTTCTCCTGCCTGATATGGTTTTCAAAGATTAATGACCCCAAAGAAAAACCGGTGAGCGACCTGGTCTGGCACCTGCTAATACAGGCCAAGGAAGGATTTATCTGCATACCGAAATTCTTTATGCCCAAGGCGGATTACAACACGCTCGACGACAAGAATGACGAACCGCCGGCAGTGCATCCTCAGTAAGTTGCAAATATTAAAATATTGCTTTATCCGATAGATTATCTATAATCACCTTGATGAATGAGGTTCTTTTGTTCTTGTTAATAGCGTTGAATATCGCCCTGATTGTCCTGGTGGTAATCCTGCTAACCAGGCATTCCACAAACACCAATGCGCAGGAGCGCACCGAACGGGTTGTCAAGGAAGAGATATGCCAGAACCGCAAAGAGATATCCGAATCACTGCAATCCGGGCTTGACCGGTTCCTGAAACTCCTCAATACGCAACTGGAGTCGGTCCAGCGCGGGCTGGGCGAGATGCAGTCCCTGGCTTCAGGCGTGGGCGATTTAAAAAAGGTGCTGACCAATGTCAAGACCAGAGGCACGCTGGGCGAGATACAATTAGGTGCCCTGCTGGAGCAGATTCTCACCCCTGAGCAATACGCCAACAACGTGGTAACCAAGAAAGGGAGCAACGACCGGGTGGAATTCGCCATAAAACTGCCGGGCCGGGACAGCAAGGATGTGGTCTGGCTGCCCATAGACGCCAAGTTCCCGATGGAGGACTACCAGAAACTGCTGGATGCGCAGGAGATGGCCAATGTACCGCTGGTTGATGAAACCGGGAAGATGCTGGAAGCGCGGATAAAATCCGAGGCAAAGGATATCAGGAACAAATATCTGGACCCGCCCCACACGGTTGACTTCGGCATCCTGTTCCTGCCGATTGAAGGCCTATATGCCGAGGTCCTGCGCCGGCCCGGGCTTTTTGAGTTACTGCAGAGGGATTATCATGTCACTATAGCCGGACCGACCACTTTGGCGGCCATACTGAACAGTTTGCAGATTGGATTCAGGACACTGGCAATAGAGAAACGCTCCGGCGAGGTCTGGGCCATTCTCGGAACCATCAAGACAGAGTTCGCCAAGTTCGGCGAAATCCTTGACAAGGCGCAGAAAAAGGTCCAGGAGGCAGGAAATATCATTGAGGACGCCTCCCGGAAGTCTCGCACCATTGACCGGAAGTTGAGAAACGTCCAGACGCTTCCGGCCCAGGATACGGTTATCAACCTTGCGCAGGAGCCCGAAGAAGCCGATGAAAACCAGCAGGGATTGATACAATGAACCCCGTTAGAAAGACCCACGATAGAAATAGAATATGAACGAAACACCAAAACAGAATAAGGAACTTTCTAACGGGGTGGACAGCAAAACGCTTTGGAAGATAAGTTACGGGATGTACGTGGTCAGTTCACAGAAAGACGGAAAGTTTAACGGACAGATTGCAAACACTGTCTTCCAAATTACGTCAGAGCCGCCGACCATTGCGGTGAGCATCTGCAAAACCAACCTGACGCATGAATACATCTCGGCCAGCAAGGTATTCACCGTCTCCATCCTGTCGCAGGAAGCGCCGATACAGTTCATCGGCACATTCGGGTTTAAGTGCGGCCGGAATATTGATAAATTCAAGGATGTCAAATATAAGACCGGCGTTACAGCCGTTCCGATTGTCCTGGATTATTCTGTCGGTCATCTGGAAGCGGAAGTAATCAATTCTGTTGATGTCGGCACGCACACGGTATTCATCGGCAAGGTAATAGAGGCGGAAATACTGAGTGATAAAGAACCAATGACTTACGCCTATTATCACGAAATAAAAGGCGGCAAGGCGCCCAAGACCGCGCCGTCCTACATAAAAGAGGAACCATCAGTCAAACCCAATGCCGAGCAATATAAATGCACAGTCTGCGGATACATCTATGACCCGGCCAAGGGCGACCCGGACAGCGGCATAAAACCCGGTACTGCATTTAAAGACCTGCCAAATGACTGGGTCTGCCCGACCTGCGGCGCTGACAAATCATCGTTCGAGAAGATTTAGAAAGGATTGAAGTATGGCGTCAAGAGTCATTAAAAACAACGTGTTTTCCGTGGGCGCAATTGATTGGGACAGGCGTCTATTTGACGAATTGATTCCCTTGCCGGACGGCACGAGTTATAATGCCTACTTAATAAGCGGCAAAGACAAAACAGCATTGCTGGATACAGTGGACCCGGCCAAGGAATCAGAACTTATTAATAATCTCAAAGAGTTAGGCATAAGCAAAATTGACTATGTAATCTGCCATCACGCCGAGCAGGACCATTCAGGCACCATCCCAAAGATTCTGGAACTCTATCCGATGGCAAAGGTCGTGACCAACCAAAAGTGCAAGGAAATGCTCAAAGACCTGCTATTAATACCGGACGAAAGATTCATTGAAATAAAGGACCGAGAAACAGTTTCACTGGGCGACAAGACCCTTGAATTTATAATTGCCCCCTGGGTTCACTGGCCGGAAACGATGGTTACTTATCTCAAGGAGGATAAAGTATTATTCTCCTGCGACTTCCTTGGTTCCCATTTAGCCAGCAGCGATATGTATGTAACAGATGAGGCGCTGGTCTATCGCTGCGCCAAACGTTATTATGCCGAGATAATGATGCCATTCCGCACAAATATCAAAAAACACATGGAAAAGATAAAGGACTTGCAGATTGAAATAGTCGCTCCGAGCCACGGGCCGGTTTATCTCAAGCCATCCTTTATCATCGACGCTTATAAGGACTGGGTTTCTGATAACGTCAAAAATGAGGTGATTCTGCCTTATGTATCAATGCACGGTTCTACGGAACGAATGACTAAATATTTTACCGAGGCCCTCATTAAAAGGAATATAGCGGTAAAACCATTCAACCTGACCAAAACCGATATCGGAGAATTGGCTATGGCCCTGGTGGACGCGGCCACTATTATTATCGGTTCTCCGACTGTGCTGGCCGGACCGCATCCGGCCACGCTCTATGCCACCTATCTGGCCAATCTACTGAGGCCAAAAACCAGATTTGCCTCGCTTATCGGCTCATACGGATGGGGCGGTAAAATGGCTGAGCAGATTACCGGGATACTGTCTAATCTTAAATCAGAAATCATTGAACCAGTTATCATCAGGGGGTACCCCAAAGACGCCGATTTCAAGGCGCTGGACCGGCTGGCTGACGACATTCTCAGGAAACATAAAGAGAATAATATCAGTTGACAGCCGCAGTATACCGCCTTTATAGCACGGACGCCATCACGAAATATTTTTTATAAAATATCCGTATTTTCTTGACACAATCCGCTGTTATTTGGTATATTGCCAAATCGTAAGCGATAAACCATTGCGAAATTGTGATATGCCAATAAGAAAACAGAAGATATACAAGGGTTCAATTAATCTCTACCGGTTTATCCGCATGATATTAGGCGAGGATATCTCGGACCGGCAGATCGCCCGCAGGTGGCGGATGGACGAGAAGAATTTCCATGAGTTCAAGACAGGCAAATATCCTGTCCCCCGCCTTCCCAAACTTGTTGAACTGGCCAAAGTTCTCAACCTCAGCCAGCATATCGTCTGCCGCGTTTCCTGCGGCGTGCCGGCCCAAAAAGTTTACCGCCTGATTAAGACGAATAACCATGACGGACTCATGAAACTGCTCTTTGCCGATTTATACCGAATGTGCAGGGATGCCGCTTCCCAGGACAAGGACTATCGCGTCTTATTTGAAGGAGCCAGTGATGCAATCTTTATCGCTGATGCCAAAACAGGTGAAATAATAGAATGCAATAAAGAAGCCGAGGTGTTACTGGGCCGCTCAAGAAAAGAAATCATCGGGATGCACCAGACCCAACTTCATCCGCTCCAGAAAAAAGATTATTACAAAAAGCACTTTAACAGCCATGTCAAAATGGGCCTGGTGGTTGAAACAAGAAAACAACAGGTGTTAAGGAAAGACGGCACGATTGTGCCGGTTCTTATCAGCGCCCGCGTGATAAGAATCAACGGCAAAAAAGTCATCCAAGGCATCTTCCGGGATATCAGCGGACAAAAAGGCAAGGAGTAAATATGCTGAAATTGAACATCCAAACACGGGGCGATATTACTGTAGTGTCTCTAGAAGGAATCATTGATGCTTTTGCCTGCAATCACTTTGAGGAAGGATTCAACCGGCTGATGGAAGGCGAGAATTATAAACTCATCGTGGATTTATCAAAGGTGGATTATATGACCAGCATTGGGGCTGGAATCTTTATCGCCGTGCACGGCATGGCGCATGAAAACAAGGGCGCAATTATCCTGGTCAATCCCAAACCAAAGGTCAGGGAAATATTTGACGTGCTCGGCGTGTCCAAAATCCTTTCGTTTACCGATACTATTGACAACGCCTTTAAAGTGATGGAGCAACTTCAAGCCACAGTATAGGTTATACCCTGATTCTGACATCTACTACTTTACATCTCTCGCCTTCCGGATAGAGCATTATCGGATTGATGTCCAGTTCCTTTATTTCCGGGCAATCTTTAAGCAATCGGGACACTCCCATTATTATCTCAACAAGTTTGTCCATATCAACGCCCTTCTGATTCCGAATGCCCTCAAGAATCCTGCAGCCCTTGACGGAATGAACCATATCCAGCGCTTCGCTGTATGTTATTGGATTTACAGAAAATGCCACGTCTTTCATCACTTCGACAAAAATCCCGCCCAGGCCGAACATTAGAAGGTGACCGAGTTTTTCTACGTGATTAGCGCCGATAATCACCTCCCGCCCCCCGCTCAGATATTCCTGGATAAGATAACGTGCGTCTGCGCCTCCAAACCGTTTCTTTATCCCGGAGACAGTATCAGATAATTGTTCTCTGGTCATTATATTAAGCATTACAGCCTGCTGCTCGGTCTTGTGGATAATCGCCGGAGAATCAATCTTAATAGCCAGCGGGAACCCAACATATCCGGCTGAGACCAAAATATCATCCGGCTTGTCCACGATGACAAACCTGGCAGTCGGTATCTTGTAGTTATATAATACACCCAGCGCCTCGCCAAGTGAAAGAAATTCCCGCCCGTGCATTCTGGCATTATGTATAATATCCTGCGCCGCTTTGGAGTTTACGTCCCCATGTTCCGATATTCTGATATCCGGTTTCCCCGACATCCTCTTCTTATATTCCCCGTATCGGGTCATCGCAACCAGCGCCTTGGCTGCGGTCTCAGCCAGGTCATAGGCCGGAAGACTGCCGGATTTCAGTATCTCCAGCGTTTCGGCCCACTGTTTGCGGTCGGTCATCGTATTAACGACTATCGGTTTGCTGGCCGAAGCCGCGATGCGCTTCATTTCATTAGCCACGCCGGCGCAATCAACAAAGAACGGCGTGACAAAATTTATCAGAATGGAATCAACATTCTCATCCTTAAGCAAGGCCTCAATAGCGACGGCAAATTCCTTGGGACCGGCCGTGGCCAGCACGTCCACCGGGTTATTGACACTGGCTTCGGGAAAGAGATTTGCCCTAAGATGTCTCTTTGTATCTTCAGCGATATCGGCTATCGCAAGCCCGCCCTCAATGCACTCATCCGTGGCAATAATAGCCGGGCCACCCGTATTGGTGATGATGCCAACCCGCAGCCCCTGCGGCACCGGCTGCGATGCAAAGGCAATAGCGGCTTGGCAGATATCCTCCTGATTGGTGAAATTGATAATACCGCACTTCTTAAAGACGGCCTCAATAGCCGTATCTGCCTTCATCAAACTTCCAGTATGCGAAGCCACGGCCCGGGCGCCCATAGCAGTCCGCCCGGTCTTCATTCCCAGTATCGGCTTGTGCGTGGTTATTTTACTCACGACCCTAATAAACTCCTGTGGGTCTGCCAAACTCTCTATGTGAAGTATAATTACTCTCGTCTTATCGTCATCGCCCCAGTATTCAATAATTTCAGGGATGGAAATATCAGCCGCATTGCCGTTTGAGGCGTACATCCGTATTCCAACATCCAGTTGTGCCAGGCGCTGGTTTATCACCTCGCCTACACCGCCGCTCTGCGCCATAATTGAAATAAATCCAGGCCTAATTCTGGTAAAGGTAAAATTAGCATAAACCGGATTGCTTTCTTCAGTATTCATCACGCCCTGGCAATTCGGGCCGAAGATGCGCACGCCATACTTCCTGCCGATTTCCTTAATCCGTTTTTCCAGTTCTATACCTGCGTCGCCGATTTCCTTGAATCCGGCAGTATTGATAATCACCGCCTTGATGCCCTTTTTGCAGCATTCATCCATAACCTGGGGGACCATAGTATTTTTGACCACGATATGCGCCAAATCAACATCTCCCGGAACAGCGGTTATGGACGAATAAGCCCTTAGCCCGTTTATCTCAGGGTCTTTTGGATTAACCGGATAAATCGGGCCTTTGAATCCAATGTCTTTTAGGTTCTGGGTAATCCGGTAGCCGATTGTCAAAGGCCGGTTTGATGCGCCGATTACGGCTATGGATTTAGGCAAAAACAAAGAATCCAGCATAATCTTCTCCTCACGCTATCTGTGATGTTTCTTCTGGATTAGTTCAAACAATGCCTGAGCCGCTGCCTGCGGACCTTTTGTCTCATAACCGGCAATTCCGAGTCGGGTTCGTATCTGACCCACCAAAATACCGGAATCAAAGGCATTTCTGAATACCTTGCGTGCAATCGCCTCGTGAAGCGTCCGGTATTGTGGCGGACCAAAAATATTTGCGAAATATGTATGCACAAGGCCGGTTGCCGTCGTGGTGCCCTTGGACATAGCCGCGCCCTCACGGAAAACCTTCAGCGCTTCCTCGGCGCTCCGGAACCGTTCAATAACCGGATGGCTATCATCAACCGACTCATAATTATTTGCGTAGAACAGCATAGTTAAGGGATAGCCCCGTAACACCTCCTGGATAGTGGTAACAGGGATGACGACCCGTGCATTTACCTTTTGCGGGCTCATGAAAATCGCCCGGTCAATCTGGCCGAAGGCAAAACCCGGCTGGAGGTCATCCAGCCGGACAAAGGCGCCGATCTCTGTTCCGTAACCGGCAATTATAGCGTTCGGCTTGATTTCCAGCGACCCCATATCATCGGCGATTATTTTGAATTCCTGTATGTGTCCTGCACCAAGTGTCCGGAATGCCTCCAGCAATTCTGATTTACCGGTTGCTGTGTCACCTATCATCAGGATATTTGCCTGCGTGTTGTTTTTAAGGATAATCCGGAACATTGCGCCGTGGTAAGGCATCCGTCCTTGCTTCAGGACCACGATATTATGAAGCGTGAGAACCATCTTCTTGAGATATCCGAAATAACCGAATTCATCTCCGGACGGCACCGCAGCCACAAGAAGTCGGTTCGGGTTATCGTCATAAAAGACAGTCGGCATCTCGCCGAAACGAACCAGACCATCCGGCGGTGCGCCGTAAAAATACAACGCATCAGGTCCTTCTGATATCTGGCTGTCGCTCGCCAGTTCAAACAAATTGGCCAAGGCACACCCCAGGCCGATAACCGATTGATGGAAATATATAAAAATAACCAGATGCCCTACCCGGGCCGGATAACAGAACCACTTGCCGTTTTCCAACTGGATATATTTTAGGGGGTTCTCGATAACCAGCCGGAATTGCCCGGCTCGTTTGTTCATGGGCGGGTCAATAATAAGCGGTGGGGCTATCCAGACCTGCCTGATAAATGGTATTCCTTTGAGTTTGTTGTACAACCCTTTCGGCGCAGGCCAGGGCTTGGGAGTCAGGATTAATCCGACCCCACAACCGGCCGAAACCTGCCGGTAGACGCGTGGGTGGTCGCCCGTGATATTCTCACAGATATCACGATAAGTACTCCTGACAAGATGGGTAAGTTGCTCCACGGTCTGATTAAAAGTGCGGTACGGTTTATGCTCATAACTATCGGCCCCCCGCTCAGAATAGCAGAGCAGGAAGCGTCCGTGACTGCGCCAGAAGTTGTAAAGACCCTCAACAAATTCATTGAGTAATTCTCTTCTATTCAGGTAAATCATTGCGCTGGCGGAATGCCGTGCCATTTCAACCAACGGCGAATCCTCCAGTTCCGCAAGGAGTTTGACTAAACCGGCAACCGTTTCTTTTCTGGATATATTGATGCCTAATGATACAAGAAGCGGCCGGTTATGCCTGCCAAGGTATTCAAGATACCAACTGATGACCTGCTTGAACGCCGCACTTTTCAGGAGTTCCAACTTGGATTGACAAATAGCACCATTCGTATGCAGGACAACCTGTTTCCCATCCCGCTTCAGGACTAATCTGTTCACGGATGTCATTTAATTTACTTGCTAAATATCTTTATAAACCTCTCAAACGAGCGGTCGTAGGTCTTTTCCACGTCGTTGGGGAAGAAGCAAGCCGGCAATTCGTTATTCTGCCTGTGGTAATGCAGGCATTCACAGCAGGTGCCCTTCCTGGAGCAGGGCGTGTAGGTGCAATTGCAGTGCGCGAGATTGGACTTATTATTCGGACACTCTTTTTTCATTGTCGTCTGTTATTACAGGCCGCCAGCGCCGCACCCAAGGCGCCGGTGAACTGGGCAATGGGCGGCACCAGGACATCCTTATGCGCATAACCCTTCAGCAGTTCCACAATCACGTCATTATAAGCGACCACACCGCCGGTAATCACCACCTCGCCCTGTAACGGGTCCATCTCTATGATACGTTTTACTACCGAACTATATACGCCCCTGACAATGTCCTCCTTCTTCTTGCCCTCGCGGATGCGCGAAAGAATCTCGGTAGCCGTAAAGACAGTGCAATAACTGCCCAGTTCCACAGGATTGGCGGAACGTTTTGCCAGAACATTGAGTTCAGCCAGCGGAATATCCATCTTATAAGCAATCTCTTCCAGGAAGGCGCCGGTGCCGGCCGCGCATTTGCGGTTCATCTTGAATTTGACCAGGTGGCCGCTATTGTCCAGATGAATCACCTTATTGTCCTGTGCGCCGATATCAATAATGGTCAGTGCCCTGGGGAAATAGTGATAGACCCCCTTGGAATGAGCCGAAATTTCGGTAATACTAC
Organism: Planctomycetota bacterium; assembly: GCA_040753835.1. Lineage (GTDB taxonomy): Bacteria > Planctomycetota > MHYJ01 > JACQXL01 > JACQXL01 > JACRIK01. The sequence goes on from JBFMDM010000024.1 coordinate 14,925, forward strand.
CCTGTGCAAAAGGCAGATTGCTCCGACCGAAGCCGGTGGAAAATATCCGCGCAATATTGAGCGATTGTCTGGCTTCGTCAAGCGCGGACTGGACGGAACTGACAATATCCAGCCCGGTCTTGCGGGCGGCCCGGGCGGTTATCTCTTTCCTATTGTTGATAACAACCACCTTGACTGCCGAGGCGCCCACATCTATTCCGGCAAAATATGAAGTCATTGCAATAGCATACTAAAAGGCCTAATGCGGTTCAAGAAAATTGCAACCACAGATAATCCCTCGTCCCAATGGGACTCGGGATAAGTGCGACTAATTCTCCCGCTGGGTTCAAAGTCGCACTAATAAGACGCCTTAAATATGCCGATAAATAGTAATTGAAGGTAAACCCTTAATGATTCCATTACACCTGCACGAGATAATTAATGCGGTCAAGGGAGAGATTAGAAACTATAAACCGCTTTTGATTGACCATATCTCCACGGACAGCCGAACTATCACGAAAGACGGATTATTCATCGCACTAAAAGGCGACAGGTTTGACGGCCATAATTTCCTCACACAAGCCATCAAGCAGGGCGCCGCGGCTGTTCTTGTCTCCCGTATTCCTGAAGACATCAAAGACGCAGAAATACCTGTCGTAAAGGTCAAGGATACCCTCTTGGCGTTAGGCGATATTGCCGGATGCTACCGCAGGCGACTAACCGTGCCGGTCATTGCGGTCGGCGGAAGCAACGGCAAGACCACAACCAAGGATATGATTGCCCACATCCTATCCAAAAAGGCAATCGCGGCTAAATCCTACAAGAGTTTCAACAACTTCATCGGCCTGCCACTGACCATATTCTCGGCGGACCGAAAAACCGACTATCTGGTTGCCGAGGTCGGCACAAACAAGCCAGGCGAGATTAAGTATCTCTCCAAAATCCTCAAGCCGGATATCGCGGTCATCACCAATATCTCGGCCACACACCTGGACGGCCTGAAAAATCCAGAGGGCGTATTCAAAGAGGAGTCGCAGCTTTTCAGGACGCTGAAAAGCGGCGCAATCGCGGTATTTGACCCATCCAATAAAGACCTTAAGAGATTGGCAGAATATGCCGAATATAAATCTGTTACGTTCGGCATAGACAGCGACGCCGATGTCACGGCCCGGGATGTAAAAACATCTCAGGACGGCATCGGGTTTACTATTTTTAAGGGCGAAAGCCATTATGAGTGCTTTATACCGGTTCTTGGCTCGTGGAATATCAAGAATGCACTGGCGGCTTTCGCGGTCGCTCAACTTCTGGGCTTAAGGCCTGAGGATATATGTCGGGCGCTGAAGGACTTCAAACTTCCGGAGATGCGGATGGACCGGCGACTTAAGGGCGGCGTGACATTTATTAATGATGCTTATAATGCCAATCCGGTCTCGGTCGGACTGGCTATTGACGAACTATCGGCAATGGAGACAGCGGGGCGGAAAATCCTGGTCTTTGGCGAGATGCGTGAACTCGGCCGATATTCACGCCGGTTCCACGAAGAAGCGGCAGGCGTCATCGCCAGTAGCCGGATTGATTTGCTTATAATCGTCGGCAAGGATACCAGATACACGGCTAATAAACTATCGCGGATTGGCTCCTGGGATAAACGTATGCTCTATTACGAGACCGTGTATGAGGCCATTTCGTCGTTAAAGAAGATACTCAAGCCAGGCGATACGGTGTTGCTAAAAGGGTCCAGGGCAAATGCGCTGGAGAAAATAATTATCTGAATTATGCTATACGACATAGTATCATCTTTCGTCGCCCAGTTCCGCTATATCACCTTCAGGACCGCGCTGGCCGCGGTTCTTTCGTTCATACTGGTCTTCATATTCACTCCCCTGTTGATTAAACTCCTCAGGAAAAGGAAGGTGCTGGAACGCACCGAGAAGAAGGACTCCGAACGGCTTATAGAGTTGCACCAGCACAAGGCATCGGTCCCGACAATGGGCGGGCTGGCCATCATCGGCTCAATCCTGATTACCACACTCTTCTTCGCCCGACTGGACAATATCTTTGTGCTCTATGCAATCCTTACCGCCTTCGGTTTGCTGACCCTGGGATTCATTGACGACCTCGTCAAACTCCGGGCGTCAAAGGACGCCGGCATCAGCAAACTCTCCAAGTTACTCGGCCAGGGACTGATTGGACTGGCCGTTGGATTAGGGCTCTGGCGCTATTTCCAGCAACACCTGCCCTCAGCCCTTACGCTTTATATTCCCATCATAAAAACAAGCATCTATCTGAGCAATTGGTATCCACTTCTGGTTGCGCTGGTCATAATGGCTTCGTCCAATGCGGTCAATCTCACGGACGGCCTAGACGGGCTGGCCACGGGCTGCCTGATTATGGCCGGGCTGGCGTATCTGATTATCATCTACATCGTAGGCCGCGTGGACTACACCGGCTATCTTGATATTCCCTATATCCCGGGCAGCGGCGAACTGACCATATTTATGGCGGCCTTTGTGGGCGCCTGTATGGGATTTCTCTGGTTCAACAGTTTCCCAGCCGAGATATTTATGGGCAATGTCGGCTCCATCGCCTTGGGCGGCGCGCTGGGATTTGTGGCCGTGACCGGCAAGCAGGAACTGACACTCTTTCTGGTCGGCGCCATATTCGTGCTTGATACTCTATCGGTGATTATCCAGATAATCTCGTTCCGGTTCTGGGGTAAAAGGGTTTTCAAGATTGCGCCCATCCATCACCACTTTCAGTTTAACGGCATTGCCGAGCCCAAAATTACCCTGCGCTTCTGGATTGTGGCGGCCATATTGGCCATACTGACCCTGGCTACCTTGAAGATTGAGATATAGCGTATGCACTTACGAAGTTACCATATCATCCTGCTCATTACCATCGCCCTGCTCGGTTTCGGCATCGTGATGGTCTACAGCAGCAGTTTCTTCAGGGCCGAGTCGGTTAAGTCAATCCAGGACGGCTATTATTTTTTCAAGAAGCAATCCATCCTGATGATATTCTCTATCCTGATAATGCTCGTAGCGATGCGCATCCCATATCAATTCTGGGCCAAGGTCAGCCCGTTCCTGCTGGCTATATCCTGGATACTCCTGATACTGGTGCTGATTCCGGGCATCGGGCACGTGGCCGGCGGCGCCAGGCGCTGGATTAAATTCGGGCCGGTCGGATTCCAGCCATCGGAAATCGCCAAGATTATCCTGATTATCTTCATCGCCGCATTCGTCAACCGCTACCCGGACCAGGTCAAGTCATTCAAAAAAGGTTTTATCCCGCTCTCTGCAGTCATCGGATTCACCATTCTCCTGACCATCATTGAGCCGGACATCGGCACCTCGGTTTTTATCGCCCTGATAACCGGCATACTCCTGATAGTCGGCGGAATCAGGGTAACCTATATACTGCCCATCGGCCTGATTGTCGGAGCGGCGGTATTCGCCATTGTTGCGGCCTGTTATCCGCATATCCAGACGCGTCTCTTTGTATTCTTCAATCCAATGGCCGACAGCGCGGGCAAGGGCTACCAGATAAACCAGGCCCAGATTGCCCTGGGTTCAGGCGGCATCACCGGCCACGGGCTCGGGCTTTCATACCAGAAACTCTTCTACCTGCCCCAGCAGCACACGGACTTTATCCTCTCCATCATCGGCGAGGAATTGGGGTTCATCGGAGCGCTGGTCGTGGTCCTGCTCTTCTTCTTCCTGATGTGGTACGGCAAAAAAGTGGCCGAGAATACCAAGGACCGGTTCGGCTCGCTATTGGCAATCGGCATCACCCTGATGATAGTCCTGCAGGCCGTAATAAACATAGCGGTCGTAACCGCCCTGCTGCCCACCAAGGGCATATCCCTGCCTTTTATCAGTTACGGCGGCTCAGGCCTGATTGTCTTTATGTTCGCCATCGGCATCCTGGTCAACATCGCCCGGCAGTCCGAAGGCAGCCCCACAGTGTCAATAGCCATCAGGTAGCCATTTTATCCTTTCCCCTTTATTTTGATAGGGTTATATTAAAATACCCTATTCCCTGAAGTTCTTCTCGTAGGGCGGGATTTCTTTCCCGGAGGGCGGGATTTCTTCCCCGTAGGGCGGGATTTCTTTCCCGTAGGGCGGGATTTCTTCCCCGGAGGGCGGGATTTCTTTCCCGCCCGGATAGTCCGCCTCCCGCCAATCCGCCTAAGGCGGACTGATGACTGGCGGAATACATCTGATTTTATGGACAAACTGACGGGCGTATGCTATTATAGCGCAATGAATAGAAATGACGCTATAGTAAACGGCCTTCTTAAGAGGACTCAGATTACTCGTGAGGATGCCGAGTATCTTATCAAGGCAGACCTCTGGGATTTACTGCACGGTGCGAACCGGCTGAGGCGGCATTTTAAGGGCGATAAAATCGGGCTCTGCTCCATCATCAACGCCAAGAGCGGCAACTGCGCCGAGGACTGCCGTTTTTGCGCCCAGTCAGTCCATCACTCGGCTGAGGCCAAGACCTATCCGCTGGTCTCAAATGACGAGATTCATAAGGGCTTCCGGCACGCCCGGCAAATCAACGCAAACGGCTACAGCATCGTCACCAGCGGCAACGAACTGACCGATACTGAGGTTGATACGCTCTGCGAGGTCATCCAGGACATTCCGCAAGATGAAACGTATCTTTGCGGCTCTCTGGGGCGACTGACCCCGCAACGAGCCAAGCAATTAAAATCCGCCGGTCTTTCCAAGGCGCACCATAATATAGAGACCTCCAGACGTTTTTTTGAACAGGTCTGCACCACCCATACCTATGACGAACGGCTGGAAACCATCCGCATCTTAAAAGAGACCGGATTTAAGGTCTGCAGCGGCGGCATCTTCGGAATGGGCGAGACCTGGCCGGACCGGCTTGATATGGCATTTACCCTACGGGAATTGGACGTGGATTCTGTCCCGCTGAATTTCCTTATGTCCATCAAAGGCACGGCGCTGGAAAACACTGCGCCGCTGGCGCCCCTTGAGATACTCAAGATAATCGCCCTATTCAGGTATATCCTGCCGGGCAAGAACATTAGGGTCTGCGCCGGCCGCGAGCGGAACTTAAGAGACCTGCAGTCCTGGATATTCTTTGCCGGCGCGGACGGAATGATGATAGGCGGCTACCTGACCCAGCCAGGCCGGAACGTGGAAGACGATTTGCAGATGATAAGAGACCTGGGTTTGATAGCGGAAAGACATGGATAGAGCCGCAGATTTTAATTCGCCCTGAGCGGCGGATTGCGGTAATACACCTGCAGGCAGAGAATCGCCATTGATGTAGTATACAATTCCCCGCCGTAGATTGACCATTGGTCTTCTACCTGCCATTTACCTTCTTTGGTCTGCCCCATCAGAACCGAACGTTTGAGCGATGTATTCCATCCAAATCCCATCCGACGGTCTGGCGGATTATCCCATTCAGAAGACCCCATCAGGTCAGGACCGGCCCAATACCAGTAATATAAATCATAATTTAGATATGTTTCAGTCCGATGTCCCCCATCTTCCCCAATCATTAGGAGCGCCATCGGCTCTTTTGTTACTATGTGTGCTAACTGCTCGCTGACCAAACCGTCTAAACGTTTCTTGATGACGTCCGAAACAGCGTTCATTGCTGGCAGGGAGTCAATCAGCAGGTAGGCATTGAGCCCGGCCGCGGTCAGTCCATCCGGGCCGTTGGGATAGTCCAGCCGCGCCTGAAAGCCGACCAGTCCGTTGTCCGCCGTAACCTCATTGAGCCACTGACGGCTCTTAAAGAGCGCATCTTCCACGCCACTTATGTCCAGAACCGATGCCAGGCGCAGGACCTGAATCTGCCAAACGGTCACCGAGGTATCCGGCGTTTTACTGCGCGCCTCGTAACCCCAGCCGCCGTTGGCTGATTGCGCCTTGATGATAAATCCAATCGCCTTACCCAGCGCATCCTCAAGTAATTCTGATAACAAATCAGCACTCTGATTGCTCTCTGCATAATCGCTGGCCAGCAGATAGTCCTCCAGCAACGCGTATGTGGCAATACCGTGGTTATGCAATACGGACGCGGGAACCCGGGTATTACCGGCTGCTGCCAAAGGCGAGCCTCGCCCTCGCCTTGCCTCCGCTTCGGCGGAGCGGACCAATGGGCGGGAATCAATCAGCCCGTTTGCCTGCTGGATTGAAATCAGGTAGCGCACGGATTTATCCACGTTCTGTGAGTATTCTCCGTTCAGGTGCGAGTTGCCCTGGGCCGTATAGCAGAGCATGGCCAGCCCGGTCAGTCCGGCCGTGTATTCATCCCTGCCGCCGTATTTGGATGGCGTCCAGTTGCCGGCCGGTTCCTGGGCTGAGGCCAGCCACTTCATTCCGTTAGCCACTGCCTCTTCCGTGCCCTTACCGCCGTTTTTGGCCAGCAGTTCCTCACGCGCCTGTTTATCCGCCCGCTTGAGAAGATTGGATGCAATCTTGTTCTCGCCTTTGCGAAGTTTAGCAACCAGTTCCTTGCGCAGCCGCAGCGCCTGCCTGCCGGCAAGGCAGGGAGTCCCGATTGTTTCGGGGCGTCCGGGCATATCAGGAACTGATGCGCTCTCTATCGGGTCTGTAACCGTTTCTATCGGAGTGACCGAGCCATCCTCCTTAGGCAACACAATGCAGGTATAGAATCCCTCCGGCACCGGCGGCTTTTTATATGTCTGGCTGACAAAGACAAAGGCCAGCAAGGCAAAGATAACTGCGTGAATTGCGGTGGAAACCGCCCAGGGCGGGCTGCGCTTCAGGTAATACCAGAGAATATCCAACAACGTCCCCTGTCCGGCCTGCCCGACTGCATCATTCAGGCGGGCTGGAACAGGCATTGATTGCCGGACCGCCTCAAGCACGCGCCTGGTAAAGTCCCCAGGCGGCTCTATCTGCGGCATTGCCTTGACGGACTGGAACGCAGCACGGATTTCAGCCAGTTCGCGCAGGCAATCAGAGCACTCGGCAATATGGCTGTTAATCTCAGCCCGCTCTTCTTTGGTTCCCTCGTTATTGAGGAACCCGACCAGGTCATAATCTTTATCGCATTTCATATAACTAACCTTGCCACTAAGACACAAAGACACCAAGAAAAAGATTCTCTTCGTGCATTAGTGACTTCGTGGCTGACGTTTTTATTTATTT
>JBFMDM010000025.1:0-21944 GCA_040753835.1 Planctomycetota bacterium
GCTGGGTGAAGAATTCGCCGGCATAGCCGATGACCCAGCCGATAAGGAGTATAATGAATGTAATAATCACTGCCACAATCTGGTTGGAGGTCAGCGAGGATACGAAAAGCCCTATGCTCAAAAATACCGCGGTCAGCGAGGCAAGCCCGACGTATCCGGAAAGGATTGCGCCCATCTCCGGATTGCCCCAGACATTAAGCAGGATGACATAAGCTAGGGTCGGCGCAATCAGGGCGATGAAGAACACCAGCGCCGAGATATACTTGGCAACCACCACCTCGGTCTCGGTCACCGGCGCGGTCATCAACGTTTCCATCGTTCCGCTCTTCTTCTCCTCGGCAATCAGGCGCATCGTGACCATCGGCGAGATAATAAGCGAGGTGAAACCGATTAATTCCAGCACATACCTCAATGCCGTGGCGTCAGAGGTCCATCTAAGGTAACTCCAGAAGAAATAACCGCAGAAGAACAGGAAGGCGGTCATAATCACATAGGCCAGGGGCGAGAGGAAATAGGCCGCCAATTCCCGCCGGGTCAGTGTCAGGATATTATTCATTGGTTATTCTTTCGCGGTTATCTGGATAAATTTGTCCTCAAGGGTCGTTCGCTCGGTCCGGAACTCGCGCAATATCCATTTATTCTCGGCAATCTTATTATAGACGTTTTCCCTGATGTCGTCGTCGCCGGCCAGCGCGATATCCACCGCGCACCACTTGCCCGCCGAATCTTCAGCGGAGGAGGGGGTATCCTTCTCGCTGCAGGCGATGTCCCTGACCCCGGCTAACGGACTTAAGGCGTTCTTGATGTCATTCGGATTCCCGCGCACTTCCAATTTGATTTTCTGTTCCTTGACCAGGTTGCCCAGGGTATCCATTGCGGCAATCTGTCCGCGGTGGATGATAATCACCCGGTTGCATATCATCTCCACCTCAGGTAGGATATGGGTTGAGATAACGACCGTATGGTCCTTGCCCAGTTCCTTCATCAGTTCGCGGGTCTGCTTAATCTGGTGTGGGTCAAGTCCGATGGTTGGCTCGTCCAGTATCAGGATGGGCGGGTTATGGATAATGGCATCAGCCAGTCCGACCCGCTGTTTCTGTCCCTTGGAAAGATGGCCGATAACCTTATGCTCAAACTCCTTGACCCGACATTTCTCCATCACCTCGGCCAGGCGGGCTGAGCGGGTATTTGAAGGCACGCCCTTGAGTTTGGCGCGGAAGTTAAGGTATTCCCTGACCCGCATTTCAGGGTAGAAGGGCACGCTCTCAGGCAGGTATCCTATCTGCCTGCGGGCTTCAAGGGAGTCGCGGACCACGTCAAACCCGGCGATGGATGCCTTGCCTGCGGTCGGCGCGATGTATGAGGTCAGAATTCTCATTGTGGTGGTCTTGCCCGCGCCGTTCGGGCCTAGGAAGCCGACAATATCGCCTTTCTCCACCGAGAATGAGATGTTGTCAACTGCCGTGAACCCGCCGAATTTCTTGGTCAGTCCTTCTACTGTTATCATAATGGATGAACAAAATATTCATTAATATAGCAAATTCGTCTGTGTGGTCAAGAAATTGCAGGAGTTTTTCAGACAGTTGGGAATTGAGGGTGGCGACAGGGCTGAAAATGATGCGGATAAATTTGTGATGAATTTTATCTAAATTATTTGACAAATATCCCAGTTATTATAAAGTGACAAATCCTTTGCTTTTTTAGGGACTGTTAGAACGTAGTGAGTTACAGTCCCTTATCCCGGGCGGAAGCGAGGGACAGAAGCGTGAAGATGAATATGGAAGAAAAAACAAGAAGTACGCTCAACGGCATTGTGGTGAAGAACAACTCTGCCAAGACCATTACGGTCTCCTTTAAGCGCCTTGTGAAATACCCCAAATACGGGAAGTATATCCACAGGGTCTCCACTTATAAGGTCCACGACGAGAAGAACCAGGCAAAGGTGGGCGACGAGGTGGAGATTATGGAGTCAAGGCCGTTCAGCAAGACCAAGCGCTGGTGCCTGATAAAGGTTACCAAGAAAGCAGAGGCGGAAAGCGCTGCTACCTAACAGGATTTGCTTATGATAATGATGAAGACCCGGCTACAGGTGGCCGACAACACCGGCGCCAAGGTGGTCAGTTGCATCCAGGTCCTGGGCAGCAGCAAGCGGCGCTATGGCTACATCGGCGACATCATCATCTGCAACGTCAAGAAGGTTCTCACCACCGGAGATATCAAGAAGGGCGACATCGTGCGCGGGGTTATTGTCCGCACCACCCATCCGATGCACCGGCCGGACGGCACCTATGTCCGCTTTGACCGCAACGCCGTGGTGCTGATAGACGAGACGTTGAATCCCAAAGGCACCCGGGTCTTCGGCGTGGTGCCCCGCGAGTTGAGGCAGAATTTTATGAAGATTATTTCGCTGGCGACAGAAGTGGTGTAACCCCGTTAGAGATGATTGATGCTGCTAATGGGGATATGAAGTTGAATTAGAAAAGTAACCTTACAGTAATAAGGAATGTGAAAAGACGTGTTCCGATGGATATCTGGACACTATTTCTAACGGGGTAAAATATGTTCGTCAAGAAGAACGATGTGGTCAAGGTGACTTCCGGAGAGAGCAAAGGTAAGACCGGAAAGGTTATCAGGGTGTTCCCGAAGAGCGAAAGGGTCGTGATTCAGGGCGTGAACCTGCGCTGGAAGCATATGAAGCGCAGCCAGCAATACCCGCACGGCGCCCGCATCCAGAAGGAATCGCCCATCCATGTCTCCAAGATAAAGATTGTCTGCCCGCAGTGCAACAAGCCCACCAGGGTCGGCTATAAAATCACTGATTCGGGCGTAAAGAACCGTACCTGCAGGAAATGCGCCCAGCCGATAGGCGAGACCGCATAAGTATTATGAATCGTTTATTTGAGAAATATAAAAAAGAAGTGGTGCCGATGCTGGTAAACGAGGCGCCGCATAAGAACAAAATGGCCGTGCCGCGCTTGGAGAAGATAGTGGTCAATATGGGCGTTGGCAAGGTCATAGAAAACAAGGACCGACTGGAGGCGGCGGCCAAGGACCTGGCCGTCATCACCGGGCAGAAGCCGGTATTGACCAAGGCCCGGGTGAGCGTGTCCGGATTCAAACTCCGCAAAGGCGAACTTATCGGCTGCAAGGTCACCCTGCGCCGGGATATGATGTATACCTTCCTTGACAAACTGACCAGCATCGTTATCCCCAGGCAGCGCGATTTCCGCGGCTATTCCCGCAAGGCCTTTGACAGGAGCGGCAATTATAATATGGGCATTGCCGAGCAGTCGCTCTTCCCGGAGATTGCCATAGACAGCGTCAAGTTCGTCCAGGGTATGGATATTACAATGGTGATAAAGAGTCCGTCCGTGGACCTGTCATATAAGATGCTTAAGGCATTGGGATTCCCTTTTAAGGATTAAGGAAAACCCCGCAATTATGCGTGGTCTCCGCCCGAGGCGGATCCGCCTTTGGCTGGATAAGAGCCAGTAATTCGCGTTGCTCAAAACTGGCTCTAAGAGGAGGTTGTTTTGGCTCGTAAGTGTTTGAGAATAAAACAGAAGGCCGAACCTAAATTCAAGGTCCGGAAATACAACCGCTGCCAACTCTGCGGCCGGAGGCACGCCTATTACCGCAAGTTTAATATGTGCCGGATTTGCTTCAGGAACCTGGCCTGGGAAGGCAAACTGCCGGGCGTTAAGAAAGCAAGTTGGTAGATTATGAACATCCTGCCGTTTGGCGGGATAACTGGCTGTAACGACCGAGGTCTAACAGCCAGTAATAGGAGAATATTAATGAGCGTTACTGACCCGATTGCTGATATGCTTACCCGCATCCGTAATGCGAACCGGAACCGGATGCCGTCCGTTGAAATGCCGGCCTCCAAGGAAAAGAAGGCCATCCTTGAGGTCCTCAAGGAAAGCGGCTATATCAGAGATTACAAGATGATTGAGGACAAGAAGCAGGGCGCTATCAAGGTTTACCTGAAATACACGGTGGATGACGAGGCGATAATCAATAATCTCAAGCGCATCAGCAAGCCGGGCCGGCGCGTTTACCGGAAGGTGGACGAGATGGAAAAGGTCCTGGACGGGCTGGGCATTGCCATTGTCTCCACGCCGAAGGGCGTCCTGACCGACCACGAATGCCGTAAACTCAAGGTGGGCGGCGAAGTGATTTGCCATATCTGGTAAAGTATTGCGGTTCAATTCATCCGGTCGGCTACCATATAAAATCACTAATCCCGGTAAATAGCCAGAATAGGAATGTAAAAGGCGGCTCTAATACCTTCCAGAGCAAATCAGGAACGCCTACGATAATAACCAGCAATATAATAGGTGCAATTCTGTTAAACGCCGCATATTTTTCCTTGGCCTGATATGACGGAAGCAGTTCTCTTAGTATATGATGGCCGTCTAACGGATAAACCGGTATAAGATTAAACAGGGCAATGCCTATATTCATCAGAATTCCGATAAAGAGGAATTTAACTGCCATATCCGGAACAGGCAATTGGAGAATGAAGATAAGCCGCAGAATGCTGCCCATCACCGCAGCGATAGCGATATTGGAGAATGGTCCGGCTAATGATACCAGGATGTCGTCCTTGCTCGGATTACGGAAGTTATACGGATTTATCGGCACGGGCTTGGCCCATCCGATTGGCGCAAAGAGCAGGCAGATGGCGCCAATTGGGTCCAAATGAGCCAATGGGTTCAATGTCAGGCGCCCCATAAATTTAGGCGTCAAGTCGCCGCACCGGACTGCCATATAGGCATGGCAGAACTCGTGGAATGTCAGGGCAATGAGGAGATTGGGAATCCTGAATAATATAATGTATTCTAAATTAAACATATCATCAGTATGCTTTGGGAAATGCGAAGAGTCAAGTAAATGTTTCGTTTACACGCCCAAATCGGTCGGCGCGCGGCCCAACGATTTCAATAGTTTTAGCACAGAATCTATTCGCTCTGTGACCTCATCCTCAGTGCCGGCCCGGTTTGGATAGATTTCATACATCCTGCGGTATTTGATTGGCGTGATGTTTACCATCAGCGAATTGGCTCCGGCCATCAGGCCTTCCCGCGCCCCTTTTTTCTTGTCCAGGGTCTCCAGGGCGGTCGTGACCAGAATCTTCGCGTCCGGATTCATCAGCCGGGCCTTGGCAATGGTATTAAGCATCATTGACAGTTTTGGCTTGGGGCTGTCTGCCAGCGGGGTCTCAGGATGCGGGATAAATGGCCCGAACGAGAACATCCCGGTCTCTCCGGTCGGCTGGTCCGCGCCCAATTCGGCCGTGAGTTTGATGCCTTCCAGTATGTCCTTGCTTTTCTGTCCGGGCAGTCCGACCAGAAATCCGGTGATAATAAGATATCCTATTTTCTTTAGTTCCCTTATCAGGCCAAGCCGTTCCTTGAGGGTTGAGCCGGGTTTTATCCTGGCATAGAGTTTCTCATTGCAGGTCTCAAACCTGATAAGCGCGCCGCGCGCGCCCAAATCATACAGCCGCTTGTATAAATCCACGCTCCGCTCGCCGATGCTCAGGAATATCAGGACCGGGAATTTCTCCCGGATTTGCTTTACAATGGTATATAACTCCTCGTCGTCATACCAGGGGTCTTCTCCGGACTGTATGACCAGCGCCTTAAAGCCCAGTTTGTTGACCGCGTATTCCACGCTGGCCAGGATTTCCTTAACGCTCATCCGGTAGCGCTTGACGTTTGGATTGCTCTTGCGGATGCCGCAATAAAGGCAGTCGTTCTTGCAGTAGTTGGAGAATTCCAGGATGCCGTGGACGCAGCAGGAGTTGCCTTGGTATTTCTGGCGGGTGGCGTTAGCCCGTTCGTAGATGGTCTTGGGGTTGTTGGAGAGTTTCTTGTCGGTCTCCTGCAGTTTGAAGAATAGTTCCTGCCAGTCCTTGAGGATATCCAGTGCCTCGGCCTCCGGCACCTTGGTGATAATGAATCCGCCCTGGGCATAGACGTAGTCGCCCAAGGCTACATCCACCAGGTCCGTATAGGCCTTCTTCTTCTCGCCGTAGTAATTCACCGTGGCGGTCTTGCCCGTGATTTCCAGTACTTTGCCGGGTATTGCGTAACACATAGAAAAGCCACTTAATACTTTTATAGGGATATAATCAAGAAAAATATGCAACCGTACATTTACTACTGCATAGAAAATTATAAACACGAATGGCACGAATATGGACGAATCTCACAAACTCCGCAGAGACCGCATAAGCGAATTATTCGTGTCATTCGCTTAAATTAGTGTGATTCGTGTTCTGTTGTTTCTTGACCTCATTAAATAGGTTTGTTATAAAAGTTCTATGGAGACAAAGGGCAGAATACTTGTGGTGGATGACGAGGCGAGCATTTGCACGGTCCTGGCCTCAACCCTGAAAAGGGAGGGTTATGAGGTCATCACCGCCACCAGCGCATCTGAAGGAACGGCCCATTTCCGGAACGCGTTTCCGGCTAACCCATTTGACACGGTTCTTCAGGACATCCGGATGCCCGGCATTTCCGGCCTGGAGTTGATAAAGCAGTATCAGGAGATAGACCCGTCTGCGATTATCCTGGTGATAACCGCGCTGACCGATTTCCAGACCGCGGCCGAGGCGATGCGCCAGGGTGCCTACGACTTTATCAGGAAGCCGTTTGATAACGAGACCGACGTCAAGCCCGCGGTGGAAAGGGCAGTGCAATTGCGCCGGCTCCACCAGAACCTCAAAGACGCGCCTGAGGCGCTGAGTTCGTTCAAGATTATCGGCGCCACGCCCGAGATGAAGGAAATCTACGACTTGGTCCGCCGGATTGCCGCAACGGACAGCACGGTCCTGATACAGGGCGAGAGCGGCACGGGCAAGGAACTGGTCGCCCGCTCCATACACAACCAGTCCAGCCGGTTCTCGGAGTCGTTCCTGAGCGTGAACTGCGGCGCATTCTCGGAGAATCTTCTGGAGAGCGAACTCTTCGGCCATATCAAGGGCTCGTTTACCAGCGCCATTGCGGACAAAAAAGGCCTGCTGGAGGTGGCCAACAAGGGCACCTTCTTCCTTGACGAGGTCTCCGAACTCTCACCGGCCCTGCAGGTGAAACTACTCAGGGCGATTGAGGCCAGGGAGTTCATACCGGTCGGAGGCACCGAGCGTCGGAAGGTCGATGTCCGATTCATCGCCGCCACCAACACCGACCTGCAGGAGCAGGTTAAGAACGGCAATTTCCGGGAGGACCTGTTCTACCGGCTCAATGTGATTTCCATCACCCTGCCGCCTTTGCGCGAGCGCAAGGACGATATCCCGCTCCTGGTCGGCTATTTCCTGGCCAAATACAACAAACTGATGAAGAAGGACATCAAGCGTCTTTCGGATGATGCGATGGAATCGCTGATTGGCCATTCCTGGCCCGGCAATATCAGGGAACTGGAGAACGTAATCCAGCGCGGAATGGCCCTGACCGAAGGGGACGAGATTAATTCAAACAATCTCAACCTGATTTCCACTGCGCGTGCGATTGCGGCGCGTGAAAAGGCGGTTTCTGAAGCCCGCCCGGCTGAAAAAGTGGCGCCGGTTCTCCCGGCCGGCGGCGTCAATCTGGAACATAAGATAGAAGAAATGGAGCGGATGTATATTAAGGAGGCGCTCCAGCAGAGCAAGTGGAACCAGCGCTCTGCGGCCAAACTGCTGGGGCTGAATATCCGGACCCTGCGCTATAAGATAAAGAAATACAAGTTGAATAAGTAATTATGCCTACTCCATACACGGTGATAGCCCGGCGTTACCGGCCACAGGTCTTTGACGAGGTCATCGGCCAGGAATACATCACCACGACCCTGAAGAACGCCATCAGCGAGAACAAGGTGGCGCACGCCTATATCTTTGCCGGCACGCGCGGGGTGGGCAAGACCTCGCTGGCCCGCATCTTTGCCAAGGCGCTTAACTGCAAGGACGGCCCGACTGCCGCGCCCTGCAATAAGTGCGAATTCTGCAAGTCCATCGCCGACGGCAATGACCCGGATGTAATAGAGATAGATGCTGCCTCGCAGACCGGCATAGACGATATCCGCCTGCTCCAGGAGAGCATCGGCTATATCCCGCTCAGGGCAAAGTATAAATTATATATTATGGACGAGGCACACCAGTTGTCCAAGAATGCCTTTAATGCGCTTCTTAAGACCATTGAAGAACCGCCGCCCCACGTAAAATTCATCTTCGCCACCACGGACCCGAATAAACTTCCGGATACCATCCTCTCGCGGTGCCAGCGCTTTAATTTCCGGCCCATTCCCAGTAAGAAGATATACGAGCAACTGGCCCTGATTTGCGAGACCGAAAAATTCTCCTGCAAGCAGGAGATTATCACGGCCATTGCCAAACTGGCCCACGGCTCTATGCGCGACGCCCAGAGTTTGCTTGACCTGGCCATTTCCTCATACAGCGACAAGGCAACGGTCTCGGACCTGGGATTCCTCTCGGACGCCGCTTCCTTTGACAGCGTATTCAAACTCTCCGATGCCATAGCGAAGTATAAACTGGATGACATTGTCTCGGTCATTGACGGCATATTCAGGGAAGGTCGGGATGCTAATGCTTTTATTGAACAGATGGTTGAGCATTTCTGGCATCTGGTCCTGGTCCAGATATCCTCAGCCCGCATAGACCTTCTGGAAGAGGAGATTGTTGAGAACAAGGAACGGCTGAAAGAGCAGGCAAAGGACTTTAAGGTGGAAACGCTTATTGATTTCATATCTATCCTGCAGGAGACCAAGCGGAACATAAAAGAGACGGTCAACAGCCGCCTGCACCTTGAATTTACCTGCTTTAAACTGGCCAAGTTACATTCCGCCGCAGGCGCCGCGCCTGCCGGCGGGCAGGGATCCGCCTCGGGCGGAAAGGAGCAGTCCAGTGCCAGACGCTAACACTGAGAACAACCTTGACCTGACATTGCTGGACGAACCGGGCAGGAAAGGCCTCTGGACCCAGATACTGGCCATGATAAAGACACTCCATCCGGTAAAGATATACCCTTATATAAAGGAAGGGCAGTTCATCAGCATTGACAACGAAGAGGTGGTGATTGGGTTTCCCAGGATATACAACTTCCACCGCAGCCGCCTGGAGGATGTCGGCGTAATGGAGGAATTGGAGCGGATAGTGGAAAAGACCTGCGGTCTGAAGATTAACGTAGCACTTGTAACCATCAACGGTAACGGGACTGATACAGAGATAAGCAGGGAGCCGGTTACGGCTGCAAAAGGCGGTTCGGAAGAGACAGAGCGTGGTGTAGCGAAGTCGGCCCCAAAGGCCGCTCCGGTTTCATCAGATACAGGAGCGCCGGGTAATCTGAAATATCCGGCGGACGATGAGAGGCAACTCAGGGAAAAGGTTCTTCAGGACGAGCGGGTCAGGAAGATACTGGAGACCTTTGAGGGCAAACTGGTAAAGGTCAGAGAATCCTAATGAGGGGTTAAATAGATATCATTCATTTCCCATCCCGCCTTAGCGGGAGCGGCCATTGCCGTTAAAATGGAATCCGCATTTCTGAAGCGGCTTGATTAGGTCGCGGTCTTTTATGTCCTTGTGATTTATCGGGAAGGTCCTGCAGACCGTGCTGCGCAAATCGTAGATTTTGCAGTGGAGCGTGTCGTTGTTGCCTTTGAGTGCCGGGCATTTGAACATTATTTCACAGCAGGCGCCGCAGCGTCGGCATTCGCCCTGGCGGTTTGACATATCACGCCTGGTCTTTTTGGGCCTCAGATATACCAGGAATATCCGCCGGATTTTTCCCCATGCCAGCACTATCTGCTTCTTCGGCATTCGCTTACTTTATAAGTGTGCCATAAAAATGCAAGAAAACTTGATATTATTTATGAGAAATGTTAGGATTGAGGTATGTTTAAGAGATTAATAATTGTCCTGGGTTTTATATTAATATTCAGTGCGCTGGTCCAGGCCGAGGACGTCCTGCCCGACTTAATCTGGACCCTGACCAGCCACAAAGACCCGCAGATGCGGGAAACCGCGGCCACGATGCTCGGCACCATCAAGGTCAAATCAGCCGTAAAACCTCTGATTGATGCGCTCTCGGACGAGAACGAGGGCGTGCGGAACGCCGCGCACAAGTCGCTGGTGAAAATTACCAAACAGGACCTGCCCCTTGAATCCGCCAAATGGCAGGAATGGTGGGACAAATCCGGGGTCAATATCTACGAGAACGTCGTCTCTGGAAGCCAGGAGATGGCCAAACTCAGGTCATACCTTAACGTGGCTTTTATCGTGATGATTCTGGAACTGGTTTTCATCATCCTCTTTATCATCGTCTTTAGTTTTATGGGCGGCGCCAAGATAAAGGAGATGAAGGAAATCAACCGCCGGGCCGAGACATATATTGCGGATGCGGACGGCGTTTCCCGGCGGTTTGAACAACTTATTGAGGATACCGAGCGCCGGCGCAATGAGATGAATCTCTACTTTGACAAACTCCGCAACGACATCACCATGTTCGTCGGCAAACTCCGCGAGGACAACCAGAACGAGATTGAACGCTTTGCCGACCTGGTGAACCAGAACCTGGAGCACTCACTGCGCGAGGCAGGCCGGACCCTTAGGGAAAAGTCCGAAGCGGAATTGAGGCAGACCCTGACCCTGCTTAAGAACGATTTGGAAAACCTGGTCCGCAAGACCGTTGCCGAGCAATTAAAGCAGAATAAGGTTTAAGTGTAATGACGAACCTGCCGCCACCCAAGAGCCGCATACACCTCATCGGCATCGGCGGAACCGGCCTGAGCAACATTGCCCACTACCTGTCTTCACGCGGTTACAAGATAACCGGCTCTGAACTCCAGCATAATCCGGCCACGGACTGGCTCAAAAGCGAAAGCATCAGGATATTCCACGGCCATAAGGCGTCTAATATTTCACCCGATGCTAAACTTGTTATCAAATCCGCTGCGGTTAAAGATGACAACCCTGAAATCAGAGAGGCAATGCGCCGAAGAATTCCCATAATCAAGTATGCCCAGGCGCTTGGGCTTCTGATGGGGGAGAAGACCGGCATCGCCGTCAGCGGGACGCACGGCAAGACCACGACCACTTCTTTGATTTCCTATCTGCTGGCAAAGGCAAAACTCAGCCCCTCGTTTATGGTGGGCGGGGTGCTGCGTGACTTTGAGAGCGGTTCAATCTTTGGTAAGGGCCGGCATTTCGTGGCCGAGGCCTGCGAATACGACCGCTCGTTCCATCACCTGCCCGCCAAAATCAGGATTATCACCAACATAGAGCCGGACCATATGGACTATTACAAGACCTGGAAGAACCTGGTGGAGTCGTTCCACCAGTTTATTGCCGCCGCGTCGGCTGATGGATATGTCATTGCCAATATCACCAGTCCAGGTGTGCGTGAATGCCTCCGTAAGAAAATAAACGCCCAAGTAATAACATTTGGCGCCAAGCCATTCCGTAGCCCAAAGGGCGTAGGATGGTATCCCAAGAACATCCGTGTTATTAACGACCGCTGGCACTTTGAGGCCTGGAAAGACGGCCCTCCGCCGCTCCGTAGCCGGAGCTTTGGAAGGGCGAAGGACGGCAGGAAATACGGCGACTTCGTTAATTTCTTGCCCGGTGAACACAATATTCTTAATGCCATCGTGGCAATAATAGTGGCAGACCTTCTCCGGATAAACAAGTCCGTTATTCGCAAGGCATTGGCCGCATTCAAAGGCGTGCACCGCAGGTTTGAGATAGTCGGCCGGGCCAAGGGCCGGCTGGTGGTTGACGACTACGGACATCATCCGACCGAACTAAAGACCGTGGTGGACACGGCCCGTGAGTTGTTCCCGAAACGCCGCAGATGGCTCATCTTCCAGCCACATCTGTATAGCCGGACTAAACTGTTCCTCAATGACTTTGCTAAGGTATTATCCGGGGGTGAAATCGTGTTGATACCGCCTATTTATGCGGCCCGGGATGTCACGCCGTCACAGCGGGTTACTTCTTCGGAAGAACTGGTCAGGAGGATTATCCATTACGGTGGCCGCGCTAAGTATATGTCTGATTTCTCCAGTACGGTAAAATATCTCAAGGATAACACCATTCCGTGCGATGTAATTATAACCATCGGAGCAGGCGATGTTTGGGAAATCGGCCGGGAATTCGTAAACCAGATTAACCACAAAGGTCACTAAGAACACAAAGAATAAATACCTCTGTGTGCTTTGTGGTGAAATTATGGGATTAAACTTGAAAAAGATATTCGCTTCATACACGAACATTGTCCGCTATAACGAGCCGATGGCTAATCATACCTCATTCCATATCGGCGGTCCGGCAGAAGTATTTATCACGCCGAAAAATATCGCTCAACTAAGCGGAATTTATAGTTTGTGCTGTAAGAAAAAGATACCGCTCCATATCCTCGGCAGGGGAACCAATCTCCTGGTCAGCGACAAGGGAGTCAGGGGTGTGGTCCTCAAGCCCGAATGGAGTCGATTAGAGCGAAAGGGGAGTAAGATAATTGTATCTGCGGCATATCCTTTGGCGCGGCTGGTGCCGGAGAGCGTTAAAATGGGTTTAAGCGGACTGGAGCCGCTGGTCGGCATACCCGGTTCGGTTGCCGGAGCAGTGGTAATGAATGCCGGCGGTAAATACGGTCAGATGGCCGATGTTATTAAATCAGTTAAGGTTATTACTCGGGGCGGCAGGATTAAGACCGTCAATAAAATTAGGTTTGCTTATCGCTGGTCTAATCTTAAGGGAAGATTAATCGGTGAGGTGACCCTGCAACTTAAGTCCTCAACTTCCGGAAAGGTGCGTAGTCGTATAAATGAGGTACTAAATGAGAAGCGACAGACCCAGCCGCTGGCTGACTGGAGCGCGGGCTGTGTCTTCGTTAATCCTGCCCGCTCAAGTGCAGGGATGTTGATAGATAAGGCCGGATTAAAAGGTATGACCATCGGCGGCGCCATGGTATCGCCCAAGCACGCTAATTTTATAGTCAATACTGGTAAAGCCAAAGCCGTGGATGTAATTAAGTTGATTGATATCATCAAGAAAACAGTTAAGGAGAGATTTAATATTAACCTACAGTTAGAGATAGAAGAGTGGTAAAGATAGCCACAAAGGCACCAAGACACAAAGCGAAAAAGATGAGAGATAACATCAGTGACTTTCATCTCTACGCCGTGTCTAAATAGTAAATTATTGTATGAATAAAAAGATGCTTTTATCGTTGTTTGAGAGAAAGAAGTTGAGCATCGGCGTATTATTGGGCGGATTCTCATCCGAGCGGGCGATATCCCTGAAATCCGGCAAGGCCGTGTTTGATGCGCTAAAGGGTCTGGGCTACCCGGTCAAGGCGATAGACGTCAAGAGCCCGGATGTCCTGCCGCTACTCAAAGGCATTGACTTTGCCTTTATTGCCCTGCATGGGAAATTCGGCGAGGACGGTGCGCTCCAGCGTATCCTGGAAAAACATCATATCCCTTATACCGGTCCGGGTCCAAAGGCCTCCCAGGCCGCCTTTGATAAGTCAATTACCAAGAAGGCGCTTACTAGTCATAAGATTCCCACGGCGCCATATGTAATCATCAGCATAGAGCATAGAGCAAATAGCAAACACTATACGCTCTACGCTCCACGCTCTACGCTCCACTATCCAGTGGTGGTGAAGCCCTGCCGCGAGGGTTCAAGCGTAGGCGTATCCATCGTGCATAACGATGCCGAACTAAAGAAGGCGCTCCAGGCCGCCGCGCGTTATGACAGGAATATCCTTATAGAGCAGTTTATCACGGGTCGTGAAGTAACGGTCGGAATCCTGGGCTACACGGCTTTACCACTGATTGAAGTCAGGCCCAGGCAGGCATTCTATTCATTCAGCGCCAAGTATCAGGACAAGAAGACCGGGTATATTGTCAATCCGCGCTTGCCGGCTAAAGTGGTAAGACAAATCCAGCAGACCGCATTAAGGGCCTATCGGGCTCTTGGTTGTTCCGGGCTTTCCCGGGTTGACCTGATATATTCACCGGCTAAAGGCCCGTTCGTGCTGGAAATCAATACTATTCCTGGGATGACGGCGCGGAGTTTATTACCCAAGGCGGCCCGGGCTAAGGGCATAGAATTCCCACAACTCTGCGAGCGGCTAATCCGGCAAACGTTATGACCCTAGGAATCCCGTCAGGGACAAGGAGTCCCGGCTCGGCATAAGGAGCGTGTCCAAAAAGGTAGCGGTCCCGAATGCTTTCGGGACACAATATGTTGTATGGTTTAATTCCACACAGGTAGTTTTTGGACACGCTCTCTGTCCCGCTTACCAGGAACTACGGGTTCTTCAGTCAGGCACAGCCCGCTCAAGAACAGCGGCAAGAATATGATTAGGTACGGGGAAATCAGCGACCAGACCGCGCCGGTTTAACGTATTAACCACCGACCCTACTCTACCACCTCCCAGACCCTACTGTATAGACCCATACTGGATACTGTACCCACCAATAGTGGCTACT
Organism: Planctomycetota bacterium; assembly: GCA_040753835.1. GTDB lineage: Bacteria > Planctomycetota > MHYJ01 > JACQXL01 > JACQXL01 > JACRIK01. Next base: position 14,500 of record JBFMDM010000025.1, read on the forward strand.
CTACCCTCTACGGGACGATACTGCACCTACCGATGGTGGCTACTATACCCTCGCATAGAGGGTAGTGTACCGACTGGGGGAGGATACAGTATAGTCCCCCTGTAGATACTATACCTACCCACGGACGATACTGTACCCTCTATGGGTAGATACTCCACCCTCCGGTAGAGGATACTGTGCCTTCAACTGGACGATACTATATCCTCTGCTGGAGGATACTATACCGTCCAATAGAGGGTAGTGTAGGGTCTGGGCTGGGATACTGTAATGTAGGCCTGTTCGCTTGCCCCCTTCGGGTGCTCAACGTCACGTTTCGCTTAGTTCGGCTAAAGTTCAGGAAGCATAATAAATTAGTATAAATCGGCTAATGTCTTGATACCCTGATAGACCTTCTTGCCGAATTCCAGCGCTCGCTCTCCAGTCACCCTGGCTAACTCGTCCTGCCCTGTAGTGTTTCTTACAAAATGGGACCCCGAATACTTTCGGGGCGGGGTGGTTCCTATTTGACGAATATGGGTTCATTTTGTTATCACATTTACCAGAATCTGTCAGGACAGATGTCAACTTGGGTTTAGCAGGTATTTTATTGACTTTTCGCCTTGTATCTGCAATACTCTACGAATTACGAATATTCGCTATCGCGGTCCCTTTTTATTCGTAATTGGTATATTCGTTATTCGTAGTGGAGGTATTTATGAGATTTGAGACCAGGGCCATACATTCAGGCAATAAGTCCGATAGCGCGACTGGAGCCATTACTACGCCTATTTATCAGACCTCTACCTTTCAGCAGGAGGCCGTGGGTAAGCACAAGGGTTTTGTCTATACGCGGACCGATAATCCGACCCGGCACGCCCTGGAGGATAATCTATCCGCATTAGAGAACGCCAAATACGGCCTGTCCTTTGCCAGCGGCTTAGCTGCGGTCAATACCGTGATGAATCTGCTTAAGGCCGGAGACCACGTGGTCTCGGCCAATGACCTCTACGGCGGGACCTACCGGATCTTCACCAAACTCTTCACCAACTACGGAATGACCTTTGATTTGGTTGATACAACTGATTTGGATAATATCAGGCGGGTAATCAGGCCCAATACCAGGGTGCTCTGGCTGGAGACGCCGTCTAATCCCTTACTCAAGATTACCGATTTAAAGGCGGCTATTGTCCTGGCGCATAAGCACAAGATTCTGACCGTGGTGGACAATACCTTTGCCACGTCGTATCTGCAACAGCCCTTTGACTTCGGCGCCGATATCGTGTTGCACAGCACCACCAAGTATTTAGGCGGACATTCGGATATCTTAGGCGGCGCGCTGATTACCAAAGACAAGGCATTATACGAGCGGCTAAAATTCTTCCAGAATGCGGTCGGCGCCGTGCCCGGACCGCTGGACTGCTTCCTGACCCTGCGGGGCACCAAGACACTGGCCCTGCGGATGGAGCGTCATTGCGCCAATGCTATGGCCATTGCCCGATTTCTGAGCAAGCATCCGAAGGTCAAGAAGGTGTTTTATCCTGGTTTGCCCAATCATCCGGGCCATAAGATTGCCAAAAAGCAGATGACCGGCTTCGGAGGGATGGTTTCGTTTGAGGTCAAAGGCAATGCGGCCCAGACAAAGAAGATTGCCGCTTCGGCCAAACTATTTGCACTGGCAGAGAGTTTAGGATGTGTGCGTTCCCTGATAAACCATCCGCCTTCCATGACCCACGCCTCGGTGGAGCCCGAGGTTAGGAGGAAGATGGGCATTAATGATAACCTAATTCGCTTGTCCGTGGGCATAGAGAACGTGCAGGATTTGATTGAGGATTTGAAACAGGCATTACGGAAATAAACCACAGATTTCGCTAACGCGGTATCTGCGGAATTCACAGATTAAATATGAAACAGATAAATATTGGCTTATTGGGTTGTGGGCAGGTCGGGACCGGACTGGTCAAACTGCTTGAAGCACAATCGGACTTTATCAGGAGGCGGACCGGCCTGGAACTGGTCATCAGGCATACTCTGGTGCGCAATGCCGGACGCAAGCGCGCGGTCAAGGCGCCTACCCTATGTACGGACATCAACCGCATCCTGCAGGATGAGAGCATTGATATCGTAGTGGAATTGTTGGGTGGTCTGGAGCCGGCCCGGACTTATATCCTCAAGGCGCTTAAGTCAGGCAAGGACGTGGTTACGGCCAACAAGGCCGTTCTGGCGCACCACGGGGTAGAAATATTTGAGACCTGCCGGATGACCAACCGCGAGGTCTATTACGAGGCCGCGGTCTGCGCCGGGATTCCAGTCATCCGCTCCATCAAGGAGGGACTCCTGGCCAATCACATCAATCTTCTGATGGGCATCCTTAACGGCACGACCAATTATATGCTCACCCGGATGAGAGAGGAGAAACTCTCGCTGGCTGATGCGCTGAAACAGGCGCAGAAACTGGGATTTGCCGAGCCGGACCCGACTATGGACGTCCAGGGTCTGGATACGGCCCATAAACTGGCGATTCTGGCCGCGCTCTCGTTCGGAATCAGGGTCAAACCTAAGGATATTTATACCGAGGGGATTATGGGTATTGACCTTGAGGATATCAAGAATGCCGAGGAATTCGGCTATGTCATCAAGTTGCTGGCCATTGCCAGAGAGGTAGAGGGGAACAAGGTGGAATTAAAGGTACATCCGACTATGTTGCCCAAGGTGCATCCCCTAGCCTCGGTGCGTAACGAGTTTAATGCGCTCTATTTACACGGCAGCGCCGTAGGCGATATGATGTTCTACGGCAAGGGCGCCGGGCCTCTGCCCACAGCCAGTGCCATTCTGGCTGATATCATTGAACTGGGCAACAAGCCCCAGACACCGGCCGAAGCGCCGGATATCAGCACCTATAACTGGGGTAATAAGAAGATTGTGCCGATTGACCAGACCGTTTCTGAGCATTATATCAGGTTCCCGATAGCGGACAAGCCGGGCGTCATCGGCAAGATAGCCACCGCGCTGGGCAGATATGATATCAGCATCTACGGCGCCACGGCATCATTAATGCCAGTAAAGAAAGCGCTGGGTAATGTCCGCGTAGTGACCAAGAAGGTCAAGGAATCGCAAATCCAGAAGGCGCTGGCCGAGGTGAACCGCCTATCCATTATGCGCGGTAAGGCAGTGGTGATCAGGATAGTGACGTAGGAATTACTTCACTACAAAGAGCACACATTCGCTACACTCAGTGCAAGTAAAGGTCACAAAGAATACAAAAGATATACTATTCCCCTTGTGGGAGAGTGGAATTTCTAATCTGTGTAATCTGTGACTATTTCTTCACCCCGGGCAGGTCGGCAAAACTTTCCCTGCGCCTGATTAGTCGGGCTTTGTTTCCCTTGACCAGCACCTCGGCCGGACGGGGTCTCATATTATACTGCATTGACATTGAATACCCGTAAGCGCCAGCATTCTTTATGCCTACGATATCGTCTTCCTGGAATCTGGTGATTTCCCGTCCGTGCGTGAACAGGTCGCCGCTCTCGCAGATATTGCCGCAGATTGCCACAAACTGCTTGGGTCCTTTCAGGCGCGAGGCATTGACGATTTCGTGATAGGCATTGTAGAATGCGTGGCGGATAAGGTGATTGAACCCGGAATCGGTTCCCACAAAGGTGTGTTCCGGCGTTTCCTTGATGTCGGTCACCGAGGCCAGGAGCGTGCCGGACTCGCAGACAGGATAGCGTCCGGGCTCCAACATCAACTGCAACGGTTTGCCGTAGTGGCGGCAGAATGCCTGGAATCGTTCTGAGACCAGCCGCCCGAATTTCTTTATATCCAGACGCTTCTGGCCCGGGCTGTATGCCACGCCCAGTCCGCCGCCCATATTGATGGATTCCAGTCCCTTGAAGTTGATGGCGATTTTCAGCATTATTTCCATTGCCGTGAGGAATGTCTCGGCTTCCAGGATGCCCGAGCCGATGTGGTGGTGCAGGCCGGTGATGCGCAGTCCGTATTTGTCCGCAATCCTGCGCGCCTGGTCCAACTGGTAAACCCAGATGCCGAACTTGGAGTCCGGGCCGCCGGTAATCACGTGCTCGTGGTGCCCGTCGCCCACGTCTGGATTGATGCGGAGCGACACGGCCAGTCCGGGCCTGATTTTCCCGATCCGTTCCAGTTGCGAGAGCGAATCGGCATTGACCCGCACGCCCTGTTTGACCACGTATGCCAGTTCGTCGGTCCGGCAATTATTACCGGTGAATGAGATTTCGCCGGGTTTGAATCCGATGCCCAGGACAAAGTGGATTTCTCCGGGCGAGACCGCATCTATGCCAAATCCTTCCTGGTGCAGGATTTTTATAATTACCGGATTGGTGTTGGACTTGCAGGAATAGAGCAGGCGCGTATGTGGATAAGTGAGCGCCTGGCGCAGTGACCGGGCGCGCTGGCGGATGATGTCCTCGTCATAAATGAACAGGGGGGTGCCGAACCGCCGGGCTAAGTTAACGGCCGATAGTTTCCCGATGAGTAGTTGGTTAGTTGGCATAATTTTGTTCATTATCTAAAAGTTAAATCCCGACAAATACTGTCTGGATAAGTTACAGTAATTTGCTTCGCTCAAACTGCGACTAATACGCCAGATGGCGACTTAGGCGCCATGGCCTCCCTGATGTAACATCGGGGCGCTCTATCCAATATAGGATTTACGCCCGGGCCGATTTGAACGGCCAGTCGCCGGTTTAGGAAACCGGTGCTTTATCCAATTAAGCTACGGGCGCGTTACTTCCATTTTTATACAACCATCATTAATGATTTGTTCTATAACCTTACGGCTTTTCAGCCGTTTTAATCTATATTCTATTCGCCGAGCTTCCGGCAAGGTATCATATTTCTGACAGAACATCAGGGTTAAAGGCCTAATATTCCGCGTTGCTTTTACCAGACCACCATTATGCCTTTTTAATCGTTTCTCTAAATTATCCGTGCTTCCGGTATAATATGTTCCATTACGGCCACTTTTTAGTATATAAACATAACCGCAATGTTGTTCAGTCATAATGAACTTGCGGCCTCCCCGATGTAACATCGGGGCGCTCTATCCAACTGAGCTACGGGCGCAGGTAAAACATCGACAACAGGATTTAACGGATTGAACAGATTTTACTCTCCGCTAAATCAGTTTAATCCTGTTGTCTAATTTCCTTGACGCGTTATCTTATATTAAATATTATAGAAATCAATAATTTATATGCAGATTAGATATATGAAGTTTCCGCTGGTTCTGGTAACTCTCATATTGTTTGGCGTATTTTCCACGCCACTCTTGGCTGGAGTCAAAGGCAGTATTTCATCTTATGTCTGGTCCAACGAGGGTGAATTTACCCTGGAAGGAAGCCATCCCACGGTGGGGAACCAGTGGGATACCGGGCATCCGACCGATTCCCTGATGCTTGCCACCAATGCTTATCTCTTTGAGTTGAAGTATGACCAGATACTTTCTTTTGAGTTGGATTACAACAGCGGCGCCATCAATGACCAGAGACGGAGATTCACCGTGCATGATAGTAACGGCTATCTGACCGACCTGAATTATGCTGATGTTGCGGGTCGGAGCAAGTTGGCCAGCGCCGGGCTGCTGTACCGTGTGATGGGACAGGATGAATTGGCTATTTCGCGGCTGGATATCGGAGCGGGCTATGTTGGCTACATCAATTCCATCGGCTATAACAATGCTATCGTTGTCCTGGACAGCGCCAATCCGACCAATAACAACCAGACCGTTAACGAGCGCTGGGAGGAATACGATATATATTACGGCGGCGTGGATATCCGGCTTAAGGGAGAACTGTATTTATTCCCGTCTCTATCGGCAAGCGCGTCCGGCGGCTATGCGCCCAGGTTATCGGCCCGGTATAATTACACCAAGTTCCCGGACCGGAGCGCCTCGGAACAGCAGGGGAAGACCGTTAATGCGGACGGCTATGGAGTCCACTACGAGGCATTTCTCAAATATTACATAACCGAACACGTCTCCGTAATGGCCGGCTACAAGTATTTCCTGTTCAATGCGGACGGGAAGAGTTACCAGAACTTTTATCCGTTCTGGTCCGGCTCAAAGCACGACCTGAAGAACGAAATGGGCGGATATGTCTTCGGACTGACGTATCATTTTTAGAGCCAGTTAGGACCCCGAAAGCATTCGGGGGACTTACTGGCTCTTATCCCGCACATAGAATATCTGCGGGGCTGAGTCTACAGCACCGGCAGATACTTTTCCAGTTCGTAAGAGGTTACCTGGACCCGGTATCGTTCCCATTCAATCTTCTTATTGTGGATAAAGTGTTCAAAGATGTGCTGGCCTAACGCCTTCCTGACCAGCGCGCTCTTCTCGGTAAACTGGATTGCTTCAAGTAAACTGCCCGGGAGCGACCTGATGCCCCGGCTGTTCCGTTCCCCTTCGCTCATTTCATAGACATTATCTTCCACCGGCTCAGGCGCCTGGAGTTTTTCCTCTATGCCAGCCAGTCCGGCGGCCAGAAGCACGGAGAAGGCGAGGTATGGATTGGCGGCTGGGTCAGGCGAGCGGAACTCAATCCTTGTGGCTTTTTCCTTGCCCGGCTTATACATCGGCACGCGAATAAGGTCAGAGCGGTTGCGCTGTGCCCAGGACAGATAGACCGGCGCCTCATAGCCCGGCACCAGACGCTTATATGAATTCACCCACTGGTTGGTTACGGCCGTGAATTCCGGCGCATATTTCAGAAGACCGGCAATAAAGTATTTGGCCATCTGGGAAAGATGGTATTTATCTTTCGGTTCAAAGAAGGCGTTCTTATCGCCCTTGAAGAGCGACATATGGACGTGCATACCAGAGCCGTTCTCGCCGAAGATGGGTTTGGGCATAAATGTGGCATAGAGCCCGTTCTTCTGGGCAACTTCTTTGACTATCAGCCGGTAGGTCATTACGGTGTCGGCCATCGTCAGTGCGTCGGTGTAGCGCAGGTCTATCTCGTGCTGGGACGGCGCGACCTCGTGGTGCGCATATTCCACCGGTATGCCCATTGACTGCAGGGCGATGATGGTCTCGCGTCTGAGGTCAATGGCCTCATCACGCGGCATCAGGTCAAAATAACCGCCCTCATCAAGCCGCTCGGTGGACCGGTCTGACTTAAAGTAGAAGTATTCCAGTTCAGGCCCGACGTTATAGGTGAAGCCGAGTTTGGCCGCGCGTTCCAGGTTGGTTCTGAGGATGTGGCGCGGGTCGCCTTCAAAGGGCGTGCCGTCCGGCATCCGGACATCTGCGAACATCCGGGCCGTGGCGTCGTTTTCCTTGCGCCAACTGACAATCCTGAAGGTCTTGGGGTCTGGCACAGCCACCATATCGCTTTCGTCTATGCGGGTGAATCCCTCAATGGATGAACCGTCAAAGCCCATTCCCTCGGCAAATGCGCCTTCCAGTTCGTCGCGGGTGATGGTGAACG
>JBFMDM010000026.1:0-21741 GCA_040753835.1 Planctomycetota bacterium
AAAACAACCATAGTAGTTTACCGCACTCCACAACGGCTATTTTACAGAAACCGTGCTCTATAAGTCAAGTATTGTACCCAGTGCGCTCCTTCGGTGCTGAGCTGACCAGTGTCTACCGACACAGGGCACGGGTTTTATCGGAAGGTGTGCTTGCCCGCCTCTGGTGGGCCTGCCCGTCCTCTGGTGGGTGTCACCGGACAGGACAATTATCGGATATATAATGTAAACCACAGATTGCACAGATTACTCTGATTAAATCCCCCTCAATCCCCCTTTCGCAAAGGGGGACGAAAGGGGGATTTTCACTTTCCCTTGACTGCACTCCTAACTGCCCCTAAATGCCTACATTATATAACCACTTACTTGACAGACGCAGGGCTTTCCGGCTAATATCTCTCCAATAAGGAGATATTATGCCCCGCTTTGTCATCCAGAAACATCGTAAGCGAAAGAGCGTCCATTTTGACCTGATGCTGGAATCCGGAAGCACCCTGAAAACCTGGTCGTTCACCAGCCCCCTTAAGGAGTATAAATCAAGGTTTACGGTCCAGCCGCTAAAGCAACTGCCGGACCATCGCAAGGCATATCTTTCCTATGAAGGCAGGGTGTCACGCAACCGCGGAACGGTGAAAATCTGGGACAGGGGCGTTTGCCGGAAGATTGTCTGGGAAGACGATTTCAAGGCGGTCGTCGTAAAAGGCCGAATGATTGCCGGCCTGCTGGTTATTCTATCTCTTCCTCTTCGTCCTCGTCTTCGTCTGATTCCGCTAATTCATTTTCTATGAACTCGTTGTATTCGTCGTAGGAAATCAAACTCTCCACCTCGGTCGGGTCAGTGAGTTTTATGCGCAGCAGCCAGCCCTCATCGTAATTTTCGTCCAGAAGGATGCCGTAATTCTTAATCAGGTCGTTATTCACCTCCAGGACCTTTCCGCTCACCGGCGATATCAGGGTGGTCAGGCCATCGTCCGTGTCAATCTCGCAGAAAAAAGCGTCCTGCTCAATCTCGCTCTTGGCCTTGGGCAGTTTGATGGAGTTGATGGTCTCAATATTCCTGATAAGATAATCGGTCACGCCCAGAACCGCCTCGTTCTTCTCCTCCAGTTTCAGCCAGAGATGCGTCTCCGAATAATACAAGTCCTTGGGTCTTTTTATTCTCATATTATGATGCTTTCTATGTGAGGAGAGAAAATAAAAGTTGTTTATTCTGTCAAGAATTTTGCAGTTTTATTAGGAATATTTTATCTGCAGGTTGCCCTGTTTCCGGCCGGGGATAATCTCAAATTCTATGCTCTTGAGGATGCGGCCCTGCTCGTCCACGATATCCACCCGGGCCGGCCCCGAGGCCCTGGGGTCTATCTTTTTGGGGCACCAGGCCCGGAAGCGGTTGCCGGTGATATTGAGCCAACTGCTGGGCGCGGCCTTTTCGTTGATATACCAGATATAGCGGACCTTTTTGCCCTGGCCGTTCAGGAGGATTGACCAGCAGAATATATTGCCGGCGTTGGCATTGATGCGCTGGCATTCCCGTGCCGGCTCGCGGTCCTTGATTTCCAGGCAGACCGTTGCCTTTTCCACGATAATGGTGTGCCCGTCTGGAGGCGCTTTAGCAGGCGTCCGGCTTTTCGGCGCATCGGAAAATGACAATTCAAGGGTATTGTTCTCCTTTGGGCCGGCCGAAACCAGTGAATCAGACACGGTTGCCGGGCTGTCCTTCGCCACTCCGTAGCTTCGGAACAGCGGAGGATGGCTGGACGCCCGGGCGATTATCAGCCAGGAAAAAGTAAAGACAACCACTACCGCAATAATTATCGCCAAAATCTTCTTGTTTTTAAGCATATTTATCCTTTCTGTATCGGTAACATCGTCAATTCAGGCGGGAAACTTTACCCAGCACCCATCTTTCAAAGATAGGTGCTGGGTTTAGGTTGCGTTTTACTTGCCTTGCCTAACGACAAATATATAATGTGCGCATTATGCGATACATAGTGGCATTATTTATATTAACTGTGGCCTTAATCGGCGCCGCATCAGCTGATACGGCCAAACTGCCTTCCGAGTCCGAAGGGGCGCGAATTGTGGCTAGGGTCAACGAGAGTTTCATCACCCTGCGCGATGTGGCCCGCCGGGCGATGATTCTCGGTTCGGACAATGCCAAGGCCCTCCAATCCCTGATTGAAGACCGCGTGGTCTCGCTCCAGGCCGCCAAGGAAGGCATCAAAGTCACCGACGACGAGGTGCAAAAGAGCATCAAGGACCGGCTGGAGCATTTCACCACGATGGAGGAATTCACCAAGAATGTCCTCGGCCCGCTGGGCATGACAATGGAGAATTATTCCCGCGATATGAAAGAGCAGTTGATGCGGGAGAAATACTTCCAACGCAAGGTAGGCGCGCACCGGCTGGAAGGCAAGAACCCCTCTGATTTCGTCATTGACACCTATGTCTCACCGCGGGAAATCAAGGAGTTCTTTGAGAAGAACAGGTTGAAGTTTGAACAGCCGGCCAAAATCAAGACCCGGCAGATTATCCTGAAATTCGCGGATAGCGAGGAGCGGCTGAAAAAGAAGGCCCTGGCCGACGAGATTCTGGAGCGCCTGAAAAAGGGCGATGATTTTGCCGAACTGGCCAAGCAGTGTTCTGACATCAAGGCCGAGTCCGGCGGCGACTGGGACTGGACCCCAAAGGGCACATTTCCTGAAGAGGTGGAAAAGGCGCTTTTCTCACTGAAACCAGGCGAAACCAGCCCGATTATCGCGACCGAAATAAGTTTCATTATCGCCCGGGTGGAGGACAAAACCGAATTCAAGCCCGCCTTTGATACGCCGGAAATCCAGGAGGAAATCCGGCGCTTACTATCCAACCAGAAATTTATCACCGGCGCCCGGACTATCAAGGACAAACTCCTTAAGGAAGCCAGTATTTACGTTGACCCGGAGTTCATAAAGAAACCATAATCCTACGAATTACGAATTTCCGAATTACGAATATTCGTAATTAGCCGACCTGCCTGCCATCAGGTAGGTTCGTTATTAGTAGAGCGAGGATATCTATGGCAAACTTTGTCCTGAAGCAATCCCCCTGCCGGCCCTGGCATGAGTTTATTATGTTCCCCTGGACCAGCCGGGTTTACAAGGATTATCCGAACTGGGTCCCGCCCCTTATCAGCGAAGACAAGAAACTATTTAATCCGTCCATCTATCCCTTCCACCAGAACGCTGAGGTTAATCTTTTCCTGCTCTATGATAACAATAAACCTGTTGCGCGGGTGGCGGCTATCATCAACCACAATCACAACCGATTCCATAATGAAAAGACCGGGTTCTTCGGATTCTTTGAGTGCGCCGATTCGCCAGAGGCCGCGCAATATATCCTTGATGCGGCGGCGAAATTCTGCAGGGAACGGGGAATGGAGCGCATTCGCGGGCCGATGAATTTCTCCACCAACGACACCTGCGGCCTCCTGATTGAGGGCTTTGATTCACCGCCGGTTATTATGATGCCTTATAATCCGCCTTACTATATTAACCTGCTGGAAAAAAGCGAGTTTGCCAAGGCCAAGGATTTATACGCCTATTTCGCGGACAAGTCCATAGAGGAAAAGGTGCCGCGCCTGGAGCGCCTGGCCGGGCGGGTTCTGGCCGACCCGGCTGTTAAGATGCGTAAACTCAATATCAGGAACATCCGCGACGAAATCCGCATCATCAAGGACATCTACAACAATGCCTGGAGCAGGAACTGGGGGTTCGTGCCGATGACGGATGCGGAGTTTGAGTATATGGCCGCGGATATGAAGAAGATGGTTGACCCCGACCTGGCGCTGGTGGCTGAGATAGGCGGGAACCCGGCCGGATTTTCGCTCGCCCTGCCGGATTACAACGTCATTATCAAGAAATGCAACGGACGGCTGCTGCCCTTCGGAATATTCCACTTCATCTTCGGCAAATCCAGGATAAATACGTTGCGGCTTCTGACTATGGGGGTCAAACGCGAGCACCAAAAACGGGGTCTGGACGTGCTGTTTTACCTGCATACCATCAAGAATGGGTTTGCCAAGGGTATATTCAGCGGCGAATTCTCCTGGATACTTGAGGACAATGTAATGATGAACCGAATAATGGAGACCTTAGGCGCCCGGGTTTATAAGAAATACCGGATATACGAAAAGTCGCTTGCAGGCGAATAGACCGGGTCAGTATGCGATAACTTCTTCTATTTCGTAAACAGTGTCAGGTCGGTGTGTGGTAACCCCGCGACTACGCGCGGGATAACCGGCTGTAATTCGCTGCGTTCAAACTGCCAGTCACCAATTAGATTTTTTCCAATTACAACTTGGTTTATTCTATTTGGCGAATAGAGACATGTCTGTGTGTGGTAACCCCGCGACTACGCGCGGGATAACCGGCTGTAACGACCAAGGGTCTAACAGCCGGTAATAATTCGTAATCTCCTCTTTCTCTGGGACGGATTTTTATCTGCCGGCAAATAGACTTAAATCCGTGTGAGGTAAGAACATTGCCGAGATGAATTCCTCGGTAAAAGCGTTGTCTATAGAGAGTTCAATATAGGTCATCTTGTCCGCTACTTTCCGCGCCCGGGCCATTGCGATATACGACAATAATATCATCCGCGCGCCTTCCACCGACCCATTGCCGATGTAACTGAATCTATCCATCTGGGCATTGGGCAAAAGACCGATAGAAATCGCCTTGGCAATGTCCAGATGGCTGCCGAATCCGCCGGCAATATAGAACCGGCTCACGTCCTTAACGGCGTAATTCATCTTCTTGAGGAGCGTGGAGATGCCGGCATAGACCGCGGCCTTACTCCGGATGATGTGGTCAATGTCCGCCTGTGTCAGGACGATGTCGCGTCCGGTGGCGCTCCGGCTTTTCGGGACTACGATGTATTCCAGGCCTTCGTCGCCCTCCCTTACAATTGCGGATTTGGGCAATGAAATCTTGCCGGCTTTGTTAATAATCCCGGCCTTGAGCAGTTCGGAGATAATCTCTATCAGGCCTGAACCACAGATGCCGTTGGGTTGCGTATCCCCGATAGTTTCCACGGTTGCCTGTTTGGTATTCGGGTCTATCTTGACCTTTTGGATGGCGCCCTTGATGGCCCGGGTGCCGCACCTGATTCCGCTGCCTTCAAATGCCGGCCCGACCGAACAGGCGCAACAGGTCAGCCAGTCCTTGTTGCCCAGGACAATCTCGCCGTTCGTGCCCATATCAATATACATCGCCACATCTTCTTTCTCGGTCAGGTCAGAGACCAAAAGGCCGGCCGTGATGTCGGCCCCGATGTAACTGGATACGCCCGGGGCGCAGGCCAATAGGCCCCGCGGATTTATCTTGATGCCCGCTTCAGCCGCCCTGATTACCGGCATCTCGTTGGTGGTCGGCACGTAGGGCTCCTTGCGCAGATAGCCCGGGTCTATGTTGAGCAAAAGATGCGTCATTGTCGGATTGCCCGCGCAGACCACGCAGGTGATGTCCTCCAGTTTTATATTGCGGCCTTTGTTGCAACAATCCCTGGTGCATCCCTGTATCAGCGAGTTGATGTTATCCACCACGGCCAGATGAAGTTTTTCTAGGCCCTCCCCGCCCGAACGACCGGAGTCGTCCGGTCGGGCGGGCTTTTCGCTGGCGAATATGATGCGGGAGATGATATCATCTCCGTAGGTAATTTGCTTGTTAAACGCACCGGTGGAACAGATGGTCTCTTCGCTCACTAAATCCACCAGATGCGCCACGACGGTTGTGGTGCCGATATCCACAGCCACGCCATAGTTCGTCGTTGAGGTATCGCCCGGCTCCATCTGGACAAGTTCAGTGGTGCCGTTGCGCTTGCCCAGGGTTACGGTGATGGCCCAGTTATGCTCGCGCAGGAAGCGGCCGATGTTCTTGACATTGGCCAGGCCGGTCTGGATGTGGTCAATGCCCTTCTTTTTCAATTCCCGGTAGATACGCTCCAGGTCGCTGACCGTGTCCTCCAAAGTAGGAGGCGGGAGATTCAGGAAGATTTTGGTGGAGAGCGGGCTGTGCTGGAGAATCTTGGCCTCATGGAGGATGTCCGGCTCCAGTTCCTCGACCCCGGAATAGAGGTCAAGTTGTTTCTTCCTGGCTTTAGCGCCCATCAGGATTTCACCCTCGTCCGCCCTGGATTCAGGCGGGATATCCACCGCTATATCCTCAAAGACCTTGGCCTCACAGGCCAGGACAATGCCGTCGTCTATCTCTTCAGTGGTAAGAAGTCCGGTAGGTGTTGATTCCACCTTGCCTTCCTTTACAATAACCCGGCACTTGCCGCAGACGCCGTCTCCGCCGCAGATGCTCTGGATATGCAGTCCGGCCTCGCGGGCCGCATCCAGGATAGTCGTGCCCTGGACGACTTTAATCTGTTTCCTGGAAGGCGAAAATGTGATGGATACTTTGTTCATAACATAAAATATAAATCTTTTATTTATGAATGTCTATAAATTATCTTGACTTTTCCACAAGGCGAATACAAGATTGTCAAAAACAGGAAAACACGGAATACTACGAATTACGAATACTTTCCTTGCTCTTACTACAGCCATTCGTAATTCGTTATTCGTAGGATACAATTTAGAAGGGGATGGTGCTTATGACAGAATTCAAGGACACAATTGAGCGTTCGGCAGACGGCTGGACCAGCCGTCCGACATTCATCCTGGCCGCGGTGGCCTCGGCCATCGGGCTGGGCAATCTCTGGCGTTTCCCGTTTATCTGTTATGAAAACGGCGGCGGGGCGTTCCTGATTGTTTACCTGATTGCTCTCTTAACGGCCGGGATTCCGCTGATGATACTGGAATTCGGGCTGGGGCATATGAACCAGTCCAGCGCGCCCCGCGCCTTCGGACGCTCCAGGAAATACTTGGAATGGATTGGCTGGCTGGCCATCCTGTGCGGATTCGTCCTGGTCTGCTATTATTCGGTCATCATGGTCTGGTCGGCCAGTTATATCGGCTATTCGTTTAACCTGAGTTGGGGCACTAACGCCCAGGAGTTCTTTCTCAAGGATTATATGGGCCTGTTGGACGCCAAGGACGTGCTGACCGTCGGCAACATCAAATGGGGCCTGCTGGCCATCCTGTTTGTGATGTGGGTCTGGATAATCCGTTCCATCTGGCGGGGCGCCCAGACGGTTAGCAAGGTGGTCTGGGTCACGGCAACGGTGCCCATCGCGATATTGCTGATATTTGTCATTCGGGGCGTAACCCTGACCGGCGCAATGGACGGCCTGCGCTATCTCCTGACGCCCGACTTCAGCAAGATGCTTGACCCCCAGGTCTGGATTGCGGCCTACGGCCAGGTCTTCTTCTCGCTCTCCATTGGGTTCGGCATAATGATTGCCTACGCCAGTTTCCTGCCCCGCAAGGCGGATATTGTCAACAACGCCTTTATCGTCTGCCTGGGCGATTCGGCATTTTCGCTCTTGGGCAGTTTGGCGGTGTTTTCAGCCCTGGGATTCCTGGCTAAACAACAGGGCGTGAGCGTCTGCGATGTGGCCAAGGGCGGGCCGTCCCTGATGTTCGTGACCTATCCGACCATCATCAGCCAATTCCCGTTCTGGCCCGAATTCTTCGGTGTGCTGTTCTTCGCGATGCTGGTTTTCGTGGCCATTGATTCGGCCTTTTCGCTGGTCGAGGCCTTTACAGCCGGCGTGCTGGACAAGTGGTCCAGGAACCGGCCGCTGGTTAATCTTATTTTAGGCGTGATGGGGTTTGCCGGCGGAATACTCTTCGTCACCACGACCGGATATTACTGGCTGGATATCGTGGACCATTTTAACGGCGATTTCCTGCTGATTATCGCCGGGCTGCTGGAATGCATCGCAGTGGGTTATTTCATCGGCACGGGTAAAATCAGGAAATACGTCAACGAACTATCAGATTTCAGAATCGGTATTTGGTGGGACGTGATGATAATGCTGGTGGCTCCGGCCATACTGGCGATTATGGGCTACCAGACGCTGATGGCGACCATAGAAAAGATTTACGGTGGTTACCCGTCCCAGGCCGTACTCTACGGCGGCTGGTTCCTGGTGATTGCCGTGCCCCTGACGGCGGTTATCCTGATGGTAATCAAGCCCAAGAAAGGACTGGAATAATTAGAGCCAGTTAGGAGTCCCGTAGGGACGACCTTTACTGGCTTTTATCCTGTAGTGTGGCTGTCCCGCTTTAGCGGGATACAGCCAACTATACCTGGCAGTATTCGGCTAAAGCCGAACTGCCGGAGTGTAAGGAAATTATGCCTAATAACGATATCCTGGCGATAGTAATCGGCGTATTGGTTTACGGCATTGTCTTCGGCGGATTTACGGCCTGCATTATTATCGCGCTGAAGAAAAAACAGCAGTAATCTAATAGGGTTACGCGGTAAACTGGTTTAAGGAAACAATAAATCCCTCTGCACCATTTAGTGCAGGGGGATTTGTTATTATCTGATGTTATCAACTTTTTACCGGAGCCGCAATTCGGACGGACAATTCCTGCCTGGCACCATTGACTATCTGTTCCACCACGCTCGGGTCGGCCAGCGTGGAAATATCGCCCAGGTTGCCGGTGTCGCCTTCTGCCACCTTGCGCAGGATGCGCCGCATAATCTTGCCGCTTCTTGTCTTGGGCAGCGCCGGAACAAACTGAATCACGTCCGGCTTGGCAATCGGCCCGATTAACTTGTTGATGTGGTCGCTCAACTCCTTCTTGGTATCCTTGGAGCCGGTGATGCCACCTTTGAGGAAGACATAGGCATAGATGCCCTGGCCCTTGATGTCGTGCGGGAATCCGACCACGGCCGACTCGGCCACCTTGGGATGCGCTACTAGGGCGCTTTCCACCTCGGCCGTGCCGATGCGGTGTCCGGAGACGTTAATCACGTCATCCACCCGACCCATCAGCCACCAGAATCCCTCTTCGTCCACCCGAGCGCCGTCGCCGGTAAAATACACGCCCGGAAAACGAGTGAAATATGTATCATAGAACCGTTTCTGGTCTCCGTAGACGCCCCGCATCATTCCGGGCCAGTCCTGCTTGATGACCAGATATCCGCCGTCTCCGGTCTTGACCGGCTTGCCTTTGGTATTCAGAACCTCAGGCACCACGCCGAAGAACGGCATAGAGGCCGAGCCCGGCTTGGTCGGAATGGCGCCCGGAAGCGGCGTAATCAGGATGCCGCCCGTCTCGGTCTGCCACCAGGTATCCACGATGGGACAGCGCTCCTTGCCCACGTTCTCGTAATACCAAATCCAGGCCTCGGGATTAATCGGCTCGCCTACGCTGCCCAGGATTCTCAGGGTTGACAGGTCGTGCTTCCTGACCCACTCATTGCCGAATCCCATCAGGGCGCGGATGGCGGTCGGAGCCGTATAGAAAATCGTAACCTTGTGCTTGTCCACCACCTCCCAGAACCGGTCCGGCTGCGGGTAGGTCGGAATGCCCTCAAACATCACCTCGGTGGCGCCCGCGGACAGCGGCCCGTAGACGATGTAACTGTGGCCGGTGACCCAGCCGATATCGGCCGTGCACCAGAAGATATCCTCGTCGTGGCAGTCAAATATCCACTTGAAGGTAAGGTGGGTATAAACCATATAACCGCCGGTGGTGTGCATCACGCCCTTGGGCTTGCCTGTAGAGCCGGAGGTATAAAGTATGAACAGCGGGTCTTCGGAGTCCATCTCCTCCAAAGGACAGGCCTCGGAGATGGTCTTGTCGGCCATCAGTTCGTGCCACCAGAAATCCCGTTGCGAGCGCATATCAACCGTAATATTGGCGTGCCTGACTACAATGACCTTTTCCACCGACGGCGTCTTTTCCATCGCCTTATCCGCATTGGCCTTGATGGCGATGGTCTTGCCCCCGCGGAACCCGCCGTCCGAGGTGATGATGTATTTTGAGCCGCAGTCATTGATGCGGTCAATCAGCGACTCGGCCGAGAACCCGCCGAAGACCACGCTGTGGATGGCGCCAATCCGGGCACAGGCCAGCATCGCAATCGGCAGTTCAGGTATCATCGGCAGGTAAATGGTCACCCGGTCGCCTTTCTTGATACCCAGACGCCTGAGGACATTGGCGAACCTGCAGGTCTCGTGGAACAACTGCTGGTAACTGTAGTTCCTGACCTCGCCGTTCTCACCTTCCCAGATGATGGCGGTCTTGTTCTTGCGGCTTGTCTCCATATGCCTGTCTAAGCAGTTATAGGCGATATTGGTCTTGCCGCCGGTGAACCATTTAATCTGGGCCTTGCCGAAATTGCCGTCCCGGACCTTTTTCCATTTCTTGAACCAATGCAGTTCCGAGGCACGCTCGCCCCAGAAGGTCTCCGGGTCTTCAATGGACTGCTTGTATAGTTCCTTATATTGTTTGAGCGTCTTGATATACGCCTTTTCGGAAAGCGCCTTGGGCGGGTTGAACTTGCGCTTTTCCTCCATCACCGAACTGATAGCCGGCGCCTCGGCGGCTGAAATCAATTCCATTTCGGGCACGGGCCCGTGCATCGGCGCGATTTCGCCGTGGAATTCCGAAATCAGTTTGCGCGCCCGCCCGCCGGCTGTTTCTATCAGCGGCATTATCTCAAACTCCACTAATCCCACGAATTTCAGGGTCAATGCGGCGAGTTGCTCCGCATTATCCGCCTCCACGATATCTATGAATCCGCCGCGGCGCCCGACCAAAGAATAACGGCCGAGTACTTTTAAACCCATCGGGGGGTTGTCAAAGACCTCGTTCTCCTTCGCATGGATTTCCGTTACCTTTAAAGGGTCGTATTTGCCCATCAGTGCAAACAACATCTTCGCGCTCTCTCTTTTCTTACTCGCAGTTGATTCTATACTGCGAGTTATCCGCCAAAGGCGGATCTGCCTCTGGCGGAGACCCGCCTCAGGCGGGCCCGGTTATCTAAGTTGTCCCGCCCCCATCCACCGGATAGGTGCAGGGTAATTATCATAAATAAAACTTCTATTTTTACATACAAAACAGGTGAAAATCAACATAAAAATAAAATAATTCAGCGCAGAAAATTGACCCCGCGCCTACTTTATGCTATACACCTTGTGCCCGCGTAGAAAAAATACATAAAGTGGGTGCGGGGAAAGAGAGGATGAAATATGACAGACCAGACACCGGCCAACCCAAACACGCCGACCGCGGCAAGGACAAGCACCTCGGCCCTGTGGAGTTTAATCTGCGGCATTGCCGGCATATTATTCTGCCTGCCGGCCATCCCGGCGGTCATCCTGGGCATTATCGGCCTGGTCAAAATAAAGAAAAGCGCCGGCACGCTTAAGGGAACCGGAATGGCCATCGCCGGACTTATTATGGGCGGGCTGGGCGTCCTGATGATACCGGTTATGCTAATCATCGCCTCAATCGCGATCCCGGCGGCCCTGAAGGCAAAGGACTCGGCCCTGAATATGACCGCCCAGGTGCAGATAATAGCTATCCAAACCGCGCTGGAACAATACAATGCGGAAACCGGCGCATATCCTACCACCGAACAGGGCATTCAGATACTGGAATCAGGCGAGATGAAATACCTTGAAAACGTAATGAACGACCCCTGGGGCAGGCAATATAAATACCGCTTCCCAGGCGAGCGCAACAAGGAGGGCTACGACCTCTGGTCTGCCGGCCCGGACGGAGCGGACAATACCGCGGACGATATTACCAACTGGGACGCGGAATAAACGGCTCCTTTTCCGGTATCTACGCGCCTTTCAGGTCATGCACAAGTTCTTGTGCATTCTCATAATTGGGTAAAATTACCGTAACTCGTTTACTGACAGTGCGATGTCATTATCATCCCCGCACATAAAATTATGTGCGGGGCCGGCGGACTGCACGGACTCTCCCGGACTGCTACACGACCTCTGAAGCGCTGCTACAGGCAGTGTCAGTGACCGGTATTGCCCCTTTGCCAGACCACTACAGACAGTCCGCTCCACCGCTATTACCAGTCCCGCGGACTCGCATTAGCCGTTTCATAGACCGCTACAGGCAGCGCCTTGAACGGGTAGGCAAAGTGCGCCGGACTGCTACAGAAAGTGTCATAGACAAGTAGGGAAATAATACCCGTCTATCACGCCCAGTGTGGTTCGCTCCGCAGTCCCTTTGGGTTCATAGTGGTTGTGGCATTAGCCACAGTATGCAGTAGACAGTGTGAGTACGGAGAAAATACAGAATGGCGCAGTTACACAGGAGAAATTATAGGCGGAGACCGGTTCGTCTTCGGCACACTTCTTACCGGCTTAACCTCGGCTGATGTCCTGTATCTTACCAACATCAGCGCGGATATTCCTTACACGGTGTTTGATTTGAGTCCCTGGATTCCGGCGCAGGCAAAGGCAGTGATTCTGCAACTGGGTATCTTCAATCAGGCGTTCACCAGCGGGATGCGCTCGGTGTCGGCGTTGTGCCGGGACAGAGTTCCCAGGTGGCCAATCAGGGGATTGTGCCGGTAACGAGTGCAAGGAGTATTGAATACGCGCTGGAAAGTGTAGGTGGACCCTGGTCAGCCACTTTCACGCTCTATATAACCGTTATCGGTTATATAGTGTAAGGCGTTGTCCGCCTACGGCGGATCTAAGAGCCGGTAAGTCGTACACTCCAACCGGCTCTAAGAGGATTTACACGAATTCAGCCAGCAGGGCGTTTATCTTTTCCGACTGGTGCGCCTGCTTCACGAGTGGTTTGTCTTTGAGAACAGGCACGGCGTCCGTATAGGATGCCTTGTCCTTCCTGTAGATGACGCCGATAGGAATCCGGCCAGGGCTTTCCAGCGACCTTTCAAATGCCTTGAGCCGGTTGGATGGGTCATAGCCCGCTTCCGTATTAACGTCATAGACCCGGTCCCGATACCATTTGTAGGTATTGATTTTGTTGAAGGTTACGCAGGGCTGGAGGATATCTACCAAGGCAAAGCCATTGTATTCCACGGCCTGCTTGATGGTCTCGGCCAGGTGCGCCGGGTGGCCGGAGAACGACCGGGCCACGAATCCGCAGTCCAGCACCACGGCAACGGCAATAGGATTAAAGGGCGACAGGAGCACGCCGTAATTCTGGACTTTGGTGACCATCCCAAGGTCGCTGGTTGGCGAGGCCTGACCTTTGGTCAGACCGTAAATCTGGTTGTTGTGCACCAGCAGGGTGATATTGACATTGCGCCGGATGGCGTGGATAAAATGGTTGCCGCCTTCGCCGTAGTTGTCGCCGTCACCGCCCACGGCTATCACGGTCAAATCCTTGTTGGCAATCCTGATGCCCTGTGCCACGGGCAGGAGCCGGCCGTGCAGTCCGTTAAAAACATTGCACTTGAGATAGTGCGGGAGTTTGGATGCCTGGCCGATGCCTGAGACCAGGGCAATTCGGTGCGGCTCCAGACCCAATTCAGTCAATGTCTTTTTGACCGCATTGAGGATGCCGAAGTCGCCACAGCCCGGACACCAGGCCGGCTTGGAATTGTTGTTATAATCAGATAACGAAGTCATAAATACTAAACACGAATCACACTAATCCGGCGAATGACACGAATAAGTAATTATATATTTATTATTCGTGTGATTCGGATTTATTTGTCCTATTCATATTCTCTTTTCGTATTTTTGTGGTTAACTCGTCCACCGTAAACGGCAGACCGTTATATTTGTTTATCCGGCTAAGACCGTCAATACCGGTTTCCCGGTGGATTAGGCGAGCCAGTTGGCCGGTGGCGTTGTTTTCTATGACCACCAACCTTTCAGCGCCTCTGGTCAGATGCAGGAATTCGTCCCTGGGAAAGGGCCAGACCTGCTGGAAGTGCAGGGCGGCTAAATTGAGCATCTGGGCTGCCTCTTTAACCACGCCGTAATTAGAACCCCAGGAAATAAGGATGGTTTTTGCCTTTATATTACCCTCCAATGAAGGCGGAATCACTTCTTTTGAGAGCGACTCATATTTGCGCAGGCGCTTGTCCACCATCTGCGTTCTGACTTGCAAATCCTCGGTCAGATGGCCGTCCTCGGTGTGTTCGTCGCTGTCCGTGATAACCAGGGGTCCGGACTGCCCGGGCAAAGCACGAGGCGAGATGCCTGAAGACGTAATCTGATGCCGTTTGTAGTCCTTTATTTTAGCCAGTTCCCCGGTTGTCATAATATAACGGGTGGTATCTATTTTTGATATGTCAAACGGCTCAAAGTCCTGGTAGGCGTCAGCCAGATACTGGTCGGTCAGGACAAAGACCGGAATCTGGTATTTTTCGGCAATCTGGAATGCCCGTGCCGTGAGATAAAAACACTGTTGGGCATTGCCTGGGGTAAAGATGGCGCGTGGGAATTCGCCGTGCCCGGCATAGAGAGCGTATTCCAGGTCTGCCTGTTCGGTGCGGGTGGGCAGTCCGGTTGCCGGTGCGGGCCGCTGGGCTAAGGCAATGACAATGGGCGTCTCAGTCATTGCGGCAAGCGAGAGCCCTTCTATCATCAGGGCGAATCCGCCGCCTGAGGTGGCGGTCATAGCCCGCGCGCCGGCATAAGATGCACCCAGGCACATATTGATAGCCGCTATCTCGTCCTCGGCCTGTTCCACGACCACGCCCATTTTATCAGATGCCTGCGCCATATAATTGAGGATGCCGGTGGACGGCGTCATCGGATAGCCGGAATAGAACTTACAGCCCGCGGCCAAGGCGCCCAAGGCAATGGCCTCATTACCGGTGATGACCATCCGCTCCCTAGAGGGTTTAACTGACAGTGGAAGGGGGCATTCAGGGTATAACCTGCGGACGGCATCAAACCCGGCCCGGGCGGATTTAAGGTTCTTTTCCACCACTTCGCTTCCTTTTTTACCGCCGAAGAACCCGGACAGGGTGTTTTCCAGGATGGCCAAGTCGCAGCCAATCAGGCCGATGACCGCGCCCAGCGCAATGGAATTGGCGAATATTTTATCGCCACCGCTCTCCTTGGCCAGGGTTTCCAGCGGAAGAGGAATGGCATTCTTGAAGGCGACCTTGTCTTTAATGGCGTCTACGTTATAAATAATGTAGCCGTTTGAGACGACATCGCTTTTGTAAAGCGCCAGGGTAGGCGTATCAAAGCAAACCAGAAAGTTTATGCCGGTGGTGGATGCCTCAACCGCTGAATCACTGAAGCGCAGGTAGAAGGAGGCGTGCCCGCCCCGGATGCGGGACTCGTAGTCCTGGACCGTGAAGATATGGAAGCCCGCGCGGCAGAAGGTCTTTGCCAGGATAAAACCGATACTCTGCAAACCCTGTCCGGCCTCGCCCCCGATTTTTACAGAGCAATCAATCATTGTATGTCTAACTCGTAAAGGAATGTCTATTTCCTGCACTTTTTTCTCTTTGGCTTGCAGCCCTTTTTTCCGCAACTCATATAATTCACCCCCCTTCAGCGAGTTAGGCAATGTTATCCTAGTGGTCTGTCAACCGTAAACTGATGAGTCGGATAAATCCGACCGCTACAGCAATATTGTAGCGGTGCGATTTATCGCACTTGTACACATCAATTGAGAGTTGACAGACCACTAGTAACTCCAATAAAGTTTCTGTAAGCTGATTAAGCAGATTTAAGCGAATTTAGCTGAACAACCCCCTTTTATTCCCCCTGCCTGCCGGTAGGCAGGTCCGTTTAATCCCTGCCTGCGGCAGGCAGGCGCTTACATTTATTTAGTTGGTTTTACTCTGTTTTTTTGTTATTCTTATATTTCTTCCAGCAAAGAAGTAAAGGTATCGTGATGTTCCTCCTCCTGCATCAGGATATTCCTGAAGAGTTGCTTGGTCGTCTCGTCGCCTTCCTTGCCGGCAACTTCAATAATCTTTTTGTAGAGATTTATGGCGGCTTCCTCGTCTTTTGTATCCTGTTCAATCATCGCCTTGAGGTTATTGCCGACATTGATAACAGACGGCTTGGTGGTGGGCATACCGCCCAGGTAGAAGAGCCGTTCGGCGATTGATTCGGCGTGCTTCATCTCCTGGATTGCGATTTCCTTGAGTTCGCCCTGAACCGCAAAGTGTTTTACCCCGCTCCAAAGTATGTGCTGCCACATATACTGGATGGAGACCTGGAGTTCCCGCGAAATGGCGGCGTTCAGCAGGTCCATCAGTTCCTTAGATGCCTTTGGCATATTTGTCTCTCTTTCTTTAGAGCCAGTTGGGAACGTAGTGACTTACTGGCTCTTATCCCGCACATAGATTATGTGCGGGATAGTCAAATGTTAATAAAAACTGTTTAACCCCACTTCCCCTTGTTCGGTGCGCCCCCTGCGGGGCTCGTGGTTGATGCTTTCTATCCCCATTTGCCTTTGCTCGGTGCGCTTCAGCCGCTGGCTGAATGCTCCCGGTCAAGGACTTTTAACCCCACTTTCCCTTGTTCATATGGGTCTGGAGTTCGGCTTTGACCATCTGTTTAATGATTTCCGCATCGTCCTTTGCCTTCTTAAAGACCACGACGCAGGCCGGGTCAAGGTTGTCCTTGATGCCGTCCTCGGCCACGGCAATGACCTTGGTCATCAGTGTCTCCAGTTTCATATGCAGGTCGTTGGTCAGCCGCGAGCGGTCAATCAGTTTGGCCTTGTCCTCAGGCAGTTGGGTGAATTTATCCTTAGGCGCACCGCACTTGGGGCAGTTATTGGGCGGGTTATCGCCGTCCCAGACATAACCGCAGGTTCCGCAAACCCATTTTCGCATGTCATTATCCTTTCTATATTTTTTCAAACTCATCCTTGCCCACGCCGCATTCCGGGCAGGCCCAGTCATCGGGCAGTTCCTCAAATGGCGTGCCGGGCTGGACATTATTATCAGGGTCGCCTTTGGCCGGGTCATAGATGTAGTTGCAGACCTTGCATTTCCATTTGGACATATCCATCTCCTTATTCCGTTTCCATTGATATTTCGCTGAGGCCCATCCAGAAGCCGGTTTTGTTTATGTTATCCAGTTCCGCCTGAAGAATCTCGTAGTGCGCCTCTTCCATCTTAGCCAGACGCTGCAGCAGATTATAGGCCGCGGCATCATCAACCTTTCTGGATTGAGCCAGATAAAAATCCATTGCCTTCTTTTCGGCCTTCATAGCCAGGGATAAAATCTGCGCCTCGTTCTGGTTTGCCACATCAGGTGAGATTTTTCCGGTCCTGCCGGCCTGAGGAAGAATCTGTTCTATGGGCGAGGGCGGTATTTTTACGGCCCGCCAGGTGCGTCCGGCCTGGAGGCGCTCCCGCTCTGTTTCCAGGATGGTCATATGCTGGAATTCATCCTGGGCCAGTTTGATGAACATCTCCTTGCCGCCCCTGTTCCGGGCCAGGTGTGCATACTTAAGATAATTACTTAACGCCGTTTTCTCCGACGCGATGGCTATCCCCAACCATTTGATGGCCGGGGCGTAAGATTTATTTGTTCTCATAAGTTGTAAGCGGTTTTTGATAATTCATAACCTATCTTGCGAATTTATCCGGGTTTGCCTTAAACTCTTCCGGGCAGCCCCCACAACAGAAATAATACACCTTGCCTTTGTATTCCAGGGACGGAGTAAACTTTGTTACGGTGAATTCATCGCCCATCACCGGGCATTTTACCTTTTGCCCCAATTCCGCATCGGTAATGGTGTGCGGCAGGACCTGCGTCTTCACCGTTTCGGCGGTTTTGGTTGTTCCCGACGAAGCGGGCGGCTCGGTCTTTCCGCAACTCCATACGAATAATATTCCCGCTAAGACCATTCCGGCAATCAATCTTATGTTCTGCTCTTGGGTCATACTTGTATCTTTTATATCATCTGCCGTCATTTTAGTCAATAAGAATTTCAGGGCAATGCCTGTTAATATCGTGCCGCGGCGTATGTTTCAAGCCCCTCCCGGGTCGGCGTCATTCCTTTCTCGCCCTTTTTCCAGTTGGCCGGGCAGACCTCGCCGTGTTGCTCGTTGAACTGGATGGCGTCAATGAGGCGCAAGACCTCGTCCACGTTGCGGCCGAGCGGCAGGTCGTTGACCGTAATGTGGCAGACCTTGCCGGTCTTGTTTATTATAAAAAGCCCCCTCAGGGCAATGCCGGGCTTTTCCAACAACACCCCGTATTTACGGCTGATTTCCTTGTCCAGGTCCGCGACCAGCGGATAGGTTATCTCGCCGATGCCGCCCTTTTTCCGGGGGGTATTGCGCCAGGCCAGGTGCGTATAGCGGCTGTCCACGGACACGCCGATAACTTCGGCATTGCGCTTCCTGAATTCCTCTATCCGGTCGCTGAAGGCGATGATTTCGGTCGGGCAGACAAAGGTGAAATCCAGCG
The DNA here is from genome assembly GCA_040753835.1 of Planctomycetota bacterium. Lineage (GTDB taxonomy): Bacteria > Planctomycetota > MHYJ01 > JACQXL01 > JACQXL01 > JACRIK01. Next base: position 18,286 of record JBFMDM010000026.1, read on the forward strand.
GATAGAAAAACAGGACCGTGTATTTGCCGCGGTAGTCGGAAAGTTTCAGTTCCCCGAATGACCCGTCCGGCATAACGGCCTGGGCCGTGAAATCCGGTGCCTCCTGTTGCACACGCGTTTCTGTCATATATAAATACTCCTTTTCTTACTGCCCCTTTGGTGCCCCGATGTAACATCGGGGCAGAATTAGGGGCAGTTAGACCCGCCAAAGGCGGGCTTCCGCCTCTAACGGGGTTCTTTAGTTCATCTGGTGTAGTTCAGGCAGGTCAATCTTCTCGTCTGCAGATTGCCCGCCGTCATTTACCGGCAAATCAATCTCCACCACCAGTTTGGAACGTTCACGGTCCACATATGCCCAGGTATCTTCTGATAACTGAATTCTTGGCTCGTTCATATATTCCTCCTTTTATGGTGCCCCTGCGGTAGGCAGGGCTACTTTATATCTTTTACCAACCTCTTTATCTCGTGTTTCTTGCACTCGTTTTCCGCAAGCGCCTTGATTTTATAGGCGCAATCGCGTATAATGCCGTAAAGCACCCGGCAACTGTCATCTGAACTGTCCATCAATCCGCGCTCTGCCAAAACAAGCATCTGTCTGGAAAGTTCCAATGCCTTGCTAATATTACTATCTGATTTATTTGCCATATTGTCTCTATATGCAATTACCGTGCCAGATTTGTGATTTCTCTGATAATATTTTAGATGATTTGTCTAATTCCCTGGAAGATAATCAGTTAAATAAATGCCCTGAAAACACGATACTTTTCCTGCTGTTTCACCAATCTGATATTAATGAGACACTATTTCTGACAAGGGATGCCTGAAAAGGCGGGTAATTTACCTATTGATATGGAAAATATAGAGTTGTGAAGATATGACTATCCGGCAGGTGTATCATTTGGGATAAATGAGACAGTAGGACAAAAGAGACAATCCTGACCCGTCTGCTTACAGGCAGGCCTGCCTGCGCCGCGGCAGGCAGGCACTTTTCCCCGACAGTATTTGTCGGGGGTCTCTGCGGAGTTTCCTGAAGAACCTTCAATAAATAACTGCTATACTACCGGTGGTATCTATTGGCAGGTATAAGATACAGGATGGTCTATCTTTCGGCCAGGAATCGGTGGATGGTGGCCCGGCCTACGCCGAGGAGTTTGGCCGCTTCTAATTTGTTGCCGTTGGTCTTGTGCAATGCCTCTTCTACGGACCTGGAATCCAATTTGCCCCTGCGGCGCCGGCGGATGACAGGGCGATTTTTGGCCTGGCCGCCTGTGCCGGACGAAAATATGCTCACCGGCAGATGCTCGGGCCTGATTTCCTCGCCCCGACACTTGACCAGGGCAAACTGCAGGGCATTCTGGAGTTCACGCACGTTGCCCGGCCATCTGTGTCCCATCAGTATATCCAGGGTCTCTGGCGCCAGCGAGACCCTGGGCCGGTTGTATTCTCGGGTAAAGCGCTCCAGGAAACTCTCAGCCAACAGCGGTATGTCAGTTACCCTGTCCCTCAAGGGCGGCATTGTGACCGGCACGACCGAGAGCCGATAGAAGAGGTCTTCACGGAATCGGCCGGACTTAATTTCCTTCTGGAGGTCCTTGTTGGTGGCGCTGATGACCCGGACGTCCACCTTCAGCGTCTTTTCCGAGCCGATTGGCTCAAAGGTTCCGGTCTGCAGGACTCTTAATAGTTTGACCTGCATAGCCGGGCTCAAATCACCCACCTCGTCCAGGAAGATGGTGCCGCTATCAGCCAGTTCAAACCGGCCTTTTTTGTCGCGGATGGCGCCGGTGAACGAGCCCTTGACGTGTCCGAATAACTCGCTTTCCAACAGGCCGTCCGGCAAGGCGCCGCAGTTGACAGGCACGAACTGCCTGTTCCGGCGCGGGCCCTCGTTGTGGATGGCCGAGGCGACCAGTTCCTTGCCCGTGCCGCTCTCGCCCTGAATCAGGACCGGCGCATTGGAATCAGCCAGTTCCCGGATGGTGTCATAGAGTTTAATGATTTTCTCGTCCTTGCCGATGATGCCGGCGAATGAATGCTCTGTTTTAAGCCGCTGGCGGAGGTTGTTTAATTCGGTGATATCCTCAAGGATGACGATTGCCATTTTCCGATTTTCATATTTGATAGGTGCGGCGCTTACGAGGAGGAGGCGCTCCTCAACCTTGTCGCCGGAACGTAATTCCACCACGGCCTTCTCGCGGTGTGTCTTTGAGCCGGCAATCGCCAAAAGAGAAGCGTTCTTAATCTGGCAATGTCGGCAGGCCTCGGCATAGCCACAGCCCTGGGGCGTCTCAGAGGAATGGATGCAGTTCAGGATTTCGCCTCCGCGCTTGTTTATGACCCGCCCGCCGGATATGTTAAAGGTGTTCCTGAACGTGTCGTTTATCGCCCTGGTTCTTCTTTCATCATCCACTATCATCACACCGCAGGGTAGGGCGTCAAATATGGCTTTGAGTTGTTTCGGTTCCATCACTATTGTTGTTTTTCGCTTAATAGCCCGCTTAATATTCTAATATGCTCCTCTTCCTGTTCAATGAGATTGTTGATTTCGGCCTGGCCCCATTCGGGCCGGGTGAATTTCTTCATCTGCAGGAAGAAAACAATGGTGTCCTTCTCAAAACCCAGGGCAGTGGTAATGGCGTCTCTGGTGTTCTTTATCTTCTTTGAGATGGCATCAAGGTCTAAAGCACGGGCAAAGACATTGCTCTCGGATAATGATTTCATATAGGAAAGGTTCTCCTGGGGCAGGTCCTTGAGATTATACTGCAGGGATTTGCTGTTGACCAAATCGGACAGGAGTTTCTCAAAGAGCAGTTTATGCTCGTGCTCCTGCCGGGCCAGGCGCAGGCAAATCTCCTTTGTTGTGGCTTCATCAACCAGTGTTTCCAGATGCCTGTAGAACTTTTCACCGTTCTGCTCTATCAGCACCGCAATGTGGAAGACCTCCTCGGCATTGAAAAAGTAGTCCATGTTAGCGCCTTTCATTCCGCCACTAAGACACCAAGTCACGAAGAATAATGGGTTTTCTTGGTGTCTTTGTGCCTTCGTGGCTTCTTAGGATAAGTTCTCTTTATCCTTCTCAAACAACTGCGGGTCAATATTATCCTCGCCGCCGCATTCGGGCGTATAGCAGGTGACGTTGGTAAATGAGCATTTTGCCTGGCAGGACGGGCAGGCCTCAGGCGGATTGATTGCCTCCACGACATATTTGCACTGCGAGCATTTCCACTTGATTCTCTTTTCCATATTGGCTTTATACCAGATACGACGTTATGTGTCAAGAATTATTTACCATCAAGGCAGAGCATTGCCTCTCGTAGGGACTAAGACACTAAGAGCGTCTAACAAAATGACGATTATTATAATGGTGATGAGATTGCTTCGTCGCTCCGCTCCTCGCAATGACAGGCATTGGAAGTTGTCATTGCGAGCCTGTCAGGGCGTGGCAATCTCATTTTG
>JBFMDM010000027.1:0-21495 GCA_040753835.1 Planctomycetota bacterium
GTCCCATTTCTGTTCCTCCTCAACATTTATTTCATCGCCCATCTTAAAAACCGGCAATACCTTATAAGTTGAGGAGATTATCTCAACCGGCATTGTTTCCGGGTCCGGGCTGGTGTCTTTTGGGGCCGGGGCCGGCTCCGGAGCCGGCGTTGCCGCATCAGGCGGGAGCGGGGTCGCCATATCAGGCGGCTCCGGCGCAGCCGGATTTTCCTGGGCCCAGCATAAAACCGCAGCCAGCGCCAGCGCCGGCAACAAGGCCATTATCAGATATTCTTTCCTCATAATCATTCACCTCCTGACGGAATCAGTTTTATATTTATACTCTCGGGCGAGTATTCATAGTTGGTCTCCAGTCCCTGTTCATCCTGCGAAAGCCCGACTATTAGGCCGAGGGTTGAACCGCCCAGCAGTCCGGTTACCGGCGCGCCTACGGCCAGCCCGGCCACCAGCCCGACGCCTCCGAAAAACGCCGTGCTGTTTATGACCATATTCTCCTTCTGAACCCCGACTTCTTCAACCGTTGGGGTCAGGGTAATCTCCTCCGGCCTGAAGCCGTCCCTAACTACCTTCAGGCGCTGTGATTTTTCACTCCTGAGCAGTTTTACATCTACCGGCGTAATGCCTTTTACCTCGTCATTAACTAACACCGTGGCGCCTGGCGGCGTACTCTCCACAAATATCGTATCCGGTTTTAACCGGTTCTGGCCAATTTTGCCGCCGGCCGTAGAGGCGCATCCGGCCAAGGCAATAATACTGATTATAATAAGTGCAATCCTCATATCTTATTGGCCGCCGGCGGAGTCCCGATTATTTCGGGGACGGCGCAGGCATCTGCGTGCCGCCCTCCATAACCCGGGCCGGTCCCCTTAAATAGTTAATCTTCCAGTCGCCGTCCTCCTTGCTGAATTCTATCAGCGAACTATCGCCGTTTCCCCAGAGCACTACGGCTGACGCCACCCTTTCCTCCGGCGCAATGTGTTTAAGCGTCGCCCCTTCAAACAGTTCAAACCAGGATTGCTTGTTCATCTCGTATTCATTGGCAAAATCCGCATAGTTCTGGCTCTTTTGAGCGCTCTTGCTTAAATAATAGTCATAGACCTCTTTGGGCTCGCCATTCCGCATCAACTTGCATATCCTATTGAAAACCGAATTAATGGAACCCTGCTCCCTGATAACGGCGCTGTCAATCGCCCTGGTATCCGGCTGGGGCTGTGAGGATGAGCACCCGGCCAGACAGCCGGCCGTAAAAACGCATATTAATCCGATAAAACGGATGAACATATTAGATTGGGGCAACCCCGCACTTACTTTATATTGCAACCCACATTTTATCGTATGGAATTTCAATAATGAAATTCCACCCCGCTCTAATTGAATAGGGCTGGGGACTACGTTAGGCAACTAAACCAATACGACCCAGCACATAACTTATGTGCTGGATAAGTTGCCGACCCCGATGAACATCGGGGAAGGCCTAACTGGTGCCTATAATTATACTATAAAGTAAGTGCGGGGTCAATTTATTTAACCCCTTTCATAGTAAATTTTTGACCAAGCCCTGAAACTTTGGTAAACTCCACAGGTATGGCTAACAGAATCCAAACCCTGCCGTCCTGGCTGGTAAATAAGATTGCGGCCGGAGAGGTCATAGAGCGCCCGGCCTCCTGCGTCAAGGAACTCGTTGAAAACGCTCTTGATGCCGGCGCGACCGACATCCAGGTCGCAGTCCGGGAAGGCGGCAAGAAACTCATCCGCGTCGCTGATAACGGAAACGGCATTCTCTCCGGCGACCTGCCCCTCGTTTTCAAGAGCCATTCCACCAGCAAGATAGCCGAAGAAAAGGACCTGTATAATATCAAGACATTCGGATTCCGGGGCGAGGCGCTGGCCAGTATGGCGTCCGTGGCCCAGGTCCGGCTCATCTCCAAGCCAGCCAACCAAACGGATGCCTATGACGTCACCGTTGATAACGGCAGGATAACGTCACCCAAGCCGGTGGCCGGGACCAACGGCACAACCATTGAGATAACCAACCTCTTTTACCAGACGCCGGCCCGCAGGAAATTCCTGAAGAGCGACGGCGTGGAACTCTCGCATATCACCGAGACCGTCACCCGTTTTGCCATCGCCTATCCGGAAATATCATTTAAACTGGCCAACCTGCCTGAGGGTTCGGCGCCTTCTGTCAAACAACCACTAATAAATCTCACTTCTGCCCAAGGCGACTTGTCGCAGGGCGTCCTCCAGCGCCTGGAGTTCTTCTACGGCCCTGACATCTCCAAGGAGTTACTCCATACCGCCGAAGATAAGGACAATCTCAAACTGGACATCTACTTCTCAGACCCAACCTGGACGAAGCAGAATTCCAGATACCAGTTCTTTTACCTGAACCGCCGTTTTATCCGCGACCGCATCTTAAGCCGGGCTGTCTATCAGGCATATCACAACCTGATTCCATCCGGGCGCTATCCTTTTGTGGCGCTCTTTATCCGGATGCCCAACGACGGTTTTGATGTCAATGTCCATCCGACCAAGATTGAGGTCAGGTTCCGCGACGGCTGGAGAATCCACGACCGGATTATATCGCTTATCAGAAGTACTTTAGCACAGAAAATATCAAGCGAAAGCATTCAGCCGCCAGAAGTATCGCCTCACCAGCCGGAAGCACCTGAAAACCAAAAGGCAATGCAGGCGCTGGTGGATTTCTTTGCCAATCAGGGCGATGCAACGCAGGACCATTTTAAGCCGCCGTCCCATTTTGCCGGCCACGCACCGGCTTCGGCGCCGGCCGTGAATATGGCGCCTGCAAGCGCAGACCTGCCATCCGCTCGCCGAGGCGAGTCGCCTCTGGAGACCGCTATCCGCCCGGGAACAGGCCTGCCTGTCCCGAAAGTATTCGGGACGCAGACAGGCCGAATTTTGCAGATACACAATAGTTACATTATAGAGGAAATCCCTGACGGCTTTCTCGTCATAGACCAGCATGCCCTGCACGAAAGGATACTCTACGACCGGTTCAGCCGGCAGGTCGCCTCATCGGAGATATACCGGCAGAAATTCCTCATCCCGACCGTGATTGAAATACCAAAATCCAGGGCAATGATTCTGTCCGATGTTATCCCGTACCTGAAACAAGTCGGAATAGAGATTGAAGAGTTCGGGGAAAATACCATTGCGGTCCGGTCCGCGCCGTCCCTATTGAACAATATCAATTTCAGGGATTTTATCCTGGAATTCATAGACGCATTCGCCGACGATTTTGGCGCCGAAGCGTCATGGCGCCCTAATGGCGCTCACCCTGACGAGCCGAAGGCAGAAAGCAAGCATAATACCAATATAAAGCCGATTGACAAACTCATAAAGATGATGGCCTGCAAGGCGGCCATAAAGGCCGGCGACCCCCTGAAAGAGGAAGAGATAAAGGCATTGCTGAACGACACCCGCGGGATGGATTTCGTCACCTGCCCGCACGGCCGGCCCGCAGTCCGTAAAATAACTCTCGCAGAATTAGAAGGGTTTTTCCAAAGACCAGTTAGGCCTCGCCCCGTTGGAACGGGGCTCGGCAATTTATCCAGCAGATAAGTTACCTGCCCGTCCGGTCAGGCGGGTGTGCTGGGCCGTATTACAATAATCGCCTAACTGAGTCCAGCACTTAACCAGAAGGGTTTAGTGCTGTCGGGACGCTTCTTTGAAACTCCATACGATAGATGATAAACACTGTAGAAACCATTACGCTCTATCCGGGTTTGCGTTTGCACCTGTTCCAAACCGACGCCTTCAAAACCACGACCGTTAAGGCCTTTATCCACCTGCCGCTGGATGAAAACGCCACGGCCAATGCCCTGCTGGTGCGCGTGCTGGGCCGGGGCTGCCGGAAATACCCGACAATGCGGAAAATCAGTTCCTTCATGGATTCGCTCTACGGCGCCATATTCGGCGCCGACATCTCCAAAATCGGGGAACGCCATATCATAGAACTCTATTTTGAGTTCATCAGCCGCCGCTTCCTGCCCAAGAATGCGGATAATACCCGCTACGCCCTTGATTTCCTCCGGCAGATTATCTTCAAACCGCTCCTGCCCAAGGGCTCATTCAATCCCGGCTATTTCTCGCAGGAACAGACCAAACTCAAGGACCTGATTAAAAGCGTCTATGACGACAAGATTTCCTATGCGGACGAGCGCTGTACCCAGGAGATGTGCAAGGACGAGCCATACCGCATCTACGAATACGGCGAGATTGGGCGCGTGGATAAACTTTCTTCTGAGGAAGTCCTGAATCACTACCGTAATGTCGTCCTCAAGTCGCCCATAGATATCTTTATCTGCGGCCCGGCCGGCATTAACCGTGTAAAACGGGTTGTCGCCGACATCTTCCGGCCGCAGGCGCGCCAGCCCAAATTGTCCCTGGCGCCGGTTATCCCGGAAACAATAGTAAATAAGGAAATAACCAAAGAACGCTTCGTCCGGGAAAAAGAGCAGATTGACCAGGCAAAATTAGTCCTGGGCTATCGCACTTATACATCGTGGAAAGACAAGGATATCTTCGGTCTGATGATGGCATCCGGGATCCTGGGCGGATTCCCGCACTCCAAGTTATTCCGCTATGTCCGCGAAAAGGCCGGGCTGGCCTATTACGCCTCGTCTTTGCTGGAAAAAACCAAGGGCCTGATGTTCATCAGGGCCGGCATCAATCACGATAAGTTCAACGATGCCCTGAAGATTATCAAGGAGCAGGTGGCGGCTATCCAGTCAGGCGATATCACCGATTCGGAAATCAAGGACACGCTCTCCGGCATCCTCAACCGGCTCAAGGCCATTGAGGACAACGGCTCGGCATTCATTGACTACAACCTGGAATTAAGCATCAACAACCGAATTGATTCACTCCAGGAACTGAAAGGACAATTCCTGGCCGTGAAAAAGGATGATATTGTCCGGGCCGCGCAGAAACTGAAATTGGATACCGCATACCTGCTGACCAAATAAATATCACTTATAGATATCCATGAGTCCGGTAATATTCATACAGGAACGGATATTTGGACTTGTTGTTCTCCACCATCTTAGCCACCTGCGGATAGAGGAATTGCTTTCTGATGAAATGCTGCCAGAGGAATTTCTTCTTGCTTCTAATTGTTGAATATAATTTCTCTGCCAGATGTTCTGCCTTTTTGATTGCCTGCGCTTCATTCTGCAATGCCAGTTCATCGCGGCTGACCGAGGCCGCGCCCAGATAACCGGCATAATAACCGCCGCAGAGCCAGATACCATGGGCCACGGTCTTGGCAATCTTATCGGTCATATACGAATGCCCGCCCACGCAGACGCCCAGAGCGTATTTACCGACCAACCGACGGGTATAATATAGAAGCGAATGGCTCCGGTCGTAAATCGCCTTGAGTTGAGCGGACATCTGGAATGCGTAATTTGGCGTGCCTAAAATTACCCCGTCGGCCTTGAGCATCTTCTGCCTGATTTCCTCATAGTCATCCTTGATTACGCAACTATCTTCCCGCATACAATGCTCGCAGGCGCGGCAGAATTCTATCCTCTTGTTGCCGGTCCAGATAAATTCAACAGAAGCGCCCAGAGACGAGAGTTTGTCCAGCATCATCTTGACAATGCGGCTGGTGTTGCCGTTTAGGCGTCCGGATGTGCTAATGCCTATAATATTCATTTGCTCTTGGCTACACGCTTTATGTTATTTCCTCGGCAATACGAATATCGCGGCCACCGGAAACAGCGCCATCACAAACAGGGCCACGCCGCTTCCAGCCAGATCCCAGATACCGCCGAATAATATCGGGCAAAGAATTGAAGTGAATCTATAAAGCGCGGAGAAATTGCCCGGGGTTGCCCCGAGCGTTTCTTCCTTGGCTAAATCCGCCACGGCCGCACGGCGGTTGGCTATCCAGATGGATTCAAATGTGGCGTATAATACCAACGGGATTATCAGGAATAACGGCGCCTTGGCAAAGATGGATATCAGAAGCGCCAGAGCCAAAAGCCCGTTGGCAACGGCCTGGGCCCAGAATCTGCCCAGTCGGTCCGAAAGCCAGCCGGCCGGATAGGAAGTGGCAAAGTGCGTGGTCGCATAACATACAAATAGAATCATCGCCTCTACCGGGCCTGCCTTAAGTTTCTGCGTTCCATAAAGGAGTATCATTGCCACCGGAACCGCACCCAGCGCCAGTATCATATGCGATAAAGTGGTCCAGCCCAGTTTCCTTAAGGACGAGTCCGGTTTCAGTGATGATATAAAAGTCGCTATGGAAAAACCCGGCTTTTTCGGCTTGGGCGTCTTGGCGAACAATGGGGTTGGCGTGCGGGTCTCAAACAGGAAGGAATAGATAATCCAAGCGCTGAAAATAGTCGGAAGGCCGGCCCACAGGAAAAGCCAGATGTATGACTCCCTGGGAAATTCCGTCTTGATTCCCATCCAGACCTTTTTTGTCACCCCTTCTGTAAGCGATGAGCCGGCTATAGACGATGCGGCGAAATAAAGAATCAGCAAGCCGATAACCGGTCCCAATATAGAGCCGACTGTATCAACTGCATTGAGAATCCCAAATGCCCGGCCGCGCTTTTCAGGTGGGAATGACTCGGCAATGGACGCCTCGCGAGCCGGGTCGCGCATGGCCCGGCCAAACTCGCGCAAGCCCCTGAATGGAAGAAAGCCAGCCCAGCCGCTGACCAGCGGAAGCCCTAACCTTGACAAGGCAATAAGAATATAAGACAATATCACCGGCACCTTGCGGCCTACCTTATCGGTGAAATAGCCGGTAAATAACTTTGATATGCGGTTGACTGCCTCGCAAAAACTGTCAATAAATCCGTATTGCCCAGGAGTAATCCCCAAAAATACCGTGGCATAATACTGTAGTAACGGCGCATACATCTCCTCGCCGATGTCGTTCAGCGCCGCGCCGCCACAGAATGTCTTCAGATTCCGCTTGCCGGTCCTTTCATTCTCGTGATTCATATCACTATTTCATACCTTTTATCTTTACCCCGGTCAATATTTATAGTAACTAAACCAATTAAGAGAACACGAATAGATTCGTGTGATTCGCCTAATTTGTCTTATTCGTGTTATTATTTCTTATATGAAACTGATAGAATGCGTGCCTAATTTCAGCGAGGGCAAGCGGCCCGAGGTTATTGAACAAATCATAACGGCTATCACCTCGGTCAAGGGCATCAAATTACTGGATAGAGAAAGCGACCCCAGCCATAACCGCTCGGTCTTGACCTTTATCGGTCCGGCAGAATCAGTCGGCCAGGCCGCCTTCCAGGCCGTGGAAAAGGCCAGCCAACTAATTGATATGACCAAACACAAAGGCGAGCATCCGCGCATCGGCGCAACCGATGTCGTGCCATTTATTCCTCTCAGAGGCGCGACTATGGATGATTGTATCAAAATTGCCAGAGAAGTAGGCAAGCAAATCGGGGATAAACTTCAAATACCGGTCTATCTATATGAGAATGCCGCGCTCAGGCCAGAATGCCGGAATCTGGCTGATGTGCGCAAGGGCCAGTTTGAGGGCCTGTGCCAGGAACTGGGCAAAAACCCGACCCGTAACCCTGACTTCGGCCCGAACAAGATTCATCCCACAGCCGGGGCTACGGTCATCGGCGCACGGGAAATACTCATTGCCTACAATGTCAATCTGGATACGGATTATCTGGACGTGGCCAAACGGATTGCCAAGAAGATTCGGGAATCCTCAGGCGGAATGCCTTATGTCAAGGCATTAGGCGTCCTAATTGACAAATATAACCGTCAGATTGCCCAGGTCACAATGAACCTTACCAACTACAAAGTCACGCCTATAAAGAAGGTCTTTGACGCCATCAAGGATTTGGCCCTGTCAGAGAATATCAGGGTTCTGGAAAGCGAGTTGATTGGCCTGGCGCCCCAGGACGCCTTTGACGACACCACGCCCGAGGAACTCCAGATTGTCCCGATGGACATCGGGAAACAGATTATAGAGAACCGGTTGTAAGCCACGTCTGCTGTTTACTGAGTACTGTTTAGAATTCCTTGGTTTATGAAGATGGAAAGATAAAATACTCTGGCGGCCTGTCTCCCAAATTAAGTGGCGGTTTGAGATGGTTGACAATAAAATCCAAAAAAGGTTGACAATAAGTTGACAAAATGCTATTTTTAGAATTATGCGTACTCGTGACAACGTCCTGCGGCATCTTAAACAAAAGAAATCTGTTTCCGGAGAGTCCCTAACAAAATTACTCGGTATTACCCGGCAGGCGGTCAATAAGCATCTCAAAAAACTAATCACAGAAGGACTTGTTCAAAAACAAGGCACCACTAAAGGCGCGCTATATCGTCTAAGCCGCCCTTCTGCTAACGTCAAACTGGAACAGAAGTATCATAAAAAGTATCGGTTAAAAGGATTGGAAGAACATCTTGCCTTTAAGGAAATGTCCTTATTCCTCAACCTGAAAAAACATTTTAATAAAGACGCCTTGGAGATACTCAATTACACATTTACGGAGACCCTGAACAATGCTATAGACCATTCGCGGTCCCGATATGGAGAGATTGAAGTGGTTTTTGGTCCTTATCAGTGCCGGATTAAAATCAGGGATTACGGAATAGGGGTCTTTTTCTCTATTTTCAATAAATTCCATCTTCGGGATGAAATTACCGCCGTAGGCGAACTTATTAAAGGTAAAACCACTACGATGAAGACAAAACACTCCGGCGAAGGAATCTTCTTCTCTTCCAAATCCGTGGATTATGCCGCTTTCCGTTCACACCGGTTGAATCTGGTCTTTGATAATTTGCGCAATGATGTTTTCGTGGAAGAGCCGAGATTTCTTAAAGGAACCGAGGTAACGCTCCGGCTTAATAAGAATTCCCGCCGGAAGTTATCCGAGGTTTTCCGGCGATATGCACCGGAGGACTATGACTACAGATTTGAGAGAACCAAGGTGTCTGTAAAACTATTCCAGCAGGAATATATCTCCCGCTCAGAGGCAAGAAGATTGCTCTCCGGATTAGATAAGTTTAAGGAAATAATCATGAATTTTAAAGGGGTTAAATCAGCCGGGCAGGGATTTATGGATGAAATATTCCGTGTTTTCAGGAAAGAACACCCGGAAATTATTCTTGCCGCCGAAAACCTCAGCCCAGCATTACAGATGATGCTCAAACATGTGGTTGACAATAAAATTTAGCCGGAGTTGGCAATAGGTTGTTAATATTAATATCCTGTTGCTATGATATTAAGGCGAGGGCGGAGACCAGACCACAGACCTGCCTGCTGCAGGCAGATTACACAGATTGTATTCCGTAAACTACCTGCCTCCCTCTGGCATCGGTCCTGCCCTTGCCCGGTATCGGAGGTGTGGTGTCTTGGTGTCTTACCCTATCAAAACGAAGCACGACAACGAGTATCCCACACCCCCTAACGGACGGGTTGCAACTGCCATACGGAGAGGTGACAGGGGGGCGTATGGCATTTGATAGACGCCATACGGAGACAACACACCACCCCGTTAGGTATTGAGGCGACGCCATACGGAGAGGTGATAGGGTGGCGTATGGCATTTAAATAGTGCCATACGGAGACAACATAGCACTCCGTTAGACGTAGAGACGGTGCCATACGGAGAGGTGATAGGGGGATGTATGGCATTTAACAGACGCCATACGGAGCCAGCCACACTGGACGGCACTCCCAATACAACGGGGCGGCAGGGGGTAGGGTATCCCACCCTGTTCCGGCTGGTTTATGCGGGTAATCCGGTGCGAAGCACGACAACTTTATAGGCATTTTGTCGTGCTTCACCAAAATCAAATAACTATTTTGTCGTGCTTGGAGGAGTAAAAAGGGGCTTTTAGAAGCCGTTTAACCCCTTTCGGTGATAGAACGAAATCCATCTCTGGACGGTCCGATATGAGACATTAAGCCGTTTGCTTATCTGTTCAAATGTCTCGCCCTTGTCCGAAAAATATATCGCCTGTAAGCGCCTCCTTTGACTATGTTGCCCCTTAACGGCATATTGGCTCAATTTGATTAACATCTGCCTTCGTTCATCCGGATTTAACCTGATAAAATAATGAGGATAAGACATATATGTGGAATATTACTTGTTTTCCCCTGCCGGTCAAGAATAAGTTGACTACGTATATGAATATTGGTAAACTATATTATTGTAATCTGTGACCATCTGTGTTAACCTGCCCGCCGCCTTTCGGCTTTGGCAGACGGGTCTGTGGTTAGTAATTAATGTTTTATGCGAAACTATGCCAAACAGGTCCTGGAAGCGGAAATCCGAGCCCTGAAATCGCTCAAGGGTAAAATCAACGGCGATTTCCAGAGGGCGTTCTCGGAAATCCTCAAGTGCCAGGGACGGCTGGTCGTCACCGGTATGGGCAAGGCCGGCATCATCGCAGAGAAAATATCAGCCACCTTTGCCTCAACCGGCACGCCTTCTCTATTTCTGCATCCGGCTGAGGCATACCACGGCGACCTGGGCCGGGTGGCCAAGAACGACATCATCCTGATGCTTTCCAACAGCGGCGAGACCGAGGAAATCGTCCGGCTCCTGCCTAAACTCAAAGAAATCGGCATCAAGATAATCTCCATCACCGCATCCAGTAAATCCACGCTCGGCAAATACAGCGACATCGTCCTGGAAATCGGAAAAATCAATGAGCCCTGCCCTTTCGGCATCGTGCCATCGGCTTCTACCACGGCAATGCTGGCCCTGGGCGATTGCCTGGCATTATCCGTATTCAAGAAACACTCATTCACCCGGGAGCAATTCGCATTCTATCATCCAGGCGGAGATTTGGGGCAGAAACTACTCAAGGTCAAAGAGGTGATGCGCACCGGGAAAGCCAACCCGATTATCACCGAGAATAAGACGGTCCGGGAGGCGTTGATGGTGATTACCAAATGCCGGGCCGGGGCAGTCAACATCGTGGACAAGAAACGGCGGCTGGCCGGTATTTTTACGGACGGCGACCTGAGGCGCCATATGCGCGAGGATATCCGCATCCTGTCCAAACCTATCAGGAACTATATGACCAGGAATCCGCTGACCGTATCCCCGGACAGTTTGGTGGCCGAAGGTTTGCGCATCCTGCGCGACAAAAAGATAGACGAACTGCCGGTCGTGGATAAGCGCCATAAGCCGGTCGGAATGTTGGATGTTCAGGATATCCTGGAAATCCATTAAGAAAAGAGGATAGATGAAAGAAAATAGATGAGAGTACTATCCTTTCATCTTTTATCTCTCATCTTTCATCTATTACCATTATGAGCAACGCTAAATTAAAAAAGATTAAGATGGTGATAATGGACGTGGACGGCGTGCTCTCGGACGGCCGGATTATCCTGGACAGCCGGGGCGGCGAGAACAAGGTCTTCAACGTCTATGACGGCGCGGGCATTGCCTATCTCCATTACGCCGGCATCAAAACCGCCATTATCACGGGCCGGCTTTCCAAGACCGTCTCCTACCGGGCTAAGGAACTCGGCATCCTGGAAGTGCACCAAGACACCCTGGAAAAACTAAGCGCCCTGAAAAAGATTCTGGCCAAGCATAAATTATCTCCTGGCGAAATATGTTATATCGGCGACGACCTGCCTGATATTCCGGTAATGAAAAAGGCCGGATTTGCCGTGGCCACCAATAATGCCAGGCCGGAGGTGAGAAAATACGCCCACTACGTCACCCGGCTTAACGGCGGCAAGGGCGCGGTCCGGGAAGTGGCTGAGAAGATTCTCAAAACCCAGAATAAGTGGAAATTTATCCTTCAACGTTATGATACGATTTAATAGTATTACAATAATAATCTTCACCCTGCTGATATTAAGCAGTTCTGCCTTTGCCGAAGACGAACAAATATTCAATAACTGGTCGTATCCCCACTATCAGGATAACCTGTTAATCTGGGAAATCAAAGGCAAGGCCGCGGTCGTCAGCGCCGATGAAATCATTCTTTCGGTACTTGAAATAACTTATTATCTCCAACCCGTATCCCCAACCACTCCGGCAGAACTCGCCAAAAAAGGCAAGGTGCTCATCAACGCTAAAACCGGAACTTTCAAAAAACAACAACAGATGGTCTTGCTTAACCAGAATATCACGGTCCGGAAAATCTCCGAAACGGCTGATGAGTTCGACGAAACATTGATGACAGACGTACTTCTTATTAATCTGGCAGATAAAACATTTTCCAATGACGCGCTGATAACAGTCAAGCGCAATGACATCTCTATTAAAAGCAAGGGATGTAAAGGCGGGCTGGATTTCGCAAACATTTCGTTCGCCGGGAACGTGGAAACGGTCATCCAGGGATGCAACTCCAAATCAATCTCGTTAGGAGCGGTCTTTTCCCCAAAGCCCAACATTGACGACGAGGAACTGAACAAAACGCCCTCGGTTATCACCATTACTTCCGAAGGCCCAATGACCATTGAAAAGATTAACGGCAATCCCAACAACCCGCCCGAACGACCTAATGGTCGGGCAGGGAAAATCTCACAACAGATTGCCTTCCGCAATAAAGTCGCTCTTGTCTCATACTCCCAACCGCCGAATCTGCCGGCTCGGCAGGCCAATCTCCGGGCCGAGAATATCAGCATCCTTTTGGACCGCCGGGAGAATCCGGTCACCAAACGCAATAATTTCTATCTCGCCAGCGTCTCGGCCGCCAATAATGTCAGAATGGACGACACATTCCATAACGCGGCTTGTTCCGCGCTGGATATTGACGAAGACGCCGGGCTTATCATCCTCAAGGGCGACAGCAAGTCGCTGGCCGTTGTCACCCGGCCCCTGAAGCCGAAGAACGGGACCCCGCAGGCAAAGCTAGATTCTTACATCAACATCTCGGCCCAGACCATGAGAATCAAGACCGACGAGAATAACCTTCTCCTTCTGGGCAGGAAAGAAATCACCTTCTCCAACGGGAGCATCTATAATCCAGAAACGGTTTTATCATCTGATTCGGTAAGCCCGACCGAGACCGCGTTGCCGGTTAGCCAGCCGCCCGAACTTTTCAGCCAGGTCAAGATTACGGCAGATAACGACGGCCTGGTTTCTCTCAAGGAGAACAATATCTACCTGGAAAACAACGTCCGCATCCTGCAGAAGGCAAGGCCCATCACCGATTCAAGCCGACCGGAATTAAGGGCCGAGGTCAAATGCGACAGGTTGCTTATCACCTGGGACCCGGCTAAAAACCAGTTGGAGCGGCTGAAATCCGAGGGAAATGTATATATTTTAAGTGACGGTGCTGAGGCCTGGGGAGAAATTCTGGAATGGCTGCCTCTTTCATCGCAGATAAGCATAAAGTCATCACGCCGGGTTAAATTACGGCATAAAAACGGGGCATCGGATGAAAATGATGGCTATCTTATAACCATCAACGCCGGTTATATGGGTAGCTGGTCTAAAATGGAAACTATAAAAAGAAATGAAAATTCCAACGGAGGCGAACTTAAGATAACACATCCCCCGAAAGAAAAAGAGGAGCCAAGCGGTGACCAGAAATGAAGCATTAACATTGATGCAGGAGCGGATAACCAATATCAACCTGCGCAAGCATATCATAGCGGTTGAGGCAGTGATGAAACACCTGGCCCGGGAATTAAAAGCAGATGAGGAGAAATGGGGACTGGTCGGGCTCCTGCACGACCTGGATTACGAAGAGACCAAGAACGACCCAAGCCGTCACACTCTGGTAACCGAAGAGATGCTCAAGGACAAGGTCGCTCAGGAAATCATAGACGGCATCAAGTCGCACAACGACAAGAAGACGCGCGTCTCTCCGATGGAGCACGCCATCTATGCGGCTGACCCGGTGACCGGATTCCTGGTCGCCTGCGCCCTGATTCGGCCGGAGAAGAAATTAGCGCCTGTGGATGTGGCATTCGCCAAGAGCCGGATGAAAGAGAAGCGCTTTGCGGCCGGAGCCAGCCGCGAGGCAATGAACAATTGCACCAACCTGGGAATTGATTTGGACAAATTCCTGCAGATTTCGTTAGATGCGATGAAGTCAATCAGCGGGGAATTGGGTTTGTAACCAACCACAGATTGCACAGATTAACACCGATTTTTCCAGTCTATAAATCCCGCAATTCTGCGGGATAAGTGGCAGTAACTCGCTGCGCTTATAATGTCACCAATCCCGACATTCGCTGGACGCGGTCCCTTCGGGTTCGTCGGGATAACGGCCATTACGTCATTTCATTCCTACTGGCTCTAAGAAAAAACCCCGCACCTGACTTTTGGAGTCAGATGCGGGGTTGAGATTTTAAGCCCGGCAACTACCTACTTTCCCACCAAAGAGATTCCCAGCAGTATCATCGGCCTCAAGGGCTTAACGGCCGTATTCGGAATGGGAACGGGTGTTACACCTTGAGCATTAGGTCACCGAGCATATTTTTGTAGATTGTATGTAATCCAGCACCCACTTTGGCTGAAAAACTTATTACCTATTTATGTCTTTACGCCAAAGCAGGTGCTGGATAAGTGCCGTTAACGCTCCTTTGTAGCTAACTGGCACTAAGAAGCCATAGAATAAAAAGTGGCCAAGCCGCCCGACCGATTAGTATCCCTCGGCTGAAACCCTTACGGGTCTTACACCTGGGACCTATCAACCTGGTAGTCTACCAGGGGTCTTCGTATTCCTTGCGGAATGGGAGGTCTAATCTTGAGAGGGGTTTCCCACTTAGATGCCTTCAGCGGTTACCCCCCCGGACATAGATACCCAGCAATTACCCATAGCGGGATAACTGGTACACCAGAGGTCCGTCCATCCTGATCCTCTCGTACTAAGGACAGCGTCTCTCAAACCTCCTACGCCCACACTAGATAGGGACCGACCTGGCTCACGCCGGTCTGAACCCAGCTCACGTACCGCTTTAATCGGCGAACAGCCGAACCCTTGGGACCTTCTCCAGCCCCAGGATGCGATGAGCCGACATCGAGGTGCCAAACGGCGTCGTCGATATGGACTCTTGGACGCCATAAGCCTGTTATCCCTAGAGTACCTTTTATCTGATGAGCGATGGCCCTTCCATACGGAACCACCGGATCACTAGGCCCTGCTTTCACACCGGCTTGACTTATATGTCTTGCCGTCAAGCACCCTTATACCCTTGTGCTCGTTGCGCGGTTGCCAAGCGCGCTGAGGGTGCCTTGGGACTCCTCCGTTACTCTTTCGGAGGAAACCGCCCCAGTTAAACTGCCCGCCTCACACTTTCTCCCGGCCTGCACGGCCGGAATTAGAATTCTAATTTAATCAGAGTGGTATTTCACTGTTGACTCAGCCCGACCCGGAAGCCGGACTTCAAAGTCTCCCACCTATGCTACGCAAATTAAAACAAAATCCAATATGAGGTTACAGTAAAGGTTCATAGGGTCTTTCCGTCTTAGTGCGGGCAGGCGGTATCTTCACCGCCGCTGCAATTTCGCCGAGTCCCTCGTTGAGACACCGGCCAAGTGATTACGCTATTCATGCGCGTCGGAACTTACCCGACAAGGAACTTCGCTCACATACTCCCCGACTTTCATCGGCGTGTGGACTCTATCTTTATCCGAATATCCTTCGGCTTTTGGGTATTCATCTCGCTTGCGATTTTGACAATCTGATAAAAACCCGCCTGATTAAGATGCTCTCCTTTTGCCATCATTCTAACCACCCCGGCAAATTTGTGGAAATCAACGCTCTTGCGGGATTTCAGCGGATGTTTCTCAAAGAAAGGAAGAATGGTGTTTATCAGGTTATCCAACTTCCTCACGCGCCAACAAAAACGGTCGCCATGGTTTCTTCTTACCACTCCGCACCCCATAAAAGTGCGTATGCGGTTAAGCAGATTCACATCCCGTTCGTGCTGAACAACAGTCAGTTCGGGCAGAATCTGGTAACCAAACCTGACTCCGTCGTTCTTGTTGACTGCCACATGGAAACATCCCTCGCCGTCAATAAATCCCGAGAGCCAATCAGGGTTTAAAGCCATCCGTCCATTCGGATATTCAACTTGTAGTCTCTGAGGGTTCATATTTTCATATGCCTTCCCTGCGGATTGTCCCCTTGTATGTTGAATTTTTACTGCCCCATCCCTGCCGGATAGGCGAGTATCAACATCTTTTGAGGAGTTCCCCGCATATAGTTGAATATTGCCCCCCGATTTGCATCGGGGGCAGGCTAGCGTGTTTGACTAACCTTAGGACCGTCATAGTTACGGCCGCCTTTTACTGGGGCTTCGGTTAGGGGCTGCACCTTGCGGCTGACCCCACCCCTTAACCTTCCAGCACTGGGCAAGCGTCGGTCTGTATATTTCGGCTTACACCTTTGCACAGACCTGTGTTTTTGCTAAACAGTTCCCCGGCCCGCTTTACTGAGATCCCAAAATGCTTCGCCCGGTAAACGGACTGACAAATCAGGACACACCTTGTCCCGAAGTTACGGTGCCATTTTGCCTAGTTCCTTAACGAGGGGTCTCTCGAGCGCCTTAGGATTCTCTCCTCACCTACCTGTGTTGGTTTTAGTACGGTTACCCTGCATACTCCTGCACGAAGATTTTCTCGTGAGCATGGCGTTTGTCGCTTCACCCTTGCGGGCTCCCCTGTTCCCCTCAGAGTTAACGGAATCACGGATTTGCCTGTGACTCCCTCCTACTGGACAGGCCCTATGTTCTAATCACAGGGACCACATAGCCTCCTCCACCTCTCCCTGCAGTTCTTGAGCGCATACAAGGCAGTAGCCGAATATTAACGGCATTCCCATCAGTTACGCCTTTCGGCCTCACCTTAGGGGCCGACTAACCCTGGGCGGAGTTACCTTCCCCAGGAAACCTTAGGTTTTCGGCGAACCGACTTCTCATCGGTTTTAGCGCGCTACTTATGTCCGGATAATCACTTCTAAACAGTCCATCACGGCTCACGCCATAACTTCTATCCGTTTAGAACGCTTCCCTACCACTTCAACCCAGCACCCAAATGGCTTTGACGCATTTATCCCTCTTGCTAACATTGCCAGAGTGATTCTGCTGTCACTGCCATTTGAGTGCTGGGAAAAAATCCACGGCGTCGGTAATAGACTTAGGCCCGATCATTTTCGGCGCAAAAATACTCGGCCAGTAAGCTGTTACGCACTTTTTAAATGGTGGCTGCTTCTAAGCCAACATCCTGGCTGTCTTAGTATCCTTACTTCCTTTTACACTTAGTCTATTTTAGGGACCTTAGCCGATGGTCTGGGCTGTTTCCCTCTTGACGACGAAGCTTATCCCCCGCCGTCTGACTCCCGTGCTTTACCACAACGGTATTCGGAGTTTGATTGGATTAGGTAGCCTGGTGGGCCCCTTAAATCCATTCAGTGTCTCTACCCCCGCTGTTTACACACGAGGCTAGCCCCAAAGCTATTTCGGGAAGAACCAGCTATTAGCCAGTTTGATTAGCCTTTTACTCCTACCCTCAGATCACGGGATAACTTTTCAACGTTATACCCTAACGGACCTCCATGCCGAGATTATCAGCACTTCATCCTGCCCAAGGGTAGATCACTGGCTTTCGGGTCTACTCCGATGAACTTAGCGCCCTTTTAAGACTCGGTTTCCCTTCGCCTATTCCCGATACTTTCATACCGGACTTAAGCTTGCTCATCAGAATAACTCCCGGACTCATTATCCAAAAGGCACGCGGTCATCCAGCACCCATTTTGCTTCATCAAGATTCCCTTGATTTGGCGATTCTGCCCATTAAAAGATGCCTGCTCCGGCCGTCCTGCTTCAATTTCCGCTCCCGGCTCCGGGCATCTTTCTCGTTCAGATATGCTTCATAATAAACCAATCGCCACTTGCTCTTTGAGGTGTAACCTTCTTCGCCCGAATTATGCTCTTTAATGCGTCGCTTCAAATCGTTCGTGTACCCGATATAACAAATCTTCTTGTTTGTTATATTTTGTAAGACATACACATATTTCATAATTCGCTTCTCATGAAGCAAAATAGGTGCTGGACTCCCACAGTTTGTAAGTACATAGTTTCAGGTTCTATTTCACTCCCCTTCCGGGGTTCTTTTCAACGTTCGCTCGCGCTACTTGTCCACTATCGGTCATCAGATAGTTTTTAGTCTTAGGCCATGGTCGGCCCGGATTCGCACTCGTTTTCCCGTGGCGGGTGCTACTTGGCAAACATCCAGAAAAGGGCCTAATCCTTTCACCTACAGGGCTATCACCTACTATGGCCCGCTGTTCCAAGACGGTTCGGTTAGGACAGACCTTTGTAACTTTTCCCCCTGTCCGTACAACAGGGACGGATGTTTCCCGCAACCTCGCATAAGCAACGGCATACGGCCTTGGCACTTATGCGATTTAGACTCTTTCCCGTTCGCTCGCCGCTACTGAGGAAATCAATGGCTTTTTCTTTTCCTGGAGGTACTGAGATGTTTCACTTCCCTCCGTTTGCTTCCCGGCTTACGCCGGAATATCCCGATTTGCACCGGGATGGGTTGCCCCATTCGGAAATCCCCGGATCGAAACCTGCTTGGCGGCTCCCCGGGGCTTATCGCAGCCTGCTACGTCCTTCTTCGCCTTCTGATGCCAGGTCATTCACTATGTACCCTTAGTAGCTTGACCACATTTTTATCCTAAAGCCTCTTTTGTCTACAATCTACACTAATCTTAATTGTCAAAGAACGCGTGAAAAACATCAGGACGACAACGCCCGGACACTTTCCTTCCCCCAAAAGGGGTTTTTTACTATATCAAAAAACCGTTTAACCTGTCAAGGATTTTGCCAAAATTATCAGCAAAAATTATAAAATGGACTCATCCCACTGGGATGACCTCTCCGCCCTATTCAATTGGAGCGGAGCATTATTCCAAACATTTGGAGGTGATCGGAATTGAACCGACGACCCCGTGCTTGCAAAGCACGTGCTCTCCCAGCTGAGCTACACCCCCATATAAATGGGCGTAAGTGGACTCGAACCACTGACCTTTCGCTTATCAAGCGAAAGCTCTAACCAACTGAGCTATACGCCCATGTTAGAGTTTGTTAGCCCGCAGGGCTTTACAAACTCTTACACTCCGATGTAAATCGGAGGACTGGGAGCAATAAAACACTCCAAGAGGATACACTATTACTCGCAGTTGATTTTATAGTGCGGCTGTTAGAACGCAGTAAGTTACAGCCGACTATAGATGGTAGTAATTCGCTACCGCTCAAACTCCCATCTATACTGCGAGTTATAGTTAGCAATAAATTTCCTGAAATCTTTCAGGAAACCAATGCTACACTATATCGGTATTATCTTACAGTAAAATTAGCCCGAAAAATTGATTACGAGCGGAAGTCAACCCCTTTCAAAAACCCGAATAGCGAAAAAAAAAGACAGGGCCAAGGAAGTGAGACGAGATAAGATTAGCCATTATAGAAAAATCACCTTAGAAAGGAGGTGATCCAGCCGCAGATTCCCCTACGGCTACCTTGTTACGACTTAGCCCTCCTCACGCGTTTTACCTTGGGTGTTGCCGTCCCTTGCGGGTTAAGCAGACAACTTCAGGTACCCCACGCTTGGCTGGCTTGACGGGCGGTGTGTACAAGGCTCGGGAACATATTCACCGCGGCATAGCTGATCCGCGATTACTAGCGATTCCGACTTCATGAGGGCGAATTGCAGCCCTCAATCTGAACTGGGGCCGGCTTTAAGGGATTAGCTCCGCCTTACGGCTTGGCAACCCTCTGTACCGGCCATTGTAGCACGTGTGTGGCCCAGGGCATAAAGGCCATGATGACTTGACGTCATCCCCACCTTCCTCCTCGTTACCGAGGCAGTCTCCTTAGAGAGACCCAACTTACATCAGGACAACTAAGGACAAGGGTTTCGCTCGTTAAAGGACTTAACCTGACACCTCACGGCACGAGCTGACGACAGCCATGCAACACCTGTGCTGGCTTTCCCTTGCGGGACTCGTTATGCTTTCGCACTCCTACTACCAGCATGTCAAACCCTGGTAAGGTTCTTCGCGTTGCATCGAATTGAACCACATGCTCCACCGCTTGTGCGAGCCCCCGTCAATTCCTTTGAGTTTTAGCCTTGCGACCGTACTCCCCAGGCGGGATACTTAACGCGTTGGCTGCATCACGGACTTCTTAACGAAGCCCACGATTAGTATCCATCGTTTACGGCTAGGACTACCAGGGTATCTAATCCTGTTTGATCCCCTAGCTTTCGTTCCTCAGCGTCAGTGATGAACTAGAGAACCGCCTTCGCCTCCGGTATTCTGGTAGATATCTACGCATTTCACCGCTCCACCTACCATTCTATTCTCCCCTTTCATACTCAAGTCGGGTAATATTAGATGCAATTCTTTGGGTAAGCCAAAGTATTTCACGTCTAATTAATCCCAACCGCCTACGAACTCTTTACGCCCAGTAAATCCGAACAACGTTTGTAGCCTCCGTATTACCGCCGCTGCTGGCACGGAGTTAGCGGCTACTTCCTTTGAGGGTTAAGTCACCCCAGTTTGTTAAACAGGGAGTTCGTCCCCTCTGACAGGAGTTTACAACCCGAAGGCCTTCATCCTCCACGCGGCGTCGCTGCGTCAGGGTTTCCCCCATTGCGCAATATTCCCTACTGCTGCCTCCCGTAGGAGTCTGGACAGTGTCTCAGTTCCAGTGTGGCCGTACACCCGCTAAGGCCGGCTACCCGTCATTGTCTTGGTGGGCCGTTACCCCGCCAACTAACTGATAGGAAATAGACCTCTCCTTGAGCGTCACCTCTTGCGAAGCAACTTTCACCGCTGCGCCTTACGGCGCCGTGGTCATATCCGGTATTAGCTCCGCTTTCGCGGGGTTATCCCGGTCTCAGGGGTAAGTTATCTATTCATTACTCACCCTTGCGCCACTTTACAATACCGTATTGCTACGGTACTTCTCGTTCGACTTGCATGTATTAGGCACGCCGCCAACGTTCGTTCTGAACCAGGATCAAATTCTCCAATCAAAATTCATTAATTGTCAAATTTGACCTGTGATGGCTAAATCTCATTACTCAATCTCACCCCTTGGCTGTCTAATTATCAAAGACCAGGAAACCTATCCCCTATTTATGGAACAATACCGCCCCATATTCGGGTTTAACACTATATAAAAAATATTTTCTCATGTCAAGCATTTGAGAAAAATTGTGTAAAATAATTTACCCCCAAGAAAAAGAGAACACGAATTACACGAATAGAAACGAATAACTCAAATACATTTATTCGCTATGCGCGGCTCCTTCGCTGTTGCGCTGCCCCGGTGGGGGTCTCTGCGGAGTTCGTAATTCGTAAATTCGTTATTCGTAGTGGTTATACACATAAAGTCAATCTCGTCATCCGTGAAGGTCCGGCGCAGGATAGGCAAAAGACATCCTACCAGCATCAGTAACCTGTCCCGTTTGGGATGCAGATGTTGCGGCAAATCAGCAGGTTTTTGTCCGTTCTGGTCAAAACACCAGTTGG
>JBFMDM010000028.1:0-21220 GCA_040753835.1 Planctomycetota bacterium
GCGCCCTGAAGCAGATTTCCGCCTTTGACTATGAATTTGTCCATAACGTCTCCTGACCACTACGAATTACGAACCTGCCTGCCAGCAGGCAGGTCTGCGAATTACGAATAATTCGTAATTAGTAGTGGTGTTACTCGGTTTTCTTTGCGGCCCAGACAACGGGCCTCAGCATCTGGCGTGTAATATAGCGCAAATAGGGTCTTTTGGCAATGAATTTCGCTATTGGAGGTGACATAGTGTAGTAGGCGCGAACAAAGGCCCGGCCCGGCCAGTTGGTCATCAGGCGCCGGTCCCTGAAGGCGCGCAGGGCCTGGACATCATCAGCCATCGGCGAGCCGTAGGCGGCTGTGGCGATAAAGCAGAAAGCATAATCCTTCTGCACCCCAAAGGCGCTGGAGCCCGATGTGATTTCCTCCTCCTCGGGCGGCAATTGGCCGATAACCCCGAATATGCCCCAGTCCGTGGTCCAGCCGCTGACCGTCTTGTTGTAGTAATCAATGCACTGGTTTAACAACGGCACCCACCTGGAATTAGCCGCATCATAGCGGCACAAAGAAAGCGCGGTCTCGGAGATGTTTGTGCCGTCCACAATGCCGTTTGAGTCGGCGTCCGGATAGCCGACCTTTATGCCGACCGGTTTCTTAATGGCGCTCTGGATATCGGTCCCTATCTCGCGAAAGACGCCAATCGTGGCAAAGCCCTCGTCAGCCGGAGCGCTGACCGAGGCAGGAGTGTCAACCGTTATTGAAATTGGGTCGCTGTAGACCGTCAGACCGTCTGCGGGTATAAAGACCGTGGTGTCGCCTTTGCCGGTGGTATTATTCCGCTCCCTTACTATCCTTCTGCTGAGCGAGGCGGTCATTCCTGTCGCCTCTCCTTCATAAACATCTATGTTGGCCGGGGCCTGGTAACTGCTTTCCATAAAAAGCCGGGTCTGGGTCTGGCGTGCGCTCCAGTCGTCATAGACCTCGCTAACCGGGTTAAAGTTTGCCAGTGCGACAATTTCATACCATCCGCCTGGCTCAAGCCCTCGGAAATTTATAGTAGAGGTAAAACACTCCTGGCTGATATTGGCCGGATAGGTTGTGGATATGCTTAACTTGGTTGTGTTCCAGCCCGTGAGCGTATCCGGGTAAAGATAAATAACATCAATGGGAAGCGGAATATCATACGGAGCAAACAAGGTTGATGTGGGAGCGCTATAACTAACCAGGCGATAGCGGAAATCAACCCTGCTAATCCGGTTGAACCCGACCGGGACCGCCTTAATGGTGACATATTTCCCGTCCGCGCCTTCCCTCAATGCATCCTTATTTAACTCGTATTTGCCGGCCTGGGTGATGATGATGCGGGGAACAAGGGACGGCAATACAGTAACAGTCCTGGTGGTTTCGCCGGAGACGCCGTCCGGCGCCGGGCCTGAATTCTCGGTCACCCGCAGTTTGACATTGTATGTGCCCGGATGGAGGAAGGTGTAGGGCGTTCCGCTTAAGGCGGTGCCTATAATATCAAATGCGCCGTCGTTGTCAAAGTCCCACTCGTATCGGGCAATCACGCCGCCCGTAGCCGGAACGCCGTAACCGGAAAATGTAATGCAGTCGCCGGCTGTGATAACGATATCGCTGGCCGGGATATCAATCACCACGGTCGGCTCAGACGCAGATGGGTTTGAGTTCGCCCATATCTGCGTGCTCCGGTTTGCGGCCAGTCCTAAAGTATTCTGGACCCAAACCACCGGGAAATAGATGCCGACCTTGGTATAGGTATAACTGGCTGAACTGATTGCAGAGACATAGTCAATGGTGTTATTACCGTCAAAGTCCCAGAGATAGGCGGTAATCGTGCCTGAACCCGGGCTGGCTGTGGCCGTCAGGGTTACCGCAAACGGAACATTCCCGGATTGTGAAGGACCCCTTGAAATAGCAGAAACACCAGGTGAATTGCCAGTCCACTCGTTGACATTGATACTGAAAACCCGGTATATAACATCGCCGTTCAGGTATGTTATCTGGACCCGCGCCTTATAACTGTCCGGCGCGGTATAACTGAAAACTGTATTGGCCGAAAAGATGCTGTTGTATTCCGGCTTAAAGGTCGTATCGTCATAATTGTAGTCAATCTCGTATCTGACCGTTGAGCCGTTGATGCCGAATTGTCCGTTAAAAACCACGTTTAGGGGCGCGGTTCCGCTCGTAGTTGAGACCGTGAAATCGCCGATGGTCTTGGGGTTGCCGTTAAGCGGGTTCAACTGGGATAAACTCTGGCTTTGGTTCTGGGCATTTATGGGAATCTGGGAATATTGGCCTTTTATGTCTATCCCGGTCAGTTTCAGGGCAAAGGTATCGCCGACTGCGGCCGAGCCGGACATCTCATAGACCACCAGCCAGGTCTGACTGGTGCCGGTCATAAGAAGTAGCGCCGGCGAAAGCGCTATAGTCAAGGAGGCATTGTCTCCGGAATATGCGACCGGGCCGGCCAGGACCGTCTCGCCTGAATCATAGAACCCGTTGGCATTGCTGTCCTGGATGAGCCGGACCGCGCTGATGCCTGAATTATCCGCGCCCGTGCCGGTGGCCGCAATCGTGACGCTCTCTACCCGGACCCCTTCCTCGCCGCTCAGGATATTGATATCAAACTGGAGCATTGACAATCTTGGGGTGTCGTCAAGTTCGGTTGACGGGCCCGGATGAACTGTGCCGTAATCCACCTCTGCCACCGCACCCTGGGTGCAGGTGATGCTCGCCCAGACCACGTCGCTTGCAGTAGGCGAGTGCATTGCGATATAGACGTTAGCGACACTGCCTCCGGTCGCGCTCAAGGAAGGCGAGATTTCCACCCGGATTTCCTGCGTGCCTGAATAAGACAGGGAACTGCTCAGCCAGCCCGCGGCGCTGGTTATCTCGTTTGTAATATTTGTGCCGGTAACCGGGTCGTCATAATAGGTGATGGTCCAGCCGCTGGGCGGGGCCGCGCCGGTGATGGTGAACTGCTGGGTAACATTGCCGTCGTTCTCCAATTTTATATGATAACTCACCACTAAGGTATTGTTGAGATTACCGGTCAGGGTCTGGCCTGCGGCCGTAGAGGTATAGACCCCGTCTCCGGTATAGGAGCCGTCAGAACTCTTCTTAATCTGCAGGTCGAGCTTGTTGACGAGCGAGCAGGTGGTCTCAGCCCGGACTGTATCTGAGGAAGGAGTTCCCATGTTCTCGGTCATTATTATATCAATAGGAAACATCGTCCCGCCTTCTACAGTGGTATCAGGTTGAATCTCCACCCTAATGGTTTTAGAACCTGCTGGCCCTAAACCGGGGGTAGTCCATGTTCCGTCTATAATACTTGTGGTGATGTTGGTGCCTCCAGTTGTTGCATCATAATAAGTAACCGACCAGCCGGAGCCGCCGCCTGAGCCGCTGACAAGAAACGCAAATGAATCTCCAAATCCGTCATTTTGCAGGTTAATATGATAAATCACCGGGGAAGTAGCCGTAGCAACGCCAGTTGTGCTCTGGACCGTCGGATAATAAATATCAACTCCGATATAAGACGAGTCGGAACTTCGTTTAATTTGGGCATCCGGCGTGGGAACTGCCTGGGCAAAGACGTCCTGGGATAATGACAAAATGGCGCCAATAACCAAAAGCAAAAACAATACCTTGTTATTTAGGCGAACCCCGTTAGAAAGACCTCTAATTAAGCAATAAAGTTGTGTCATAGTTATAGCCCCGTCTGCAGCACTTTCTAACGGGGTGAAGCATACTATATAATATCGGATTTTCCGGCCCGGTTCAGAAGCGGAATTATCCGCCATATTCCCTACCCTTTATATACTACATACTATATACTCTATGATATATTATACCCCTAATTGAGGGAAAAGTCAAGGGGGCTCTGGGACTTTCCGGGATTCGGGCCGGGCTGAACCGTCTCGTGTCGCGCATCAAAGGCCCGCCAGAGGACGGGCAGGCATAATGCTATATAGAAATGCGGCTTTATAAAAGCAAGAAAATTGGAACCGCAGATACACACGGATTTACACAGACCTGCCTACCGCAGGCAGGCCTGCCTGCGGTAGGCAGGTAGGCAGAGATGATTTCTTCCCAAATCCCCATTGCCTTTGCCAGAATTTTGCGAGTGATGGTTTTTACTTATCCTGTTTTGCCAGTTGGTCCAGTTTGGCCTGCGCATCGGGATAGTCCGGCTGGAGCCGCAGGGCCTCCTTGTAACATTCTATAGCCCGCTCCGGCTTGCCCGTCTCCTGATACGCCACGGCTAAATTGAAGTGCGTCAGGGCCATATCCGGGTTAAGCGACAGCGCCTCCTGGTAATAGATTATGGCCTTGTGATAGTCGCCGAGTTTGCCGTACATAAATCCCAAATTATTGTTCGCATCAGGATGGTCAGGGTCAATCCGGATGGCCGTTTCAAGGGATTCTATTGCCTTTTGGTATTCGCCCGTCTCGTGATAAATGGAGCCCAGGCTAAGGTATGTCTCCACCAGGTCTGGTTTAAGCCGGGCCGACTCTTTCAGGCATTCCATCTCTTTCTGCCGGTCGCCGGCTCGCCCGTACAAAACGCCAAGCGCGCAATATGCCTTGGCATCATCAGGTTTAAGCCGGACGGCCTCCTTAAGGTGTTCCATTGCCTTTTGGTTGTCGCCGAGGTGCGCATAAGCAAAGCCGAGTCCGCCGTGTAAGTTGGGATAACCGGGCGCAATCCGGATCGCCTCCAGATAGCATTCTATGGACTCCTGGTATCTTTCGGCCTCCAGATACAACGCGGCCAATTTTACCCTGGCATCTACCAGTTTGGGTTTGAGCCGGATTATCTTTTTGAGTTGTTCTATGGAACCCTCTATGAATATATTATCGTCTGTCATTGGTTGCCTCCTTTCAGGACTCTTGCCCTAAATCACCACGCTTTGGTTGCGTCCGCCCTGCTTGGCCTGGTATAAGCCGTTGTCGGCACGGGTGATTAACTCACGGAAGTCCGTCATCTCTGAACCGTATTCCGCTATGCCTAAACTGATGGTTACCTTGATTTTGCTTGTTTCGGTGGTGACGCTCTGGCTCTCCACCTTCTTCCGTAGCCGTTCAGCAAATGTCAGGGCATCGTCCTTTGACGCCTGGGGCAGGATAATCGCTATCTCCTCGCCGCCATACCGGTAGGCGGTTGAGGTGGCCCTTAGGGTCGCCTTGAGCGTCTCGGCCACGGCCTTCAGGACCGCATCGCCAGCCAGATGCCCATAAGTATCGTTGACCTTCTTGAAATGGTCTATGTCAAACATCACGAATGATAGTTTGGTGTTGTGCCGGCGGGAGATTTCCATATAGACCGGCAGTTCGTTGAACAGGTGCCGTTTGGTGTACAGGCCGGTCAGTCCGTCCGTGATGGCCTTGTTATATAGTATGGGCGTCTTGACGGCCAGGGCCAGGACGCGGGCTAACTCCATCAAATTATCCTGCAGATGCTTGATATGTGCTTCCCCTTGTGTAGCAGACGGGGTCTTGACCTTCAAGACCCCGACCGTGTCCCGGTCTGCCACCAGCGGTATGGTAAAATCCAGTACCTCGCCGTCTGCGGAGAAGAACAGGCGGCTGTGCTCCAGCGACTCGTTGACATTGCGCAAATCCACTCCGTTAGAGAGCGCATCGTCAAACAGGATGTCATTGCCCTTGCGCTGTGCCTGCGGTGTCAAGCGGCCTGAGACCTCGTCCTTAAGAAACAGGGTGATTTCACCCCCGCCCGCAGGCGAGGCTTCCGCCTTAGGCGAGGTTCGCCCTGCGGGGCGACGTTCTAATGGCGGCGGCTCTTTAAACCCTATCATCTGGGCAATAATCTCCAGCGACTTGGCCAGGATTTCCCGGAAGTCCACCTCGTGGGTGATAATCAGCGAGATTTCGCGCGTGGCCGAGAGCAGGTCCAGGCGGTTGGAGAGATTCTTGTTCTCGCGCGCCGCATCGTCGTGGCCTTTTTCCAACGCCGCGTTCTTGGCCGAGAGGTTCTTATTGCGGTCATTGAGGAATAAGACGAGAACGACGAGGCAGACGCAATAGATTGCGCAGAGCGAACTGAAGGCCGTCAACAAGGCCGGAAACCCGCCGACAAAAGAAGTGTTCAGATAGGACGGCGAGAAATGGTAGATTACAGCCAGAACCAGGGTGACCAGCGGGATGAAGATAATAAGGAATAACAGGAATAATTGCTTGAACATTAAATTAGCATAGAGGTTAAAGCGTATAGCATATAGTTGCCGGATACTATTCGCTCTACGCTATATGCTATTGTTTTTCGGCTCGTCAACCGCTTTGCAGGCCATCGGCTCGTCGTTGGTCCGGCAGGCATCAAAGTAGAGATGCCCGTCCTTGACCTTGATTTTGACCATATTGAAGCCCTTGTATTCCTCGCGGAGAATCTGCTCGGAAAGCGGGTCTTCAATGAGTTTCTCAATGCTGCGCTTCAGGGGCCGGGCGCCGTAGTCCGGGTTGTAGCCGTTTTCTATCAGGAACTCCACCGCATCGGGCTCCAACGTCACGGTCAGTTCGCGCTCCTTCATCCGGGCAATCACCCGCTCCATTTCTATGTCCACAATCTTCTTGAGGTCAAGTTTGGTCAGGCCCTTGAAGACAATGACGTCGTCCAGCCGGTTGAGGAATTCGGGACGGAAGTGCTTTTCCACCTCTTTGAGCAGGGTGTTTTTCATTCCCTCGTATGAGG
Organism: Planctomycetota bacterium; assembly: GCA_040753835.1. Taxonomy (GTDB): domain Bacteria; phylum Planctomycetota; class MHYJ01; order JACQXL01; family JACQXL01; genus JACRIK01. The sequence goes on from JBFMDM010000028.1 coordinate 6,718, forward strand.
CGTCAACGGTGGCCTTCTTGAATCCGAGAGATGACTGGTTCTTGATGACCTCGGCGCCGATGTTGGAGGTCATTATCAGGATGGTGTTCTTGAAATCAATGTGCCGTCCGAAACTGTCGGTCAGCCGGCCTTCCTCCATCACCTGCAGGAGCATATTAAAGACGTCGCTGTGCGCCTTTTCTATTTCGTCTAAGAGGACCACGGCATAGGGCCGGTGCCGGATTTTTTCGGTTAGTTGCCCGCCCTCTTCATAGCCGACATATCCGGGCGGCGCGCCGATAAGACGCGAGACATTGTGCTTTTCCATATACTCGGACATATCAATCTGAATCAGGGCGTCCTCCTCGCCGAACATCACCTTGGCCAGGGCCTTGGCCAGTAGCGTCTTGCCGCAGCCGGTGGGCCCTATGAAGATAAAAGAGCCGATGGGCCGGCGCGGATCTTTCAGGCCTGAGCGCGACCGGCGGATGGCCTTGGCAATGGCGTAAATCGCCTCGTCCTGGCTGACTACCATATTGTGGAGTTCCTCTTCCATCTTCAGGAGTCGCTCGGCTTCCTTCTTTTCCAGCCGGGAAAGCGGGATGCCGGTCATCCGGGCCACGGTCTCGCTGATGATGTTCTCGTCCACCGTGCCGCTCTTCCCGGCCTGCTGGTTCTTCCAGTCCTTGAGGGTGTCCTCCTTCTGCTTGCGCGCCTTTTGGATTTTATCGCGCAGCGATGCGGCCAGTTCAAACTCCTGTCCGGCAATAGCCGCCTCCTTTTCCTTTTCCAGTTGGCGGATGGAGTCCTCCTGCTCCTTAAGGTCGGGCGGTTTGACATTGGACTGGAGCCGGATGCGCGCGCCGGATTCGTCCATCACGTCTATGGCCTTGTCCGGCAGGTAACGGCCTGTGATATAGCGCGAGGAAAGTTCCACGCACTGACGCAGGGCTTCGTCCGTATAATGAACCCGGTGGTGCGCCTCGTATTTGTCCTTGAGGCCTTTGAGAATCTGAAGGGCCTCGTCTTTGGTGGGCGGGTCAACCAGGATGGTCTGGAACCGGCGCTCCAGGGCGCCGTCCTTTTCTATGTGCTTGCGGTATTCGTCCAACGTGGTGGCGCCGATGCACTGGATTTCGCCGCGGGAGAGCGCGGGTTTCAGGACATTGGAGGCGTCAATCGCGCCCTCGGCGCCGCCCGCGCCGACCAACGTGTGCAGTTCGTCAATAAAGAGGATGATATTCTTGCTCTTTTTTACTTCGGTCATCACTGCCTTGATGCGCTCCTCAAACTGGCCGCGGTATTTGGTGCCGGCCACCATCAGGGCCAGGTCCAGAATCACGATGCGCCGGTCTTTCAACAGGTCAGGGACATTGTTGCTGACGATGTCCATTGCCAGGCCTTCAACAATGGCGGTCTTGCCCACGCCGGCCTCGCCCAGCAATACCGGATTGTTCTTGGTCCGGCGGCAGAGGACCTGGAGGAGGCGCTCTATCTCGCGGCGGCGCCCGATGACCGGGTCAAGTTGGTTGGTCTTGGCCAGTTCGGTCAGGTCGCGTCCGAACGAGTCCAGGGCCGGGGTCTTGGTACGTGGCGCCCCGGCGCCACTGCGCGCGCCGGTCTTGGCCGTGGTATGTTCCTCCGGCTCCGGTTCCTCCTGCGGAGGCGGCATCCCGCCGCCCAGGATGGTCATAATCTCCTCGCGCACCTCTGAGAGTTTCAGCCCCACATTGGTCAGCGCCCGTGCCGCGATGCCCTCTTCTTCCTTGAGCAGTCCAAGCAGGAGATGCTCAGTGCCGATATAATCGTGGTTCAGGGCCAGGGCCTCCTCGTGCGCGAATTCCAGGACCTTCTTGGCCCGTGGGGTAAAGGGTATCTGCCCGGCCGCGGTCTGCCTGGGCTCGGCCGCTACGAGTTTCTCTATTTCATCCATTATCTTCTTGCCGTCCATATCCATATTCATCAAGGCCCGGACTGCCACGCCTGAACCCTCTTTCAGGATGCCCATCAGGATGTGTTCGGTGCCGATGGCTTCGGACGAAAGCCGCTGGGCCTCCATCCGCGCCAAACTCATTACCTTGCGCGCCCGGTCGGTGAATTTGTCAAACATAAAAATGCTCCTTAGAATCTTAATTAAGTAAACTGATTAAGCGGATTTTACCGATTCAATTATCGGTTTAATCGCATTATCCGCTTACTACTACGAACTATACATTTTATTCAAGGCGTGTCAAGATATTTATTGACCGCAGAGGTTTGGAGTGGTAAGATAATCGCAATGAACCCAGCCCTTCCCTAACTAAATGAAATGTATATATAATTCACAAAGTCGGGAAAAGGTTGGGAAGAAACTAAATCGGAAAGGAAGGGCTGGGTGAAATCAATCGCCATTGCCAATCAGAAAGGCGGAGTAGGCAAGACCACGACCGCCATCAACCTGGCCTATTGCCTGGCCCTGGCCGGAAAGAATACGTTGTTGGTGGATTTGGACCCGCAGGCCAATGCCACGAGCGGGCTGAATATTGCGCCGGACAAATTCTTCGGCACATATCAGGCGCTTCTGGAAGGCATTGTCAAGCCGGAATCCATTAAGCAGACAGAATATCATCCGAAATTATTCGTGATGCCGTCTTCGCCCCTGGTGGCAACACTGGAGCACCGGCTCCTGACCGGCGTAATGGGCACGCAACGGCTCAAGACCTCGTTGCTGTCGCTGGGTAGCGCCTATGATTTCGTGATTATGGACTGCCCGCCGGCCTTCGGCCGGATTCCGATTAACGCCCTGAATTCGGCCAACTCGGTGCTGATTCCCATCCAGTGCGAGTATTTTGCAATGGAGGGCCTGAGCCAGATTATGCGCATTATTGAGACGGTCCGGAAGGACTCAAATCCGGCGCTTTTTATTGAAGGTATTGTCCTGACGATGTATGATAGTTCCCTGCAGTATAACAAAGAGGTTACAGACGAGATTAGAAAACACTTTCCGGACAAGGTTTATAAGGCAATTATACCGCGCGATGTCGGGATTTCTGAGGCAAGCAGTTTCGGCAAGCCCATTCTGGAATATGATATAACATCAAAGGGTTCAAGCGGTTATGTGGAATTAACCCGGGAGGTTTTGGGATATAAATAGTGGTCTACCAGTCGGCCGGTTGGCCGGTCAGGAGAAGGAATCCTGACTGCATACAGGCGGACTGCACACTGGAGCGCTGAGATATGGAAAAGAAATTAGGCCGCGGATTAGACCGGTTGTTTGCCCGCCCGAACGACCAAACGGTCGGGCAGGCAGACCTGCCGGTTGAGGAAGCAACGGCCGCGCCCCGCACTGTTCCTTTGAGCGAGGGCGCTCCCGCTTCAGTTGATAAGGGCGGAGCGCCTACACCGAAGCCATTGCAGGCAATAGAGCCGGTTCAGCCCGCCCGAACGACCGAAGTCATTCGGTCGGGCGGGCCGCCAGCGCCGCCAACAGTCCAACCGACCAACCCGCCTGACGGACGGGCAGGCCGACCAACAGACCAAACGGACATAACTCTGCTATTACGCACCGACCAGTTGATTCCCAACCGATTCCAGCCGCGCAAGACCTTTGACAAGGCCGCGCTTTCAGACCTGATGGAGTCCATCAAATCAGCCGGCGTGCTCCAACCCATCCTGGTCAGGAAATCAGGAAATTATTACGAGATTGTGGCCGGGGAGCGCAGGTGGCGGGCCTGTGTGGAACTCAAGATTGCCTCTGTTCCGGTGATTGTCAAGGATGTGGACGACCAGAAGATGCTGGAATGGGCCCTGATAGAGAATACCCAGCGCAAGGACCTGAACCCAATAGAGCGGGCCCGGGCCTATAAGGAATTGATGACCTTCTTCAACCTGACCCAGGAGGAGATAGCCGGCCGGGTGGGACTGGACCGGGCAACCGTGGCGAACTTCATCCGGCTCCTGGAACTGCCATCTGAGGTCCAGGACGAACTGGCCAGGGAAGCCATTTCCACCACCCATGCCAGGGGGTTATTGGCCATAAATGACCCGGCCCTGCAGATTAAACTCTGCCAGCGCATAAAGAAGGAGGGTATGTCTGTCCGGCGGCTGGAGTATATCATCAGGTGGCTCAAGAGACGTAAGCCAGCCAGTTCAGACGGCACTACCCCCCTTTCTCCGGCTACAGACCCCCATATCAGGGACATAGAAGAGCGCCTTATGGCCAAGTTTAGTACCAAGGTGACTATATCTACCCCTGATAACAAGCAGGGTAAGGTGATGATATCCTTCTACTCCCTGGATGACCTCCAGCGGATACTGGACAAGATAGACCAGATAAAGTAGTGTTTCTCACCTGTTTCTCAGCCATAAACAACGTTTCTCGTGGAACATAGAGCGTGTCCAAAAACTAATCATATCTTTCTATACAAATCATAGTTTTTTGCTATTCTGATGTCAAGAAGGAGGTGCAAATCATGCCAGTCAGACCTTATGACCAAAATCAGCAATTCTTATTACCCCCTCGTCTTGATGAATGGATAAGCAAAGATAATCCGGCTCGTATATTCTCGGATGTAGTAGACCAATTAGATATTTCTGGATTTCAGGAGATTAAAATGGAAGGTCGTCCTCGCTTTGATACCAGAATGATGCTGAAAATACTTATCTGGGCTTACGCTAATAGCGCCAGGGCCAGCCGAAAAATAGCCAAGAAGGTCCAGACAGATGTGGAGTTTATGTGACTGGCCGGTTTGGAGAAGCCGGATTTCCGAACCATCTGTTTATTCCGTAAAGCCAATCTGTGTCAGCAGAGCATACCGCCTCCGCCGACCACCGGATGGATAAATTGCCGCCTGAGACGCGATGCAACACAGCAGGAGTGTTACGCCATTGGCGTGGAGGCAAAGAATGTCGGGCAGGTCTATGGCGGACAGGTGACTATTCCGATAACCGCGGGGAGTTTCCAGTATGCGTTCACGGATGCGTATGGAAATATCAGTATAACGTTCAATCCGTATGTTATAGGTTATGTGGTGTAACCCACCAGAGGCGGGTCTAACTCGCTGACGCTCGAACTGTGCCTAATAAGGGGCAGCGCCTCTTTGCGCCCTAATCCCGGCAAATACTGTCGGGATAAGGGGCTGTCCTCCGGAGGCGGATCCGCCTTTGGCGGATAACGACCTTCGGTCTAACAGCCCCTAAAAAGAAAACCCAGCACCCATCCGAATGATGGGCGCTGGGTCGTGGCGTCTAACTAAGTCGGAAATCTACAGTCCCTTTTTCAGGTCCGGGCTGGGCTTGAAGCCAACCGTCTTGGATGCCTTGATGGTAATCGTGGCTCCGGTCTGGGGATTACGGCCTTTGCGGGCCGCGCGGCTCTTTACCCTGAATGAGCCGAAACCCACCAACTGGACCGCCTTGTCCTTTTTCAGTCCGTCCTGGACGCAGTCCAGACAGCAACTCAGCCATCTCTCGGCTGATGCCTTGGTCTCCTTCTGGCACTTGGCCATTGCCTCTACGAGTTCTTGTTTGTTCACTAAAATCACCCCCTCTCATTAGAATTTGTTAGAGTGAAACGAGTTACAATCTCTTACGCCCCGACGAACGCGAAGCGACCCTGCCTTTGCCGCAGGCAGGCGCGTCCAGCGAATGTCGGGGTCACTTCGCTCATAATGTTGTGTTGTAAATATACCAATATCCCGGGAAATGTCAAGTAGAATCTGATATTTTTGTGCGATTTATTGGCCGCTAAACGAGGATTTGTCAGCGCTCCAGGCCGCCGTCCTGAAGCATTAGTAAATATAAGGTTTCCAGGACGCCTAAATCCTGCGTAAAATAAGGATTTGCCGAAGACGTGAGTTCGGCTATGATTTCGGCGTATTGCCCCGCACCGTTCTTTGTAGCGAGGGCGCTCTCGCTCAAGTGGATAAGAGCGGAGCGCACACAAACTCCTTCTTGTCCATATAGCACATCATCTGAACCGCGTGCCGGCCCGAATACAGGCAGGGCGGCACGCCGCCGCCCGGCATCACCCACTGGCCGGCCATATAGAAATTCTCCAGCCCCGCCAGGGTCATCCGCACCCGGCTCTTGAAGGTTTCCGGCGTGGGCAGCCAGCCCTCAAACGCGCCCTTGTAATTGTGCGTGTAGCGCCACATTGTATAGGGCGTGGCCACGTCCGTCATCTCAACCTGCGCCGAGATGCCCGGATAATGCGCCTCAAGACGCTCCAGTATATCGTTGGCCACCCGCTGTTTCTCAGAATCATACTGCAGGCGGTTGTTGACCCTGGCGTCGTGCCAGTAATCCCAGTCCGCCTCGGCCATTACCTGGATAACCGTCTTGCCCGGCGGCGCAAAGTGTGAACTGTGGTTGAAGAGCCGCAGCGAGAACATATCGCTGTCGCGGTTACCGGCCTTAAACGGCTTGTTTAATGCAAGAATATTGATACTTGGCTCACCCTTGAATTCGCGCGCCACCCCGAAATTGACCAGCATAATCGGCGTGAATAATTTCCAGCGCTTATACATATCTTGAATCCGCTGGTCTGTGTATTTGCCCTCAAGCATCTGGAAGATGGCGCTGTAGCCGTCCGCGGCAGAAATAACGGTGTCGGCCAAATACTGCCGCCCGTTTTCCAGTTGAACGCCCGCGGCCCGGTCGCCTTCCACGATGATTTTGGTCACGGTGGAACTGTATTCAATCTGCCCGCCCAATTGGCGGAAACGGTCTTCCAGTGATTGGGCGAACCTGACCGAGCCATCTTCAAGCACTCCCATCTGTCCGTCTGCCAGGCAGGCCAGGAGCATCGTGATAAAAAATACCGGCACGTCCGGCAGGAAGATACTCTCTATGATGCGCCTGAGCGCCGGCTCTTTTATGTCCGCGGCGAATTCACGGACCGAATTGCCGTATTTCCCGCCCATATATTTCAGCAATCCCTTCATCTGCCACATCATCCTGAGTTTATCCCACCAGCCGGTCAGTTCTTCGGGCTTAGCCAGTCCGATACCCATCATATCCAGGCCTCTCATTGCCTTGGCCGCTGAAATCAGTTCTTCAATAATTCTGGTATCAGCCGGGGATAACGCCTTGAGGTCCGCGGCAAACCGGTCCAGGTCGCGGGTGATAACGATGCGCTTGCCGGTCGGCTCGTCAATGAAACGCAGGTAGGTCTTCATCTGCTGGACGCGATTGGCGAGAAGTATGCCCAGTTCGGTATAGAGTTGGTGCGTGGCCCGGGGCGGTTGATAGTCCATCAAGTAATGGATACCGCCGTCAATCAGGAAGCCGTTGCGCCGCCAGCCGGCCACCACGCCGCCCGGCTTGGAATGGTGCTCCAGGATGCGGGCCTGGTAGCCGTTCATTTGGGCGTAACATCCGGCGGACAAGCCGGCCAGTCCCGCGCCGATAATAATCACCGTATTCTCCGCCATATATCACCCTATATTATCATCATCGCATCGCCCGCCTTCGTTAAAACTTCGGCTGGCAAGCCATAACTGTAAATCCTATAATATCAGCATAGAATCGCCGTAACTATAAAAACGATACTTTTTATTCATCGCCTGTTGGTAGGCGTTTAGAATCAGGTTACGGCTGGCAAAGGCGGAGACCAACGCCAGGGGCGTGCCGCGCGGCAGGTGGAAGTTGGTTATTAGTGCGTTGACCAGTTTGAAAGGGTAAGGTTGGTGGACCCCGTTAGAACTGACTCCCGCCTTTGGCGGGATACTTCTAACGGGGTAAATAAACAAGTCGGTCCAGCCGCGAATGAGCGAGGCCCTCATCACCCGCTGCTTTTCCAGCCAAGGATGCACCATCAGCATCCGGACCTGGCCGGCTATGGTTTCCAGGACCCGGGTCGTCGTGGTGCCGACCGCAATAATCCGCTTTTTGTCCCGGTATGCCTCAAGGAGTATGCGCGTGGTCTCAGGGCTGACCTCAAAATACTCCTGCTCCATCCGGTGGTCTTCTATATTATCTGTCTTGATGGGCTTGAATGTGCCGATGCCTACGTGCAGGGTGATATAGACAATCCGCACGCCTTTTTTAATCAGTCGGCTGATGAGCGGACGGGTGAAATGCAGTCCGGCAGTCGGCGCGGCGATAGACCAAGCCCTTGCACGCAGGGGCTGGGCTGCGTATACAGTTTGATAATTAATTTTATCCTGTTTTAAGTACGTGTCTTTGGTTTTACTACGTTTGATATAGGGCGGCAGGGGCATCTTGCCGAGTTTCTCAAGGTCTTTTCCGCCAGAGGCGCCTGCCCGTCCGTCAGGCGGGGATCCGCCTTTGGCGGAGACGCCAATGGCCGGGGTAATCCGAATCTGCCATCCTTCTTCCAAGCGTTTAAGCAAACTAATCTTTATAGAATCATTATTGACCAAAGACAGGGTCTCGTTCTCTTTCAGGCGGCGGTTGAAGTTGACCAGCGCGGTCCAGAGTGATTCATTCTTGTCGTCTTGCTTAACAAGCAGTATATCTGCCACGCCGCCGCTCTGCCGCTGGGCTATCAAGCGGCAGGGGATGACCTTAGTGTTATTCAGGACCAGGACATCATCCTTATTCAGGTAATCAACGATATTATAAAATCTGCGGTGCTGAATCCGTCCGGTCTTGCGGTCCAGGACGAGCAGGCGCGAACGGTCTCTCGGCCTGCAGGGCTTCTGGGCAATCAGTTCTTTGGGCAACGGATAATCCAATTCGGATAATTTCATAGGTCGTATAATTAACCATAATATAACCCTAAATCAATAAATACTAAAGAAAAGGAAAGTCGCCCCGATGCCGTCTGACCTGTCTGCCGGCCAGGCAGGTGCGGGGCGCTCCGAACCCGAAGGGACCGCGTTCAGCGAACCCGAAGGGACCGCGTTCAGCGAACCCGAAAGGACCGCGTTCAGCGAACCCGAAGGGCTTCGGAACGCGAAGAGAATCTATCTGCTCACGCAGATACCGTTGCTGTCCTCAGCCAGTTTTTCCATCAGTTCACGGTTTGTTCCCTTTTTGCCTGTAGTAATGGTGTTTATTACTATCTTCTTGAAACGGTTAAGGCGATAAATATTCTCAATTATATTATCCGGCTGGACATAGGTTCCGTAGGTGGGCTTGCCGTCGGACAGCAGGAATACAGTATCAACCTCCGGCTCTGAAAGCGCCTCAACCAGGGCGTCATAATGGTCGCCCCGGCCGCGCCTGAGGTCCTCCAGCCGGTCCCAGACCGACCTGACAAAATCCAGCGCCGCTTTCTTGTTTTCCTCGGTCGCAGGAAGCATTATCTTTGATGCCTTGCGCTTATTATACCGGGCGGCTTCAGTGCTCAGGATAATAATATTGAACTTCATCTCTGGAGGGAATCGTTTAAGCGTTTCCTCCAATTCCCGGATTGCGATATCCGCCTTGCGCTCCTTCTTGTCGTCATCGTCTTGTGCCTCGTTCTTCATACTCTTTGAGAAATCAATGATGAATACCACATCCCTGCCCGCAACAGGAATGCCAAAAAAGGTCGGGATGGTCTCGCCTGATAAATCGGGTTGCTTAACCGTGTCTATGTCCGCCGGCATTCCCTTTCCGCCTGACCTCGTATCCAGTCGGGCAGGCCCCTCAGTCATAATTTCTATCTTATCCTTATTTGCCTCATACCAATTAAACCAGGCGCGGGCGTCAAACCCGAAATCCCTGCCCGTGAGGTTCTTGAGCGCAGTAACAATATCATACCGCAGGCGCCAGGAGGCCTCGGGCAAACAGTCAATCAGGGCCTTAAGACCCTCTTTTTCCCTAAGTTCCATCAAGGACTGGACCGCCGTAGCGCGCACGGCCGGGTTTTTATCACGCAATAAACCGGTTGCTGATTTCAATACCAATGTTTTATCGTTGCAATGTCGGGTCAGCATCTCCAATGCGGTGATTCTCGCCTCAGGTAAAGTGTCTTTCAGGGCTGATTCCAGATAACCGATTGATTCCTGCGGTTTAATCCGGGCCAGCGCCTCAAGCGCCGCGGTTCGGATGCTTGGATTGGTAGTATAAGCACGTTTTAATATATGAACATAGGATTCAGTTGAGCCCATTCTGCCTAATGCCTCTATTGCCGAGGCCCGCACGGCCGAACTGCCGTCAGACAGTTTCCTGATTAAGCCGTCCTCCGCCATTTCAAATCTCCGGCTACGGAGCGGCGGATGGCCGTCCTCTGCCTTGGAATTATTTGGTTGGTCTGCAATACTCCGAATAATCCGGCTGAGCGCATCCTCGTCTGGCTCGTTATTCAACGCCTTGACAAGATGCGGCAGAACCGCCTCGTTCCTGATAATGCCCAATGCCCAGGCCGCATAAAGCCGCTGTTGACTGCTCTTCATATTAACCAATGCAGTAGTCGCCAGGTAATCAAGCGCATCCTTGTCGGTAAAACAACCCAGTGTTGTCAGGGCCGCTTCCCTTATGGGCGCCTCGTCGTCGTCAAACAGGGAAACCAGCATCATCGCGGCTTCTTTGGAATTGAACGCCTTCAGTTTATTGATTGCCTTAAGCCGGTCCCAGTAATTGCCGTATGCCTTGTCCGACAGTGTCTGCTTTATGCCGGATAAATCGTCTGCCGGACAGATAAGTAACGCCGACAAATATAAGAATGCAAAAAGAAGGAAAACGGTTTTAATCGGCTTGGCCATACCGCACCCCTTATCCGGATTATCCGCTGTCGCGGTTTCAGTAGAGTTCATACAATGCTTAAAATGACCCCGCACATAAAACTTATGTGCGGGGTGAATAAAGCGGGTTATTTCCCCGGAACGAATTCCCATATTCTGATGTGGTAGTCGCTTGAAGCAAGAAACCTTCCGTCCGGGCTGAAGGCAAGTCCGTGTACCCAGCACGGCTTGTGGACAGTTATATTCTGAAGCCGTTTGCCTGTGGCGGTCTCCCAGATTTTTACGGTTCCGTCCTGGGCGCCTGAAGCCAGCACGGTGCCATCCGGACTGAAGGCCACCACCCGAATCTGGTCTTCGTGACCCTCCAATGTCCGGATTTCCTCGCCGCTTTCCACATCCCAAAGTTTCACGGTCTTGTCAAAACTGCCCGAGGCAACCATCTTACCGTCCGGACTGAATGCCACAGAATAGGTCAGGTGCCGGTGTCCGGCTAGCGTCTTCAGGCATTCGCCGCTTTTCACATCCCAGATTTTTACAGTGTTATCGTGGCTTCCGGAAGCGAGGAGTTTGTTATCAGGGCTGAAACTCATCCCGAAGATATCAGCCGAATGTCCCTGGAGTATCTTGTTCTCCCTGACATCCAACCGTCCATCCTTGGCCGTAGAGGTCGGCACATCAAAGAGGGTAATCGTGCAGGCCGTATCGCCCGCGGCGAGCATCAGGACGTTCGGGCTGAAGGCAATGGACCATATTTCAGCCGGCCGCTTCAGGTCGCAGATTATTTTGTTCTTGGATGGGTCCCAGAATTTTACGGTCCGGTCAAAACTACCGGAGGCGAGGAATTTTCCGTTCTGGCTGAAGGCCACAGACCAGATATTGTCCTTGTGGCCTGTCAGCCGGTTGAGTTCCAGGCCTGTCTGGAAATCCCATACCTTGACAACCCGGTCGTCGCTGGCCGAGGCCAGGGTCTTGCTGTCCGGCGCAAATGCCAGCGAGCGAATCATCTGGTCCGTGCCCTTGATACCCTTAATCTCCCGCCACTGGCCCGAAGAGGCGGTTTTCTTCGCCTGCGCCGCGCACTGAAGAACAAAGACGGTGAATAATGCACCGGCCGCTAACAATAGAATCAGAAGATTTATTTTTTTCATAATCATCGCCTCCCTGAAGCGATATTATCCCAACAGATTCCAGACGGGTCAAGAAATTTAAGTCCGATTATTATTGATTTGGCCTTCGGGTGATATTATATTGCCGGTATGAAGACGGTTAGCGTGTTTATCCTACGTGCGCCCGGAACCAATTGCGATATAGAGACCGGCGTGGCATTCCAGAAGGCCGGCGCGCAGACAGCGGCATTCCATATCAACGAGTGGATTGCCAATCCCGGCCTGATACACCAATACCAGATTCTGGCCCTGCCGGGCGGATTCTCCTATGGAGACGACCTCGGCTCAGGCACAGTCCTGGGCAATGAAATCACCCAACGCCTGATTGGCGAAATCAGCCGTTTCATCAAAGACGGTAAACTGGCTATCGGCATCTGCAACGGATTCCAGGTGCTGGTCAAAACCGGATTCCTGCCCGGATTGTCCGGAGATACCCAGAAGCCGATGCGCGAGGCCGCGCTTTTCACCAACGACTCGGCCCGCTACGAGGACCGCTGGGTCTATCTCAGGAGGTTCTCCCAGAAATGCGTCTTTACCAAAGATATGCCCGAGGAAACCATCTATCTGCCTGTGGCGCACGGCGAGGGCAAATTTATGGCCAAGGACAAAGAAACCCTTGATAAGATTATCGCCGACGACCAGGTGGTCTTCAGGTATTGCGACGAAGCGGGCAGGCCCACGCACCGCTATCCTTTGAATCCCAACGGCGCAATGGACAATATCGCGGCTATCTGCGACACGACCGGCCGGATTCTCGGAATGATGCCCCACCCGGAACGGTTTATGGATATCACCAACCACCCGCGCTGGACCAGGAAGAAGCCGGAGTTCCCGCATGGTATGCTGATATTCAATAATGCGGTCAAATACGTTAAAGATAATCTGTAACCCCAGATTAATTTAAGAGAGGTGTAGATATATGCAAAAAATAGTTATCATTATGGGCTCCAAGGGCGATATGGAGCATTCCCAGAAGATTGCCGGGATGGTCAAGCAGATGGGCGTGGAATGCGTGATGCGGATTGCCTCGGCGCACAAGGTGCCGCTTAAAGCGCTGGATATCGTCCGGGAATACGAGGGCGATGAGACGGTCTTTATCACCGTGGCCGGCCGGAGTAACGCCCTGAGCGGATTCGTGGACGCCAATACGACCCGGCCCGTAATTGCCTGTCCTCCTTACAGCGATAAATTCGCAGGCAAGGATTTATATTCCACGCTCCGGATGCCCTCAGGCGTCTGCCCGATGCTGGTATTGGAACCAGAGGAGGCCGGGCTGGCCGTCCTGAAGATTCTCGCGCTCAATAACAAACCGCTTGCCAAAAAGATAGACGAATTCCAGAAGTCAAAAAAAGACGAGATAGAAAAAGCGGATAAAGAGTTGCATCATTCGTAATTCGGAAATTAGTAATTCGTAGTGTTATGGCTGAACGAATTCCGATGACCGCCGAGGGCCTGAAGAAACTGCAGGCAAAATTGGAACAGTTGACCAACCAGACCCGTCCGGCCGTGGAAAAGCGCCTGGGCGAAGCCCGGGCTATGGGCGACCTGTCCGAGAATGCCGAATTCTCCTCAGCCCGCGAGGAACTCTGGAATACCGACCGGGCCATTGCCGAACTCAACGACCAAATCAGCCGGGCCGAGATTATCACCTCAAAGCAGATTGACAGGAATACGGTCGCCTTTGGAGCGCGCGTTAAGGTCAAGGACCTGGACGCCAGGGTGGACGAGGAATATACCCTGGTGGGCGAGGGCGAATCAAATCTCTCGGAAAATAAGATTGCCATTACCACGCCCATAGGCCAGGGCCTGATGGGCCACAAGGTCGGGGACAAGGTAAAAATCACCGTCCCGGCCGGCACGTTAAATTACCAGATTCTGGAAATACGGTATCCATGATTTAGAGCCAGTTAGACCTTCGGTCGTTACGACCGCAGGGAGTCCCGTTAGGGGCGTAGCGAAGGGGTTACATTATATAACCAACCACAGTAATATACAGCGTCAACGTCGCGCTCCAGGGTCCGCCCACGGATTCTAAAGCATACTCTATTGACGACGTACCCACAACCAGCGGCACAATCCCCTGATTAGCCACCTGTGAATTCGCTCCGACCATATTACCGAGGCCGAGCGCGTCGCGCTGGTCGGCGTTAGTGCGCACCCGGAAGAACGCCCGGCCATTGGCAAATGACTGGTTGAAGATGCCCAGTTGCAGGATGACCGCCTTTGCCTGCGCCGGAATCCAAGGACTTAAATCAAAGGCCGTGTAAGGTATATCCGCGCTGATATTGGTCAGATAGAGCACTTCAGCCGAGGTGAAACCGGTCAAGAGCGTGCCGAAGACGAACCGGTCTCCGCCCACGCCCGGGGCTAATTTCTCTTGCGTAACTGCGCCAGCCGCTATTTCCTCTGCGGCAAGCGGCGGCGTCATCGGCCTTGTTGCCACGTTCGCCCACTTAAACCACCACTGATTGCCCTGTGAGAGGTCAGCCACCGGCACTTGTCCCTCGGTTGCCGGCGCGCCGGAAATGGTCTTGATACAGCGCGGCTCCACGGACTGTGAGGCCAATTCCGAATACCCGACCGCATTAGGCGCGATTTCGGACGAGCCGACCGCATTGGCCGCAATCTTGGCCGCGGTGACCGAGTTACCGGCTAACTTGGCCGAGGTGACCGAACCGTCGGCTATCTCGGCTGTGCCGATGATGCCGTCGGCCATCTTTTCCCTGGTGACTGAGCCGTCCCGGA
>JBFMDM010000029.1:0-20486 GCA_040753835.1 Planctomycetota bacterium
ATCTCATAAAACTTTTCATTACCAACATATGTTGATAAAACCCGATGTTTTTCAACCCAATCCTTCCACTCCTTATATTTCTGCTCAAATAGATTTCTCATATCTTGATTTTCATTGCTTAGTAAAACATTGTTAGCAAACATTAATAACATAACCATAAAAAGCCCTGCAACCAATAAACTAACTTTTTTCATACTATTATCTCCTTCTTGTCTATTTATAAAATCTGGTAGGGAACCTATATGAAGCCCCATTTAACTGATTCCAAACATGCTCCATTCTTACCCATTCACCCGTTTTGCTCTCAAACATAATCCATTTACCTGAACCATCTGTGCAACCTAACATCTTCTTGGCGCCATGATAACCACCACCAGATGGCCACGGGTCTCCTGCTCCATAGTTCCAGTTAGTAACTAACGAATAATACATCGCCTTAGCATCTTCTGGACCACTGGCTATAGGTCGCCATCCTTTCTTCTTGAAATAAAAGGCATCCATATCCGAGTCCTCAAAAATGCCATCTCTATCACCATATCTTCGGTCTATATAATCTGGATTGTACCAAACATTAGTTTCTCCTACTGTCCAAGCAATGCAATTATATACTTGTGTTGCCTCTCCGGTAATGCTCCATTCACAATGGACCAGATTCTCCCACCCATTTTCTGCTGAGGTTCTCTCATTAGGTTTTGGTTGCCTGCCGCAGGTCGCCGCAATAAAAGTATATCTTACGGTATCTGCCATTGTAACCTCACCTTCAAACTTTATATTAAGGAACGCACTGCCTTGGTCATATCCCTCAACCCAGAAAATAGTATGCCTAAGAAAATCATCTCTTTGAGATGGGTTTGCCAAATCCCACGTTTTCTTGTCATTATTAAACAATACTTTATATTGACTACCTTTTAATGGGCTTCTCCATACCCGTAGATTACTGCCGTTCCGCCAAAGAGTAACCCTGCCTTTATAAAGGAATGGAGACAAGGTCATCTGAACTCTCTTGAGGTCGTTTTCATTTGCCACGGGTCCAGTTTCATCTTTATCTGCCACGGGCTGTCTTCCTCTCATATTCCCGTTATCATTATCTATATTGTAATGGGCATACGCCCCAATGGTTCCCTCCTCCTCTTCCGAAATATCCACCTCACCTGTTTTAGGATTATTAAAATCGTGTCCTTTGGCTTGCAAGTCCAATCTTACTACCGTTACATAACCCTCTCTAGTCGCAACATTTCCAGAGCGGTCTTGGGCTTTGAAAGTAACTTTGGTTATGCCCGTATAAAAGAAATCAGGTGCATTATTGGTAAGTGTTGGATTCGGGTCGCAGATATCCGTTGCCTTTGCTTTATTTAGCCATTCCTGAATCTTGGGGTTGCTTTTGGGTGTGCCTGGCACCCCATTTCTCACCTCAGTCGCCACAACTATAATATCTTTTGGCGAGGTAATAACAGGCCGGGTAGTATCCTGAACCGTTACATTAACAGTTTTTTCTGTCTTATTACCAGCATTATCCAGAGCCGTAAAGGTAACAGAATTTATACCTAATTTGAATACCGCGGGAGCATTATTGGTAACCTTGCCTTTTACTCCGCTGTTACTATCCTTTGCTTTAGCGCTTTCTAAGAATTTTTTTATCTCAGGATGATTGTCCGCTGTTACTTCATAAGCCATTTGTTCCACAACAAGCGGTTCAGGAACTTCTAATTCAGGCGGAATCTTATCAAGTTGTATAGTTACCACTTTTTTATTGCTTTCATTCCCAGCGTTATCAAATACAGGCCCCCAAGATAAATTCACTCTTTTCCAGGTATTAGCCGGTGTATCCGCAGTTTGTTTATTTGTGGCCGGACCAACAAGCCCGGAACCACCCTGGTCATTTGCCGTAAATGTAACCTCTACGGCATGGTTATACCAGACACCTGGGCCAGGGTCAGGATTGGCCTTTATTACCGGTGCAGTTAAATCAATCTGAACAATAACATTTTTGGGATCGGATTTATTGCCGGCATTATCCGTAGCCGTATACTCTTGCTGATAAATACCTTCATCTGAAAAATACACAAATGGTGGGTCAATTGATGCTACCCCTGAACCAAAATTAGGATCTTCCGCAAAAAACATTGTGAGGATTGGAACATCACTTTTACCATACCAAACGCTTGAATCCTGGTCCGGAATTGCCCACGTTATAGGCGGCGTCAAGTCAATATTAACTATAACAACCTGAGGTGTAGATCTATTTCCAGCATAATCATAAGCCACGAAAGTTACTGTTTGACCGGCGCCTTCTGCGCTAAATGTTGCATCAGGAGGTCTTATTCCTGCCAATCCCGAAGTATATTGGTCAGGCGGACTTTGCGGGTCTATTCCGCTGGGCGTTACTATTACCGGCACTTTGTTGTTCCAGCCATTGACATTAGGAAGTGGATTAATAACTGGAGGGTATAAAATAGGAGGAATAAAGTCACCGATAGGCCTGGTGGAATATTTCAAATAAACACTCTGCGGTTCGCCTTCTGGAGTGCTTCCTATATCCTGCATTGTGCCTGTGCAGGTCTCATCACCGCCTGCAGTCACCTCGTAGGATACTGTCTCCGGCCCGAATTCGTTGCCTATTACGCCATCAACCCGGATTAAATCAGTTGTTACGCCGGATGCATCGGTTCTTACTAAAGAGCCGTTATACAGCCCGCTGTCATTAAGCAATTCGCCATAGACGCTGACAGTGACCGTGTCGCCGACATTGGCCTCGGCCTGGCCTGAGACCTGTATCCAGACATTGTTGCCTTCGGTGTGCACCGACTGATAATTCTCCCTCGGCACAATCGGTATTACCGCCTCGTTGGTCTTCTCAAAGTTAAACCACTCAAAGGCAAATCTGGTGTGATTGGAGATTTTCACGGTCAGCGGATTGGCGTCCTGGAGCCGCACCCCGAGCCGGATGCCGGGTCTGGTCAGGGAGTGGTCTCCCAAGTAACCGCTGTAATAGAATCTGGCCGATGAAGGCAGTGATGTGTCGGTGGGATTGTAGATACTGCCGGACGGGCCGGCTAAGAACGGTTCAGGGTAATTTTGAGCGTAAGCCGTGGCCCAAGGCGAACCCTCGCTTTTATACACATCGTTATCCTCAGGATGGATATGATTATAATAGTAAGGAGCGCCTGCCCCCCCCCTGGCGGGGTCTGCCGAGGCGTCCGTCCACCACAGGCCCATACCGTTATGCCACCAGTCATAACTTTCCTCAAGAGAAATAATCTTGCCCGAAGACACCTCAACCATAACCGCGCCCCAGAGGTAGGCAACCGGCGAGACAACACCCTGGATTTCTATATAGACCACATCGCCCGGATTTGCCTTGAGGGCATCAACCGGCCGGCCGAATTCATCAAGCGCCACCGCGGTAAAATCAGGCGTCTGGTCCTGGGCAAAGACGCTGACTTGCAAGGACAGAACAATCGCCAGGGCCGCCAAAGATATCGCGGTAAATTTTCTCATATAATCTTCCCTTCTCTGGTTACGGATTCTGTGCATGGTCTATCTGGATGGCAGCATACCAAAAATCCTAATAAAGTCAACCAAAATAAAATATTTTCCTGAAATCTGTCCCCGCTAATGCGGGAGGAGCAAAACCTTACGCCCTAACCCGTGGCGCCGAGGACCATAAGAATTCCAGGTCGTAGTATTGCCTGAGTTGTTCGGAGAAGATGTGAACCACCACGGCGCCAAGGTCCACCACAATCCACTGCCCTTCCTCAAAGCCCTGCATGGAGTTGTAACTCGGTTTGGAGCACCCGTATTTGGCCAGTTTGGAATGGTTGTCCTGGAAGGTGTAGGCAATGGCCTGATTCTGTTTCTTGTTTTTCCCGGTGCAGATGACAAAGTAGTCGGTTATCTGGAGGTCCTTGGAGACATTGAGGATGCTGATGTCGGTCCCGCGCTTGGCCTTAATCAGGTCAGCGCAAAGAAGCGCCAGGGCGCGGCCGGAATCTGACTTATTGCGGGATTTGCTCGGTGTCTTCTTCATTTATTCTTAACTCTACGAATTACGAACTCCGCAGAGACCGCGATAGCGAATTTTCTAATTACGAATTCGTAATTCGCCTGTTCGTATTTCGTAGAGGAGGCGTTACTTACTAACAATGCCCAGCCATTTGGCGATTTCCGGCGCATATTTGACGGTTATCCCGACGAACACGATGGAGACCATTGACATCAGTTTAATCAGGATGTTCAGGGACGGGCCTGAGGTGTCCTTGAAGGGGTCGCCGACCGTATCGCCGACCACCGCGGCCTTGTGGGCGTAAGAGCCCTTGCCGCCGTGCTGGCCGCCTTCAATCCATTTCTTGGCATTGTCCCAGGCGCCGCCGGAATTGGCCAGCATCACAGCCAGGACAAAACCGCAGGAAATCGCGCCGGTGAGCATCCCGATTACGCCGGGCACGCCCAGAATCAGCCCGACAATAATCGGCGAGACAATGGCCATCGTGGACGGCAGTATCATCTCGCGCTGCGCGCCACGCGTGGCGATATTGACACAACTCGCGTAATCGGCCTGAGCATCCTTCCTGCCTTCCAGCAGTCCGGGGATTTCCTTGAACTGGCGCCGGACTTCCAGCACCATCTTATTGGCGGTCCGGCCCACCGCACGCAGGGTCATCGCCACAAAGGCGAACGAGAGCATTGCGCCCAGGAAGATGCCGACCAGCACCAGCGGGTTCATCAACTGCACCTTGAAGAATTCCATAAAGTCGGCAATACTGGCCTGTCCCGGGGCCATCTCGCCTAACTTCATACCGACCCGCACCATCGCAATCCGGATTTCCTCAATGTAAGCGGCAACCAACGCCAGTGCGGTCAGGGCCGCCGAGCCGATGGCAAATCCCTTGCCCGTAGCGGCTGTGGTGTTGCCCAGCGAATCCAAAGCATCGGTCCGTTCCCGGACAAACGGCGGCTGGTTGGTCATCTGGGCGTTACCGCCCGCGTTGTCGGCAATCGGTCCGTAGGCGTCGGTCGCCAGGGTGATGCCTAAATTACTCAGCATCCCGACCGCGGCCAAGGCGATTCCGTAGAGTCCTTGAATCGGGTTGCTGAATCCGCCGGATAGTCCGTAGGCCAGCAGGGTCCCGATACCGATGGTCAGCACCGGGATGATAGTTGAAAGCATCCCGACCGACATACCGGCGATGACCACGGTGGCCGGGCCGGTCAGCGCCTGGTTGCCGATTTCCTGGGTCGGCTTGTACTCGCTGGAGGTATAGTATTCGGTCGCCTTGCCGATAATCAATCCGGCAATCAGCCCGCAAACCATCGCCATCCACAGGCCCAGCCAGCGCTCAGGCAGGATGTAATACATCGCCACGCCGGACACAATCAGGGTCATAAACGAGGTCAGGTTGATGCCGCGGAAAAGCGCCTTCATCAGCAGTTTCTGCGAGACCTTTTCGCCGGTCCGGACCGCAAAGACGCCCATCACGGAAAAGATATTACCCACGCCGGCGATAATCATCGGCAGGATGACCCAGAGCACGACCTTGGATGTCTCGCTGATGCCCAAGGAAGCCGCGGCCGCAGCGCCCAATGCCGCCGCGGCCAGGATAGAGCCGCAATACGACTCATACAGGTCTGCGCCCATTCCGGCCACGTCGCCCACGTTATCGCCGACATTATCGGCGATGGTGGCCGGGTTGCGCGGGTCGTCTTCCGGGATATTGGCCTCAACCTTGCCGACCAAATCAGCGCCCACATCGGCCGCCTTGGTGAATATGCCGCCGCCCACGCGGGCAAACAGGGCCTGGGTTGACGCGCCCATCCCGAAACAGAGCATCGTCACGGTCACCTCGTGCAAACTCATCCCCAGCGCCTTGTAAAGCACATAAAACCAGGCCGCGATATCTATCAGCCCGAAGCCGACCACGACCAGGCCCATCACCGCGCCTGAGCGGAATGCCACGACCAACCCGCTGTTCAGGGAGTTCTTGGCCGCAAAGGCAGTGCGCGACGACGCATCGGTCGCGGTCTTCATTCCTAAATATCCGCAGAGACCTGAAAACAAGCCGCCGCTTAGAAAGGCAAACGGCACCCAAGGCGACTGTATCTTCAGGACAAATGCCATAAAGGACAGCAGGATGACCAGGGCCACGAAAAACATCCCGACCACCTTATACTGCTGTTTCAGGTATGCCATAGCGCCGACCTTGACATAGCCGGCAATGCGGACCATATCCGGCTCGCCCGGGTCCTGCTTCTTCATCCCGCGGTAAAACACGTAGGCGAAGATTAGCGATATGATTGCGCCGATGGGCGCTATCCACCACCCTATGGGTATCATTGGCGTCTCACTCATAAGTCCTCCTGATGTTATAAAAGTTACAATAGTTATAAAGGTTACACTGGGCTGTTGATTTCTCATTGATTATACAGCCCAGTATAGTCCCCCGCTCCAATCAGACAGGGGCGGGGTGTTAAATCAACATCCGACTACAAAGGTTGCTGGCTGTTAGACCGAAGCGAGTTATCCAGCCGAAGGCGGATTATCTGCTTAATCTGCTATATCCGCTTATAAAATTGATGAAAGTATTTCTCTCTCATCTCTTTTCTCTCATCTCTCATCTTTCCTGTTTGCTATTTATACAATCTATCAAACCGCCCCTTTTCCTCAGCCAGGGACCACTTCGCATCAAGCCAGCGCGAACCGTATTTCCTGATATACTCCTCGTATAACAACTTAAGTTCGCTAACGCGGTCTCTGCGGAGTTCGCTAATGCGCCGCCCTTCGGGGTGAGCCTCGCCGCTGGCGGGGTCCCATACGGGTTCCAACCCGCGCTGGTCGGCCTTGAAATCGCTGACGCCCTGTGCCCTCAGATAGCACTCGGCGTCAACCAGGTCCTGCAACTGCCCGAACCGCTCTGAAAGGGTGCGATAATACCAGCGGAACGGATGGCTGTCAAGTTTTGGACTAATTTTATCGTTAAGAATCCGCAAGCGTCTTATCTGCTCAGACGCCGCCTTGTAATTCCCCTGGTCTGTCAGCAGATAGACGCGCCGAATGAACCGGCTGAAGATAAGTTCCACCCGGGCATTTATCGGCATAAAATCATAACCGATATGCTTATTGATAATCTCCCCGTATTTCTCCACGAGCGAGCCGTCGGCCGATACAAAATCCGGGCTCTCCAGCCGCACCTGGCTCATCTCCTTGTCATAGCGGACCACCTCAATCAGGTCTTTAAGCCGCTCAATCTCCATTATATCCCGGTGTGACCCGGCCAGGGTTTCCAGTTCCGTAATCGCCTCGTCAAACCGGCTCTTCTTCATCAGTTCAAACGAATGCCTGAAACGGCAGGCATTATACATCGTGGTGTAGATTTCTGCATAGCCGGGCAGGTTCTCCTTCCGGCAGAGTTCTATGGTCTTTTGATACCACCTGCTTGCCACCTCGTAA
Source organism: Planctomycetota bacterium (assembly GCA_040753835.1). Taxonomy (GTDB): domain Bacteria; phylum Planctomycetota; class MHYJ01; order JACQXL01; family JACQXL01; genus JACRIK01. The sequence continues at coordinate 7,445 of JBFMDM010000029.1, forward strand.
CTATCAGTCCCTTCGGCCTGCTCCACCTGTTGCATAAAATACGGCTCCTGCGGAACACGATGGTAATAGAAAAGGGCCAGCCACTGGGTGAGCATAATATTATCCGGATTATGCCGCATCCCCTCTTTGATGTAGTCAATGCCGTTCCTGACCCAATGCCATTTCTGCTGTGGCGCGCCCTCCTGGGCCGAGATATTGTATATCATATGGTAGGCGTTGAAGGACCAGACATCGGTAAATCTCGGCTGGAGCCGGGCGATGATGTTTAATAATAACACTATTTCCTCAAACTGCTTGTCCTCCTGCAGTTTATCCTGTTTCATCCAGAGATAGTCAACCAGGAGCGGCTTGAATCCGCCCAGCGCCACGGTCGCCACATAGGTGCCGAGATACTCTGTGGGCGGCAGTGTGTTAAAGGGATTGGAGACCATAATCTCGCGGTATTCCTTCTGCTCCGAGATGTAACTCTTCAGAAAAAGTTGGAGGGCGACAAAGGCAATGACGACAACAACCAAAACGATATACTTTTTCTTCATTACTTAATATCCCTCAACCGGAAGGCGATGATGCCGATGGCCAGCATCACCACCAGATAGATAAAAATATATTCAGCCAAGTGCGTGTATTCGGAAATATTTATCGCATATCCTTTGAGGAGATTGTCCCAGACGTCAAACCTGGAAAAATCAGGGATAATCTTCAGGACATTGTCCAATACGGTATCGGAGAGTTGCATCATCCAGAGCGGGATGTCGCCCTCGGTATGCCGGTGCGCCTGGGTTGCCGCCTCAATCACGTCCTCCCGCTTTATCTGCTCCAGCATCATCCGTCTCATATCGGCCAGCGAGTCCTGCAGGAATCTCATCCCGCTGCCGCAGAAATACAGGAACATATTGAGGAATATGTTGACCGCGCCGGAAAGGAAGGACGAGCAGGTGACGCAAAAAACCAGCACCAGGACAATCTGCAGGAAGACGATGCCGAAGGCCAAAAGGAAATTCCACTCAAAACTGCTCTGGGGCGAGAGAAGAATTATGCTATCCGTCCCAACCCTGATGTAACTGCCCGGAACAGTCCGGTAGAGGAATATGCGCACATCCCCGACCTTGTCAATCAGGCGCCGGTCAAACTCCACCACCTCTGAACGGCGGTAGGTGATGTCCAGTTTCTGCGTTGATTCCTCTTTGGTCGTGGGATTGACCACCTTGACCAGTATGGTTGACGAGACCTTGCCCATTCCCTCGCCGACCTTGAGGTTGATTTCCGCCCTGACCCGGTCGTTGAATCTGTATTCGTTAAGGTTGCTGAATTCATAAGCGGCGAGGTTATTGCCCTCGCCTTCAAGCGAGACCTCCAACTCTTTTCCTATTTCAGCCCTTTTGTATGTGCCGTTTAACGAGCCGGCTGGCGGCGCCTGCTGGAAATAGAACTGGTCCGGCTTGATGCGCTGATTGACCACAAGCGCGCCACGGGCCTCGGAAGAAAAGAGCGAGACCAGGCGGATATAGCCCATCCCTACAAAAGCCATTATAATAGTAATGACCGCGGTGGTCAGGATAAACCCGATAAGCCGGCCCATTATGATGGTCTCCCTGGTCACCGGCTTGGTCAGGGTCATAAAGATTCTCTTGTTCTCAATATCGGACGGGATGGAGACCGCGGCCAGGAATATGGCAACCAGGATGCCAAAGAAGGTGACGCTCTGGAATGTCCAGGTCTGGACCAGTTTAATCCGCGCGGCCGGCGAGACCGCAGGCAGGAACGCCGATGATACTATCAGGCCGATGCAGAAGAGAACCAATACCAGGAGTATTTTTTTGCGGAGCGACTCGCGGTATGTCAGTAAGATAATGGCGAATAAGGCTCTCATTCATCAGATTTAGATTCGGGTTTTATTGTCCTCAGGAAAAGCGTTTCCAGGGTCTCTGCGGCCGGCTGGACCGAGACGACCTCGCCGCCGTTTTTGGCAACCAGGCCCTTGATGGATTCCACTACGGCCGGGCTCAAGCCCCTGATTCCGACCTCGGAGACGTCCTGGCTGGAAATGAGTTCCTTCACGGACCCGACCTTCTGGAGTTTGCCCAGATGAAGGATGGCAATACGGTCGCAGATGTTTTCCACATCGGCCAACAGGTGGCTGGACATAAAGATGGTCTTGCCCTGCTTTTTCTGGTCCAGGATGATATCCTTGACCTGCCGGGCAACGAGCGGGTCAAGACCGCTGGTGGGCTCGTCCAGGAAAATCACCTCAGGGTCGTTAATCAGGGCCTGGGCAAAGCCCAGCCGCCGCGCCATTCCCTTGGAATACTCCCTGACCCGGCGCTTTCCGGCGTGACCCAAGCCCACCAGTTCAATGAGTTCGGCAATCCGTTTTCTGCGCTCTTTATACGGTATCTTGAAGATGCGGCCGTAGAAATCCAGGGTCTCCTCAGCGGACAGGAAACGGTAGAGATACGACTCCTCAGGCAGGAATCCAATCCGGTCCTTAACCGCCACGTCATCGGACTGCCGGCCCAGGACCCAGGCGCTGCCGCTCGTTGGCCTGAGCAGACCCAGGAGAATCTTCATAGTCGTGGTCTTGCCGGAGCCGTTGGGCCCGAGGAATCCGAATATCTCGCCCCGGTTGACCTTGATATTCAGGTCATCCACGGCCTTGACCTGGAACTTGCTGAAGGCAGACCGGTAAATCTTGGTGAGACCTTCGGTTTCTATAACGGCGCTCTTATCCATAAAATATTATTGCGGCTTCGGCGGTTCAGGAGGCGGCTCCGGCGGTTTTTCAGGCGGCGCCGGCGGCGGTAGAATCTCCAGTTTTATCTGCTCCATCGGCTCGGCCGGTTCTATGCCAGCCGGCGCATCGGGCGTAAAGCGCAGTTGCGGCCTGGGCGCAAAGGTCATCGGCGGCCTGACCTCCTGCGGATTCGGGCAGAGTTCGCCGACATCCACAAAGAGATTTATGTGGCCGGGCTTGAGTTCCTTGATTTTAGAGGCCGGGCCCTTGAATTTCAGCGTCTTCTCCTGCGGCTTTATCTGAATCGGGAAATGCGGGAAATCCGGCGGAATAAAGAGATTTATCTTCACAGTCCGGACGTCCTCAACAATATCCTCCTCAATGCGGACCTCCACAAAGAAAGGCGCCATCGCTGTAAGTTCCGCATTCTCCAGCGCCTCAATCTGCCCGGGCAGTGAAAAGATACTGTTGCGGTTCGCCACATCTATTTTGGCAATCGGAATTTCGCTGTACTTGTCCAGGATATTCTTCGGGCCTTTTATGGGAATATGTGACGGGACGGCCAGCACCGAGGCGACCCGGTAGCCCTTTTGCGGTACCCCCTTGATTGCGCCGTCTGTCTTGAGTTTCAGCGGACGGACGGCCTCCTTCATCAAGACCACCTGGATTTTGTTATCCGGTATGAATTCCTTAATCACCATCCCCTGCTTGAGGTTGAAATCCGAGGCCGTAAGTTCAGCCATTATGGTCTGCGGCTTGTCCAGCGGGTCGGTTATTGCGCTTATCTTATATCTGCAGACCAAATCAGCCAGGTCCGGCGATGCGCCGCGCGGGTATTCAAGTTTGACCTTAATCTCACGGACAATCTCGCCATCCCTTTCGGCCCGGCTGATTATCTGGGCCGGCGTCTCTATAACCAGCGGAATACTGACCTCCTTGGGCGGCTCTATCCGGACGCTATGGATGTATAACCAGCAAATCACGGCCAGTATCAGGGCCATAATCTTGGTGCCCGTATTCTCCAGAAACAGTCCTTTGATAAAAGAAAGCATATTCTACAGGCTACAAGAGGTTACAAAGGTTACCAGAAAATTCGTAATTCGTAGGGTTATTTATAATTATCGTTAACGAACTTTATTAGTTTATCCTTGTCTAAGTCGGTCTCTATCTGGCCGTGGATGGATGCGGAGATTTTGCCGGTCTCTTCGGAGACCACGATGGTGATGGCGTCGCTCTCCTCGGTCAGTCCGATGGCGGCCCGGTGCCGCGTGCCGTAGGACTTGGCGATATTCGGGTTCTCGGTCAGGGGGAACACGCATCCGGCCGCGATAATCCGCTCGTCCTTAATCACCAGCCCGCCGTCGTGCAGTTCAGAGCCCGGATAGAAGATGGTCTCAATCAGTTCCCGTGTAACCTGGCTGTCCATCTTGGTGCCGCCTTCAATATATGGCCTCAGGCCGATTTCCTTTTCCAGGGCAATCAAAGCGCCGTGCTTGCGGCCGGCCAGATTGACTGCGGCTGAAGTTACTTCGTCAATCACCTCGGATGAGGCAGAAACAGCGCTGAACCAACGCACCACCTGTCCCATATCCATAAGAACCCGCCTTAATTCCGGCTGGAAGACGATAATCAGCGCTAATGCAAACAAAGGCAACAACCATTGGAACAACGCATAAGAAATATTTGTCAATTCAAAATACATAGCGCCGGCCCCCACTAAAAAGAATGTAATAAATGATATGAATATAATGCCCTTAAAGATGCCCGCGCCGCGCGTGCCCTTTAAACTCTTGAGCAGGAAATAGAAAAAGGCAAAGATTATCCCGATCTCAATTGCAATCTTAATCTTATCGGTCATTACATAAAAATTACACAATATTACCGGACTGTCAACTATTTTCGGTGAATTTATCCGGCATCTATCAATTATCGCCCTCGTCTCTGGGAACATATGTTTATTGTGTCCCCAGACAGCGGACTCAGGACTGGCTTGTCCCGGAGCAGGACTGGCTTGAACCAGGGCAGGACTGGCTTGAACCAGAGCAGGACTGGCTTGAACCAGAGCAGGACTGGCTTGAACAAGGGCAGGACTGGCTTGAACCAGGGCAGGACTGGCTTGAATTAGAACAATTCAAGTGAGGGTAAAACCGGCTCTTAATGGTATAACCCCAATAAATAAATAACTTATGAAATAAAGGATGATAAAATGCCAAAGGTTAAGTTAGAACTCAGAGGACTGACAATCCCGGCCAAGGGCGAACTGGCCGCCCGGATTGTCACGGCCCTGACCGCAGGATGATCTCGGCTATAGTAACGACACGTTTCATTTCCTTTACGTCATGAACGCGCAGGAACTGGATGCCCTTGAAGACCGCATAGGCGACTACGGCCGCGGTGCCTTCCAGACGCTCCTCAGGCGGAAGACCCGCCCCGTTAGAAGCGTCCGATAACGAAAGCCCCTCCTTAATTAGAGTATTATTCTCACGCTTGTGTCCGCTTCTAACGGGGTGCAAAACCTTTCCGATAAATGATTTGCGCGAGGGGCCGAGCATTATGGGCCGGCCTAATTTGTGCAACTCATCCACCCAGCCCAGTATCTTATAATTGTCTTCCAGCCGTTTGCCGAATCCCAATCCCGGGTCAATGATGATCTGGCTTTTCTTTACTCCCCTCTTGAGCGCATAGGCAATCCGTTGCCTGAAGTAGTCAAACATCTCTTTCTTGAGGTTTTTGTATCGGGGGTTGACCTGCATATCCCTGGGCGTGCCTTTGATGTGCATCATTATCAGGGGCGCCTTATATCTGGCCACGACCTCGGCCATCTGCTCATCCATGCCCAAACCAGAGATGTCGTTGACCATACGCGCGCCGGCCTGAATCGCCGCCTCGGCCACCTTTGCCTTATAAGTATCTATGGAGATGATAATATCCGGACGGATGCGGACCAGATACTCTATGACCGGGATGACCCGTTTTAATTCCTCGTTTAGCGGGAGGGGCTTTGCGCCCGGACGGGTGGATTCGCCGCCGATGTCAATGATATCCGCGCCGTCTTCTATCATATCCAGGGCGTGCGGGATGGATCGGGAGAGTTTATAGAACCTGTTGCCGTCTGAGAACGAGTCCGGAGTGACATTCAGTATGCCTACGATGTAGGTGCGCCCTGGATTCAGGAACTCCGCAGAGACCCCCGAAGTAAATTCGGGGAACTGCGCCGTCCTTAACCCTGATGGCTTAAGCGGTCTTGGTATCCGAATCGGCCTTGGTCTTTGTCTCATTTTTGTTCTTAACAGCATCAATATCCACGCCCTTGATAAGATTTTCCACATCCGGTCCGTTGATAATCTCGTATTTAAGGAGCGCCTTGGCCAGACGGTCGCAGGCGTCCTTGTTGGCAGTAACCAGTTCCTTGGCGCGGTTGTAGCAGGCCATAAGGATATTCTTGATTTCATTGTCAATCTCGTTGGAAGTAACATCGCTGTGGGTCTTGGTCTTGGTGATTTCCCGGCCCAGGAAAAGATGCTCCTCGCCTTCAGAAAAACTAATCGGCCCCATTTTTTCGCTCATCCCCCATTCGGTCACCATCAAGCGGGCCAGCCGTGTCGCCTCTTGGATATCCGAACGCGCGCCAGCCGAGATGTCGCTGCAGAATATTTCCTCGGCCACCCGGCCGCTGTAAAGGACCGCGATATTGCCGAGGACGTATTTCTTCTGCATATGGTAGCGGTCTTTTTCGGGCAGGCGCATAGTCGCGCCGAGGTAATTGCCCCGGGATATAATCGTGACCTTGTGGACGTTCTCCACTTCAGGCAACAGATAAGCAGTTAGTGCGTGGCCGGATTCGTGATAGGCGGTGATTTTGCGGTCTGCCTCGTCTATCTCGCGGCTGCGTTTTTCCCTGCCCCAGCGGACCTTGTCGCGCGCCTCCTCCAGTTCATCCTGTCCGACCAGTTGCTTTTTCTTCATCACGGCGATGAGGGCCGATTCGTTGATAATCGCCTCCAAGTCCGCGCCTGAGAACATCGGCGTGGTCTTGGCCAGGAGCGCCAGGTCTGCCTGCGGGGCCAGTTTAATCTTGCGGGCGTGAACCTTGAGGATTGCCTCGCGACCCTTGACATCCGGCATATCAATGACAATCTGGCGGTCAAACCGGCCCGGACGCAACAAGGCCGAATCAAGAACATCAGGCCGGTTGGTGGCGGCCATTATCATAACACTGCTATCGGTCTCAAATCCATCCATCTCAACCAGGATGGCGTTCAGTGTCTGCTCGCGCTCGTCGTGTCCGCCGCCCAGACCCGTGCCGCGCTGGCGGCCTACGGCGTCTATCTCGTCAAGGAAGATAATGCAGGGCGAATTCTCCTTGGCGGTATTGAATAAATCTCGTACGCGCGATGCGCCCACGCCCACGAACATCTCCACGAAATCAGAGCCGGACATCGTAAAGAACGGGACATCGGCCTCGCCGGCGATTGCCTTGGCCAGGAGCGTCTTGCCTGAACCCGGCGGCCCGACCAGAAGAACACCGCGCGGGATGCGGGCGCCTAATTTCCTGAATTTGCCCGGGTCCTTGAGGAATTCTATTATCTCCTTGACCTCCTCCTTGGCCTCTTCAATGCCGGCCACGTCGTCAAAGGTGGTCTTGCGTTTGTCCTTGGTGACGAGTTTGGCGCGGCTCCGGCCGAAAGAAAGCGGCCCGCCCGGCCCGCCGATGTTTTTCACCTGGCGCACCGCAAAATACCAGATTACGCCGATAAGCAACAGTATCGGCAGGATAGCGATGAATACCTGGGACCACATACTCTCGCCGGTGCTGTATGAAAAATCCTTCGGGTCAACCAGGGCCTGCAACTCATTGAGATGGTTGCCTTCGCCCATATAGTTCACAGGCATCTCGCCTTTAAGGCGGTATCTTATATATTCGCCGCCGGGCTTATACTCGCCGTATATTTTGGTGCCTTTGACGTGGATACTTTTTATCTTTCCGTCCTTGGCTTCTTTCAGGAACTGGGAAATGGTGATGTCGGCGGTCTTGGCGCCAGAATAGGAATTATATGCCACAATGGCGGCAGTAAGCAGGAACAAGCCCAACAGGATTATCAGAAAAGTGTTTTTCATCTCGTCTCCTCTAACAAAGATACGACCCATCGGCTGAGTTGCTCTAAGGTCTGTTGCCTGCCGCGGTATTCGGCATCCGTGGCGGTCTCGCTTGAACCGATGATGAATTCGCTCTGGATATTCCGGCTTTTGGAGAGTATCTCTTTGCCGGTCTTCTGCTCTCTTATCCTGACCGTAAGCGTCATCATAGAGCCGGCTACAATCACATTATCATTGGCGTCTTCCACCAGCGCGGGCTTGCGATAGGCCGTAATCTCGCCCTGGATGACGATATCGGCGTCCTCGGGGTGGCTGACCAGCCGGAAAGGCGTCCGGGCTTTAATCTCGCGGTGGACCAGGTTGGACAACTCAAACTCCATTCCGCGCCAGGTGGTCTTGTTGTCAAAGATGGGCGCGGAAACGGCCGTGACATCCTTCATATACGGGCTCATCTGGTAGCCGCAGCCAGCCGCGAACAGAAGAATAACCCAGAGGTGTTTGCGCATTGTGGTCATAATTATTTGGGCTCGCCCCTTTAGAAAGCACAAGGCGTAAAACCAAAACGTCATATTGTCTGTTAAACTCATTACGGGTCTTTCTAACGGGGCTCGCCATTCTGCAGGCCGTTCAGGGCCGATGCCGATTCCTTTGCCCATTTGGTCTCGGGATAATTTTTAATCACGCCCTCCAGATAAATCCGGGCTGACTTTGATTTGTTCGTCCTGGCATAGAACATCCCTACCTCATAATCACGCTCGGCAAAGAGGTTGGTGATGTGCTCGTGCGCTTTCTTGACTTCGTCATTAAGCAAACTGTCCGGATATTTTTCGCTGAATTTGCCGGTGATTTTATACGCCTCGGTCAGCGGCGTGACCTCGTATGCAAAGCCCTGATAAACCTTGAGGTGGCACTGCGCCATTTTATATTCCGCTTCGGGCACGAGTTTGCTCTTCGGGTATACCTTTATGAAGCCCTCGTATTCGTTGCGCGCCTCGTCATAATTTTCATTCCCGAAAATGTGACCGGCCAGTTTGAAGTAGTATTCCTCGGAATGCTCGGTGTAGGGATAGCCCTTCAGGGTCTCGCGGACAATCTTTACACCCAAGTCGTATGAGGGAACAATGTAAATCCCCCATATGCTGCGCTTGGCGCCGTTGATGAACTTGAATCCTATCTCCAGTTCGCGGTTAATGACATCGTTGAGCCGCTCGGTCTTGGGAAACTCTTGCAGGAATTTCTGGAAATGCTTGTGGGAATTGTTGTAATATTCCGCGAGAAACAGGCATTCGCCGGTGAGGAACGAGATTTTCTCGCGCTGGGAGCGGTTTTTGGTCAGATCCAGCGCATCCTCAAGAAGAGATAATGCAACGCCGTAATCTTTCTTTGCGCAGAGGTTTTCGGCCTCAATGTATTTCGCCTCGGCTTCGGCCGATACCGGATATTCCTTTTCAGGCGAAATCGCATCGGGCGCTGAAGAACAGCCGACAATTAAAAGTAGCAGGACAATTAATATGTATTTCATACGTTCACAATATAAGTAATATATTTGTTGATAAAGCCCCTTAATTCTTTCTGCATAGAAGGCGCGATTTTCAGACGCTCCAGTTCCGGCAAAAATGGATTGCCCAGAACGTCAACCAGTTTCATCACGCCGGCTGACACCTCTATCAGGTCGTCCTTTCTTAGTTGCATAGCGCGGCAGGCCGGACAAAGAACACTGCCGTTGGAAAAACTAAAGGCCACCTTACGGCTCCTGGTAGCGGCCTTTTTACAGACCGGGCAGTTGAAGGTACTGGGCATATAGCCCAGATATTTCAGCGCCTGGGTCTCAAAGGCGAAGATAATCATTTTTTCCGTCTCACTGCAAGAATTAGTTGCTATCTTTCTGGCCTTTTTAACACCGGCACCAGACGACCCGGCTCCGGCAAGTTGCTTGAGAGTCCTCAGAGCAAGATTGAACAACTCAGGATTCGGCTCCTCGGGTTCGGTCAATTCATCCAAGAATCGCGCAACATAAAAAGCCATCCGCAGGCGGGCCAGATTTATCCGAAGCGACGGGAAGTTGTCTGAGACGGTTATTTCGGTCAACAGATTCATACCCTGGGGCGACTTATTGATAAATATGATTTCACTATGGCTGAAAAGGTCAGGCGGATTCAGGAGCCGGTGCTTTGGCCTCTTGATGCCGCGCGCCAGGACGGTGATTTTGCCGTAGTCGCGGGTATAGAAGGTAAGAATCTGGCTGGTGTCGCTATAGTCCCTTTGGCCTATCGTAATTGCCCCGGTCTTGCGGAAATTCATCTATATATACCTACTATCCTTGCAGGAAAAGTCAAGGATTTGGCAGTCCGATTAGCCCAAATCCGGCCGGCGCATATATTTTTACAAAAATATAATAATTTACTTGACACAACGCGCGATATGGTGTATATTGTATTTAGAACATTCGGAATATTCTAAACGATATGCAAGACGGTAATCTGACAGACAATGTTGTAAAGATTGCGAGCGAATTCGCGGACAGCGTGGGTTTGAGTTCCGTGGCCGCGCAGATATATGCGCTTCTATATATATCGCCCTCTGCCCTGTCGCTGGACGAGATATCCGGGAAACTGCATTTAAGCAAAAGCACGGTCAGCCAGAATATCAGAATTTTGGAGGGTTGGGAGGCTGTGAAGAATGTCTTTGTCAAGGGGTCACGTAAGGACTATTACGAGGTCAATCCCAATATTATGGAAATCATACTGAAAAAACTGAAAAGCGGTCTGAACAGCCGGATGAGCAAGGCCTCGGCCAATTTAAGCGAGATAGAAGGCCTGGTAAAAGACATCAAGGACGCCGGCAAAAAAGTTTTTTACCAGCAGCGGCTGAATAATCTTAAAAGAATATACCAAACCGTAACAACGCTGGTAAATATGCTACCTGAGAAAATGTAAAACAGGAGAATATACAATGAAAGTCGTTATCTTGGCAGGCGGAATGGGCCTCAGATTGAGCGAGGAGACCGAAGCAAAACCCAAACCGATGATAGAAATAGGAGAAAAACCGATTATCTGGCATATTATGAAAATCTATTCCCACTATGGGTTTAACGACTTCATCGTCTGCCTGGGTTATCGCGGCTATGTTATAAAAGAGTTTTTCGCCAATTATCTATTGCACCAATCCGACGTGACAATTGACGTCTGCAATGACAAAATCCACATACACCAGAATTATTCTGAGCCGTGGCGTATCACGTTGGTGAACACGGGGCTGGAAACCCAGACCGGCGGGCGCATAAAACGGGTGCAGAAATATGTGGGCAGAGAAGCATTTATGCTTACCTACGGCGATGGCGTGGCTGACATAAATATAGCCGGTTTAATCAAATTTCATAATAAACACGGCAAATATGCCACGGTTACGGCTGTCCAACCGCCGGGCAGGTTCGGCGCATTGAATATCAGTGATAAAAATGCCGTTATCAATTTCCAAGAGAAGGTAAAAGGAGACGGCGGAATGATAAACGGCGGCTTTTTTGTCCTTGAGCCGGAGATTTTCAAATACATCACCGATGAACATACTTTCTGGGAAAGAGAGCCGCTGGAGAATTTGGCCAAAGAGGGCCAGTTAAAGGCCTACAGGCATAACGGTTTTTGGAAACCGATGGATATGATAAGAGACAAGAAAGAACTTGAAACGTTATGGAACAGCGGAAAAGCGCCGTGGAAGATATGGAAAGATTAAACATCTACAACAATAAGAGAATCCTCGTCACCGGACATACCGGCTTTAAGGGCTCCTGGCTGACTCTCTGGCTGTTGGAATTAGGCGCTGAAGTAACTGGATATGCCTTGCCCCCCTCCACGAAACCGGATTTATTCGGAACCCTTAACTTATCAAAGCGGATTAATCATATTACAGGCGACATACGTGATTTTACCAAACTAAAAAAATCAATCAAAAGACACAAGCCGGATGCCGTTATTCATATGGCGGCCCAACCGCTCGTGAGACGTTCATATTTGGAGCCGAAATATACTTACGAGGTTAATGTTCTGGGCACTGTTAATGTCTTGGATGCGGTAAGGCAAACCAACACCGTCAGGGCCGTTATAAACGTAACAAGCGACAAGTGCTATGAGAATAAAGAACAAGTGGCCGGCTACAAAGAAACCGACCCGATGGGCGGCTATGACCCATATAGTTCCAGCAAGGGCTGCGCTGAATTGGTTACAGCCGCCTATATCAAGTCATTCTTCAATCCTGATAAATACAAGTCACACGGAGTGGCTGTTGCTTCGGTAAGAGCCGGGAATGTCGTCGGCGGCGGCGACTGGTCAAAAGACCGGCTGATTCCTGATTGCATCAGAGCGCTGACAAAGAACAAGCCCATCGTCATCCGCAATCCTTACGCCATCAGACCGTGGCAATATGTATTAGAGCCATTATACGGATATTTACTCCTGGGCTCTCATCTGTTAAAAGAAGAAACGAAATACATCGGCGCCTGGAATTTCGGACCCAATAAGAGCAATATCGTACCTGTTGAAACAGTCGTAAAAAAAATTATCAATGTATGGGGCAAAGGTAATTACAGAATCATTCCGGATAAAAAACTACACGAGGCAACCCTGTTGAATCTTGATATCGCCAAGTCAAAGGCATTATTAAAGTGGCAACCGCGGATGAATATTGCGGACACGCTGGAAAATACAATTAACTGGTATAAAGCATTCTATTCGGGGTCAATAAATATGTTACCGGAAACACTCGGTCAAATCAGAGGGTATTATGGCAAATAACAAAAAACTGCGCCAACAGATATTGAATAAAGTCAAAGGATTCTATAAGGCAACGCCAAAGAGTGACTTTATTCCCGGCAAAACACAGATAAATTATGCCGGACGGTTCTATGATGAAAAAGAGATGGTTAATCTTGTTGACGCCTCGCTGGATTTTTGGCTTACCGCCGGCAGGTTTGAGAAAGAATTCTGCAGGAAACTTTCTGATTTCCTGGGAGTAAAATATGTCATTACAACCAACTCCGGCTCGTCTGCCAACCTTCTGGCCATCTCGGCTTTGACCTCGCCAAAACTCGGCAGCAGGCGGCTGAGAAAAGGCGATGAAATAATTACGCTTGCCTGCGGTTTCCCCACCACCATAACGCCGATAGTTCAGAACGGGCTTGTCCCTGTATTTGTGGATATAGATTTAGCCACTTACAATATT